>JAMPCO010000009.1 GCA_023666145.1 Prevotella sp. | reverse complement strand
AAAACCACGTTATTGGATCGGATTCGACACAGTGATGTGGCGGCAGGTGAAAGCAGCGGCATTACCCAACACATTGGCGCTTACCAAGTGGAAGTGGCCGGCAACCGTAAAATTACCTTTATGGATACCCCAGGTCACGCGGCCTTCGACAAAATGCGGGCACGCGGTGCCAAAATTACTGATATTGCGATATTGATTGTGGCTGGTGATGACGGTGTGATGCCGCAAACTGTGGAAGCCATTCACCACATTCAAAACCAAAATTTAGCCATGATTGTTGCGGTAACGAAATGTGATAAGAAGGAATTTAATTTGGAAAAGATTCGTACTCAATTAAGTGAGTACAACATCATCGGTGAAGAATGGGGCGGCAGTACGATGATTATTCCCGTCTCCGCGGTCACAGGTGAAGGCATGGATAAACTGTTGGAAATGATTTTACTGTTAGCCGACGTTAACAATTACCGTGCCAATTATGACAAAGAAGCCAGTGGTGCGATCATTGAAGCCAAATTGGATCCAAACCGTGGTGCTGTGGTGACGATTTTGGTACAGAACGGAACGTTAAAAATTGGCGATACTTTGTTGGCGGGAACCACCAGCGGTAAAGTGCGTGCGATGAAAGACGACCGTGGGCGCAGTATTAAAACGGCAACCCCAGGTATGCCTGTGCAAGTGATTGGCTTTACTGAAGTCCCAACGGCGGGTGTTGATGTTTATGTGGTCGACGAAAAATTAACCAAGCAAGTAGTGGCAGAACGTAAAAATAAAGAAAAAATGATTAAAGCGGGAATGGGTAAATCGATTGACGGCTTTGATCCGTTGGCGGCAATGAAAGACACCGACAAGAAGCAATTGAATATTATCCTCAAAGCCGATGTATCGGGCAGTTTGGAAGCGATTGAACAAACTTTGGCCAATATCCAAAGCGATGAGGTCCGTGTTGCTGTGATTTCAAAAGGTGTGGGTGCGGTCACCGATAACGACTTGGATTTGGCTTCGGTCACCAATGCGTTGGTCGTTGCCTTTAACGTCAAAACCAATTCGACGATCCAAAAGAACGCCGACCGTTTGAAAGTTAAAATTTATCCGTTCAATGTCATTTATGAATTATTTGATTTTGTGACCGAACAAATGGTGCGTTTGTTTACGCCGCAATATGCGATTGAACATTACGGTAAAGTGGAAGTACGTGCGTTGTTCAAAAGTTCTGCGGCGGGACAAATTGCTGGTTGTCACGTTTTGGACGGTAAAGTGACGCGTAATGCAACGGTTATATTGTCGCGTGGTAAAACCGAAATTGGCAAATATCAGATTGATAGTTTGAAAATTAAAACCGATGATGTCAAAGAAGTGTTGAAAGGTGCCGAATGTGGTATTAAATTGAAGGACGCGCCCGAACTGAAAGTCGGGGATATCTTTGATGTGATTGGTGAAAAACAAATGCCCATTATCTTTAATGGCAAGGAGTATAAATTCTAAAATGAAAAATATTGCCAATGAACGCATCAACGCCGATTTGTATCGCGCGTTGTCAAACATTTTAATGACGAAAGTCAATCATCCCGCGCTGCGCAGTGCCACCATCTTGCGCACCGAATTAAGTGCGGATGGCAGTGTTTGTGATATTTATGTGACCGACCATTTGGCGGCTTTTCAACAAGCGGCAGGATTTTTGCGCAGTGAGACCGCCAAGGTGGTAAACTTGCGTCGGATGCCGCGTCTAGTCTTCATTCAAGATAAAGGACAAGACAACGCCGACCGTGTGAACGAATTGTTGGCACAATTGGCGAGGAGCAAAAAAATATGAAATTAGAAACGGAAGTAATCAAAATTAAGCAGATGATTGACCATGCACAATCAATTGCGGTGGTCGGCCACCATAATCCTGATGGTGATTGCATCGGTTGCTGTGTTGCGATGGCAGAATGGTTGACAAGTAAAGGGAAAGATGTTGCCATTTTTGCGGATGGTGAACTGTCGGATAAATTCAATTATATGCCGCGTGTACGTGATTTTAATTTACATGGTGATGCCGAACATTTTGACTTGCTGATTGTCCTTGATTTAAGTGATACCGCGCGCTTGGGGACTTGGCAAAATTTACCAGCGAAATCCGACCATGTGATTGTGATTGACCATCATATGAATCCATCGTTCAAATGCGACATTTTAATCGACTTACCAAAGTATGCCAGCACAGGGGAAATTATTTTCCAAATGTTCGAAATTTTGAAAGTCAAAATTACCCCTGAAATGGCCGCAGCCTTGTATACCAGTATCGCTTGTGATACAGGTTGCTTTTTGTTTTCGAATACCACTGCCTTCACGCACCATGTGGCGGAAGCGCTAATGCAAAAACAAAAAATTGACATTGAATCGATTAACTTTCGCAATTTCCGTGCCTATGACCGTCACAATATTCCTGTTATTACTTATGTTTTAAGAAAAATGAAATTTGAATTTGACGGCAAGTTGGCAATTTCGGTTTTGCCATATAAATTGGTAAAGAAGTGGAACTTGAATTACGAATCACGTCACGGTTTATTCAAATACGCGACCGACGGACATGGCGTCATCTGCAGTATCTTCATCACTGAATTAGCAAAGGGCGAATACAACGTTTCGTTACGCAGTTTAGGACAAATCGACGTGGCAAAGATTGCACGAAAAATCAACGGTGGTGGACACAAAAACGCCAGCGGTGCCACTTTCCAAGGTTCACAAAAACAGTTATTGAAAATTTTGTTGGCGGAATTCGCGCAGGTGATGGCCTAACTTGGACGGAATCATTAACCTTTGTAAGCCGCGCGGGATGTCGTCGTTTCACGCTTTGACGGTGGTGAAACGCCGTTTGGAATTAAACAAAGTGGGACATTTAGGCACACTGGACCCAGCCGCGTGTGGGGTGCTGGTTTTATTGTGTGGACGGGCGACAAAATTAGCCAACCAATTACACGCATCTACCAAAGTGTATCGCACACTAATCATTTGGGGACAAGAAACGGATACATTGGATGGTGAAGGTCAAGTGGTGCGCTGTAGTGACGTGATTCCTAGCACCGCACAAATTATAGCAGCGTTGCCCGCTTTGGTGGGCGCAATCCAAATTGAAGTCCCCAAATTTAGTGCGGTTCACATTCATGGTCAACGGGCTTACGCGTTGGCACGCCAAGGCATCGATTTTGTCCCACCACAAAAAACAGTCACGATTACGCGTTTTGCCATGTTGGAAACGGCACAGTGTGTGCGCGATTTGACTGCGCTGGGCGAAACCTTTCAGTTACCACCCAATGCCAGTTATTTTGAAATTGAATGTCAAACGGGAACCTATATCCGCAGCCTGGCAAAATTGTTAGCCACGCGCTTAGGAACTGTGGCAACCGCCGCCGTGATTATCCGTACGCAAGTCGGTAATTTCACGCTGGCCGATGCTTGTCTGCTTGACGCAGTACAGTTAAAAGATTTACAACCAATGGAGGTGTTTTGAAATGGTACGTTTTGGGCCGGCTGGAAATGATGCCAAATTTTATGCGGACGGAAATCAATCCAGTGTTGATGCTCCGCGTTGGCTGGCGGGCATGGGGTTGAACGCTTACGAAATCAGTTTTGGCCGTGGTATCCGTATGACCGATAAAACCGCCCAAGTGATTGGTGCGCAAGCGGCACGCTACGGCGTACAAATCTCGGTGCACGCGCCGTATTATATCAATTTGGCCAACACCACCAATTGGGAAAAGAATTACCATTACATTCGCCGCAGTTTGGAATTATTAGCGTTAATGGGCGGCAATCGTTTAGTAGTCCATGTGGGCTGCCAAATGCAGATGACCCGCGAGGAGGCACTCCGTAACTGTCGCCAAAGTTTGCAAGCCGTTATCACCCGTTTGCACAACGACGGGATTGATAATTATTGGCTTTGCTTGGAAACCATGGGAAAATATACCCAGATTGGTAATTTAGACGAAATTTGTGCGCTCTGTGCGTTGGATCCGCAACATTTGATGCCGACCGTGGACTTGGGACACATGAATTGTTTGGCGCAAGGGCAGTTAGATTTAGAACGTGTTTTTCGGCAATTACAAATTTTTCCACAAGCGCATTTCCATATTTCGTTTATTGAGTATGGTTTGAAAGGCGAAATTCGCCACCTGACGTTGGCGGACAAACAATTCGGTTTTGATTTAACCGTGGTAATGCGACATTTACGTGCACGCCCTGGCAACGATGTCGTGATTTGTGAAAGCGACAGCATAATGGCGCAGGATAGTTTGCAACTACGGGATTTTTATTTGCAAAAAAAGCGCGAAGTGTAATATACTAATCACAGTCATGGGGGACACAAAAGAAACCAAGTTTTTGCGTGGGTTGAAAATTGCGCGTATTGTTACTGCCGCTCTGACGGGTTTGTTCTTTTGCGTCGCCTTATCCCAAATTGTGCTTTTTAACAAGATTAAAATTTCTTTCCAAACTGGCACTGATGCCCAACAAATTTCCACGATTAAAATAAAGAAAGGCGCTGACGTTGAATTACCGACGCCGTTGAAACCTGGTTCGTATTTCTTAGGGTGGTCTTTGTCGCCGACCAGTGGCGAAATCTTGGATCATTCAACCGAATTGATGCAGGATACAACTTTGTATGCGGTTTGGGACGGCGCGGAAAAATACGCTGTTTTGTCGGTTAATGGTGTCCCGTATCGCGAAGTTAATATTTTCGATACCAGTGTGGAAGGATTGACCCCCGCACAATTAAACGCGGAGTGGCGCGTATTGGACGATTATACTACGGACAAAGATCAATTGACGCAATACAAAAAAAAGTGGCTGGAACCGAATAATAATTTTTCCCGTTTTCTTGGTTGGCAATATTTGAACGCCTATGGACAATACAATGATTTATTGTATGCAGCCGACGTGAATGGCGATGCAGGAACATGGACTTGGGTTCAACGTGATGCGGCCGGGAACGCAACTACCAGTGTCATCAGCGATGCCAATAAATTTTATCCGCCGAATTATCGTACCACGTTCACGGCATTATTGGATTACCGTACCATGCATATTCAGTTATACGACAAGGGCAAAAATACGCCGTACGATACTATTCCTGTTAAGTTAGGTGCGGAAAATGTTACGTTGCCACCTTATGAAGGCAATTACACGTCGGAGCATTTTTCACACTGGGAAATTGAAATTGGCGATTTGAATCCAAGGTATGCCAACGAAAAAGATAAACCCGCTTTGGCGGCATTGTTAAAACAAATTAAACGTCGGTATGCTGCGGGTGAAATTTTGGAAACCTTGGACCCACTTTGGTATTATTTGGGATCGGATTTAACTGCCCCCAGCAGTAATGCTACAGAATTGGTTGTTACACTGACACTGCGTGCTGTTTATTGGGACGACGAAGATGTTTACCATTATTCGGTGCAACCATATACCGACACGGAATCAGGGACCCGATACGTCAATTTTGCCGACGTTAAATACAGCGATTTAAGTTTGGAACAACCCGTGGCATATGAGGGCAGCGAAAATGGTAATTTTATTTGGTTATATTTTAACAACCGCATTTCCAGTTATTCCTTTTACGACCACAATGGCGTTTACCACGAATTGAGAAATTCAGATTTGAAAACAACCACGGGGATTAGTATTGGACGTACAGTCACAATTTTGGATCAAGAGATTTATTTCAAAGATGAATGGGGCGTTAACATTGCCGTCAATTATCAATCCGCAGCCGCCGATGTCACGTTAAAATTCAATTACGGCACAGACTTATATTTGTTGCCGAATTATCGCTATTTTACCACGCCCAGTGTTACGACTTTCACCCGTAAAATTGGTAACAAATTCGTGATGTTGACAGGTGAAAATTATATGAAGACCGATTACATCTTTACTGGTTGGCAAATGGTTGGTGATGAAAGTGGTCGGCTTTATTGCACGGGTGAAGTTTTTACGATTCCCAATTTTGATACCACTAACCAACAAACGACCATTGAATTTGTGGCAGTCTGGCATTTACAACGGTTGTTGTATGATTTTGATTTTATGGGTGGTGCTTGGGAAAACGAACCAGATTTCACCTTAATGAAAGGTGCATTCAACGAACGGGTACGCATTGTGACCGATATTCCCGTTAAGTTCGGTTACGATTTTGTTGGTTGGACTTTAGAAACAGATTCTTACCGCAGTGAAGACGAATTGTTCCACCCAGGGGACTACATCACGGTAGGAACCAAAATTCAAACATTGTATGCGCAGTGGCAACCACGACGTTTGCGTATTGTGTATTTTACTAAAAATGATGCCACCGATGATAACTTCGATCAGTTTGGCAACACCGTAACTACGGATTACAATGGTAACACCTTATATGCAGGTGGGTCTGTCAAATTGCCAGTAGTGATAAACAATGATTATTATATTTTTGAGGGTTGGCAAATTGGCGACATGGTTTTGGCAAGAGGTGCGGAGTTACAATTGACCACCCAAATTTTGTCGCAGTTAGAAGCCCGTAACCACCGCGAAGATAATGGCAGTCTTACGTTGGAAGTGATGATTTATGCCAAACAAACTAAACGTACGGTTAATGTTGTCTATGATACAGAAAATTTATCCAATGTGGACCTTACACAATCAGCATCGGTCATGACGCAAGGTGATTTGTTCTATAATTATTATCCGTTTTCGGTAATCAAAGACCAAGGCAGTTATGCCATCTTTGATATGAAAGGAAGACAGTTTACGGGGTGGTCATATCGGATCGATGGTTCAAACGAATACCCGATTGATGCCGATACCAAAGTTCCCGCAGGCCATGAACTCATTTATGTTTACGGCAATTTATCCTCCACAAAAGGAATTACGGTCGAATATTACGATTTTTATGGCAAACGTTTTTATACGGACAGTCAACGCTATAATTACGATTCCGACGTTCCGTTACGGGATCGCAATCATATTGGCAGTCTGCCAACGGAAGATGACCGTTTGGGTAAGTTTGTGGGTTGGGCTTTGGAACAAGACACCCTGGCGGGTAATCCAGATATCATCTATGACGTTTTTTATAATGATACAGCCAGTTTGAAATTATTGAATCAAGTTGATACGGCCAGTACGCCGTATACCATTGATATTGACCGTTATGCGGTACAAAAAAGTGGCTTGGAATACACGTTGAAACTGTACGCCGTGTACGCTTCTAACTACGCGACGGTTACGTATAATCGCCTGCACGATGATGCAGGAAATGGCAACACCATCTTAAAATGCCCCGTGTACACCAAAGGGCAGTATGAACAAACGATGTTGGGTGGTAGCACCGTTGGGTATGATGCTGCCAAACCTGACGATTATGTCCAATATGGTATGGCGGTTTTGGATGACAGCGGCTTGGAAGCATACCCGCGCGAAAATTTTATCGGTTGGAAAGCCACCGTATCAAATGGGGTCAGCGACGCGGTAAAAGATTATTTTGAAAACAAACTTTGGTTTCCTGGGGAATATTTACCATCAATTGATTTTGATTTAGTGTTTGAACCAGTCCGCGTTCCGCAAAGTTCTCGGGTACAAGAAACAACCATCGGCAACCGCACTTATCGGGTGATGTCGTTAAGCAGTGTACGAAAAGCCACGACAATTGACGACAGCGTGGATATTGTGGCTTTGCCGCGTTCGGAAACCGCCTACACGGTGCCGCAAGGTCAACTTATTATTCACAGCGACCGCGAAGTTCATGTGGTGGTGCCTGCCGCGGGTGATATTACTTTGGAACCGCGCGCGATTCAATGTGATACGCTGCAAGAATTTTATGTCGGTGACAATTTAGATGTGAAGGGAAGTCCTGTGGTCGGCGCCAATTTCCAATCATATCGGGTGAAAAAAGGCTATCGTGTGATGGATGAAGACGGCAAGCCAACCGACATCATTGGTGCAGGCGAAAAATATGATTATGCGTCCAGTCTGTTGGGCTTACTGGTCAGCCATGACCAAAAAGTTTTGTATGGTGTACCAAGCCATACCATGCTCAGTACCGACGGTTTATTCGATGTTTTAACCACCCGTCAAATCAACCGCATCGCTGAATATGCTTTGGCGGATATCAATCATTTGTCTGTAATCAATTTAGCCAAAAATCATGACATCCAGATTGATGCTAACGCCATTTTCAATGTGACTGCAACGCACATCATTTTACCGTCGAGCGATGAAACCAGTTCCAACGTTAACGTTAACCCGCAAGCGTTGTCGGGTGCTTTGCGTAATCTGAAAACGGTTACCTTTGGCGATGCCGATTCAAACAGTACCCAAACACAGTATGCGTTTGTGGACGGTGGGTTCGTTTATTACATCGATAATTTGACCGCACCTAATGCCAAGACCCACGTCATGTATGTGTTACCTTCGGCGGAACGGACACCTCTTGATTACACAATCCGTAATTTACGTTTTGCCGATACGGTTACCACCATTGAACCTTATGCTTTGGCGGGGCGGAATTGGTCCGAAATCAACAGTATTATGGCGGAAAATGTGGCGGTCGATTTGACTATCTTGCAAGGTATCCCCAACGACATTCCGTTGTTTACCGATGCTAACAATCCGCACCATGCGCCCATGGTTCAACCATACATCAAAACATTTGTTTTTACGTGCAACAGCAGCGAAAGTGGTTTCAACCGTGCGGAAATCCAATTCAAATATGGTCAAACGTTCTCGGTTTTTAGCGCGCAAAAAAATAATTACGGTTTTTGGTTTGATAAAACATGGTCACAATTTGTTGGTTGGACGTTTAACAATCAATTGTTCCACGTTGGCGAGGTTTATAAAGTCGGTATCAGTGATGCCATTATTGGGGACAAATACACGCTCACCTTTGACGCGTCAGGTTCAAGTTCGTGGACGTCATATCCTGTGCAGTTCTATACCTTTGACGGTCAAAAGAACGTCGCCTACATCCCCGATGTCTTTTATGACAATCAAGGCGATGAATATAGTATGGACGAATTACTGACCTATTACAATCATTTGGGCAATATATATTTGCCTGGCTTGGACGACACCTTTACTGTGAATGGTACGCTTTATCAATTTATCGGTTGGGGCACGAATCCGATCGATTCCAAGAATTTGAGTCTGCATTTGTGGAATAACGCGAAAATTGAAAACCGTATTTTACCCAACCACACGGTTAATGCTTGCTTAAATGCTGGTATTGGTAACAAGGAAGGTTCAATTAATGTTTATACATATTATGCACTTTACGAAAAAGTAACACCAAATTTAACGTATGAATTGTTAAGTGACAATACTTTCGCTATCGTGAAAGGATTTACTAACGTCAATATTTCTAGTTTGAATATTCCGTTTGCCCATTACCATGAAGGGTATCAGCGTATGCTGCCGGTTTCGAAAATTGATGACCTTGTTTTCAGCAATATCACCAGCAATCAAGCGGCATTGACCGAAATATCCATTGGTGGTGCGGTCAGCGAAATTGGCGCCAACGCATTTAATGGTGTTAACGCCACACAAATCAATTTTGCGCACCAAGGACGCAATATTTATTACAATTACCGTCAAAGCACACCAACCAAACAATTAACAATTGGTGATAATGCTTTTGCCAATAACCAATCGATACAAAAATTAGTTTTACCAGCCGCGTTGGAAACTTTGGGTAATGGTGTCTTCCAAACGTGTACCAGTTTGGTGGATGTCACGTTTGAAAGTGGTTATACACCAGCGTTGCGTAATTTGGGTGATTTTGTTTTCCGTGGTGACCAGAGTATGAACGCTAATGAAGTGATTGATTTGTTAATGAAAGACGGTAAGAACGGTGATAATCGTTTTGTCAATGTTGGTGCGGGTATCTTTACGAATACCAATATTACCAATTTGCGCAACAGTGATGGCACGGTTACCAACAAAATAGTTTGGCGCGATACTTTGTTGTATGTCTGTTATCTCAATAACGGCGAAAACGATCTAGTCTTTACCGAAAAAATTATTGCGGGTTACGCGTTTGTGAACGCGGGTAACGACAACAATAGCGCTTTAAGTATGTCGATACGGTTTACCAATGTCAATACCATGATTAACGCCAATGCGTTTACTAATTTGCACAGCAGTATCAAAACGATTGATTTGCGAAGTGTACGTCCCGAAAATGTTGAGTTAAATGCATTTGACCAAACGGTTACGCACACAGTCAATGTTCGTACCAGCAGTTTGCCGATTTGGAACGGTTATGGATTCACGAATGATTCTGAAAAATTTGGGCATTTCGTGTTCATTTAATCATGCTGGTGGTGTGCGGCTGCCAACCCATGAATCAGGTGACAAGTTATCATGTTGGCTTGGTGGGATAATTCCAACAAAGTTTGCCCAGGTTGTGGGGCGACAATGGTGACGCGCTGGGAAAGGGGATTAGTAACTTTACTGACGTCAACGAAAAAACAATCCATGCAAACACGCCCCACGATGGGGCAAATATGTTTACCAACCTGAACACTCACGGTACCGCTGAATTGTGGAAAAATGCCATTGGCGTAACCACCACGGACGACCCCAATTACCATCGTATGTGGTGCGACAAAAGTACCATTGTAACCAATGGTGCTGCCCGCTTTGATCTTTTTTACGGCCACAATGTGTGATGTAACGGTCAACGCCGTTTGTGTTCCACTCACTCCGCCGTAAAGGGCTTTGCCGATGCGGACCATATCAAAGTGGGCGGGCGGATAAGCGATGACACCACTGCAACCTGCGTGTATCATCACGTGCGGAAAGTATTGCTGACAAATGTGGGTTAACTTCTGGAAGCGTTCCAAAGCGACTTTGATTTCTTCACTGTGGTCGCTTTCGTACGCTAAATGCGTATAAATGCCTTCCACCCGTTCGTGACAAAGTAACTGCAAAGTTTCGCGCAATTCATGTACCGAACTTAAACCATAGCGGTTCATGCCAGTGTTGACCGCTAAGTGGATGCGCGGGTGGAGATTGTTTTTTTGTAAAGCGCGTGCTTGTGCCAAACTTTCCACCGTAATGATTAAATTGTGTTTGACCGCGGCTTCCACATCTTCACAAACACCAAACAGCAAAATGTCTTGCCGAATGCCAATTTGCCGCAGTGTGATGCCTTCGCTAACCGCAGCCACCGCAAAACAATCGACAAATGGTGCCAATAATTTGCTAATCCGCGCAATGCCTAATCCGTAGGCGTTGGCTTTCACAACGGCACAAAACCGTGTACCTGGGCGCAGTTGTTTTTTAATGGTTGCCACATTTTTAACAATCGTGTGCAAATTGACTTGAATGGATAACATAATTTGATATATGATTAAATATGCGGATTATTGCAGGCAGCCACCGTGGCAAAAAATTAGTGGAATATTTTACGCCGACCACGCGACCGACGACGGACCGTGTCAAAGAGAATGTTTTTAATTTGCTCAGTAATTATTTGGATTTTAACGGCATCCGTGTGCTCGATTTATTTGCGGGAACGGGGGCGTACGGCATTGAATGCTTATCACGCGGCGCCAAGTTCGTGCATTTTAACGACCTTGATGCGGCGGCGTTAGTGGTGGTAAAAAAGAATTTGGGACAAACGTGGCGTAATTGTACGGTAACTCAAAAAAATTATCTGGCTGTTTTGAATGGTAAATACGATTTAATTTTTTTAGACCCACCATACAACAGTGATTATGGCAGTCGGGCAATTAACGCCATTCAACACGGGTTAATTGTCTTTGAAACCGACCGTGAGTTTGAACATCCTCAAATTTTAGTTGCACGTCACTATGGACGGACATGGATTTATTTAATTCAAAAATAACAAATACAATGACAGCAAAGCGCAGGCCAAAAGTGCGTGCGTGATTTTATAAGCCAAATAAGTTCCAAATTTGATGTGAAAATTTTGCATAAAGATTTGTTGTTGCATGGCGACCGACAAGCCACCAAAAGTGACAAAAAATTGGATTAAAAGTGGGTTAGTGGTGGCGGCAACACCCGTGGTCATTTCCAACAAACCTGCCAATTCCGTCGGTAAGTGCAAAAGTCGCGCTGTAATGTAAAAAAATAAAACGACACCACAAACATTAATAATGGCAGTGGTGGCACTAGTCAGTGCGTCGCTGAACGCTGACATGAAGCGTGGCGGTTGTTGGGTAGTTTGCGCTATGATATTTGGTGATGAAGCAGGTGGTGTTGCCTTGGGGAAAGCATAAAGTCGCCATAAACTGCCATTTAATAAAGCGGCAACCACGGCACAAATCATGATTACACAGCCCAGCAGTGTATCTTGCAAAAAAACGGTACCCGCCGTGGCAATGACAAAAATTGGACTGGGCGTGGCAGTGATAATCAACAAATGTTGGGCTTGCGGTAAATTCAAACGGTGTTGTAAATATAGATTTTGGGTTAAACGTGCACCATTGGGATACCCAGAGCAATAGGCTAAGGCAGCCACCAACCACGGTTTGGTGGCGGTGGTCAAATTCAGAATCAAGGTAGTCAAAACAAAAAAGGGAAATAAGACGGGTAAAACTGCGGTCGCAATTAACTGTAATCCGTCTTGACCTGCGCTTAAAAAATCCTGTAAAAAACTTGTCAACAATTATAAATATGCTGACAAAAAAAACAGTAGCCGAAAACATTGTGTAAACTCTGTTTTGACAGATTTATAAAATATATTTGAAATTATTTCAAGATTGTTATATACTAAGTTGTATGAAATTAGAAGAACAATTAGAAAACTTTTTTCGTGACAAAATTAAGGTTGGTAAAATCAATAACCAGAAGTATCCGATTGCCGTTCCGATGTATAAGACCGATTCAGGCTTGTATGAAATTTATTTAATTGTTTCCAATGACGGGCGCTTTTATTTGAGTGATGAAGGTGCTACCTTGAAAGAGTTAGACGAAATTTTTGTCTTATCCGAACCCGATGTCATTAAAAATTTGGTGGCAATCTTAAAACAATACGGCTGCCGCAAAGAAGGTAATAACATCGTGATTGATTGTACCCCCAAAAATATTCACATCAACCTGTCCTATTTAATTCAAGCCATTTCATTCATGTTGAATATGAAGATCTTCTACGTCTAAGGGGTGGGCATGGAAGCGTTGAACGAAAACCCACATAAGATTTATATCAAAAGCAATACGGTAACTGTAATGCGGTTTTTGTTTTTCCTTTCGGGCATCCTGTTGGTTTTGGTCGCTGGCTTATGCATTTTTGTCGTCTTTGGTCGGGATGATACAAACAATTACCATTGGTATGCCGACGGACAATTTTATTACACGCTCGATGATGGTGCAGTGACGATTGTTAAATCTGTGGATCCCGACGCCACGCAATGCGTAATTCCAGCCAGTGTTAATTACGGTGGTAAAAATTATCCCGTAACCACCATTGGTGTCAATGCTTTTACCAATCATCGTACGTTGACAGCGGTAACTTTACCCGACAGTGTCACCAAAATCGCGGGTGATGCTAAAAAACAAAAAGGTGCCTTTTCTGGATGTACCGCGTTAAATACGGTACAATTGGGACAAGGGGTAGCCCACATCGAAGCCTACGCTTTCAAAAATTGTGTGGCCTTACAGTCGATTCAATTTCCTGCCAGTGTCCAATTCGTACAAAACGGTGCTTTTCAAGGTTGTTTGGCTTTGGAAACAATTGAATTAAATGGCAATGGCATTTTGGGTGACAAATGTTTTGCAGATTGTTTGAATGTTACAACCTTGAAATTGGCGGATGATGTCCGTTTGACCGACGATACGCGGCGCGTGTTGGCTGACCTTACGGCGTTGACTGATTTTGTGGTTACCGCCGCAAATTCGACCTATCAAGTGCAGGGTGGTTGCTTATTAACCAAAACTACTACTGATAATGATACCTTGGTTTTGGGCGGACGTGGAGCGAATGTTCCCACTGGAGTCACCCAAATTATGGATTGGGCATGGGGCAAACGGGCTGCGGATAAAATGTATGTGCCATCGACGGTAACGGCTGTTGGTGCGAATAGTTTTAATAATGAGTTAATTTTCACCAATGTACTCAGTAAGCCCGTGGGTTGGTTAACAACCGTACCAGTGTACACAAATGCATATTTGGTCACATTTGTTGCGGAAGGGAATAAAACCGCAACGGCATACGTTTACCGCAACCCGCAAGGCGAATTTGTCGAACCAGATTACAATGATTTGTTTGCCGATGTCGATTCAGCAACACCGTTTTTAGAATGGAGTGAGATACTACCAGGGATTGAATGTAAAGCAATTTACCAAAGTACGGATAAAGCCGACACGGACTCAATTGATGCGTTGAAAGAGGCTTTAACCGACGCAGAAGTTTATTTGTATGATGCAGATGTGCGGTTGCGACTGACCTTTGATTGCTGGGAAAATTTTAAGATGCTTTATGATCATGCCGCAATGGTTGATACCGAAACTGCGTACCAATACGTTGTTGATGACGCAGTACAAAAATTACAAACAGCGACAAAGCAAATTGACTCGGCTTTAAGTGGTACGGGTGACCAACAAATTTTGGAAAGTACTAATTGGTATGTTGGATTACAAAATCTAATCAGTGATATTTATCAATTGGATTTAAGTGACTTGGCAGAGTCCACCGATGATCATTTAATTGATGACATCAGTGAATTGGTCAGCAGTGCAGAGTTTTTAGTGGCTCATTACCTTAACATTGATAATGAAACGGGAAATTTGGTATTGCGTAATTTACGCGATAAATTTGAATCGTTAGAGGTTGATGTGGAGGGACAGTTACGCACCGCAATTACCGCTTGTGAAGCGTTGAACCGCAGCAATTATACCGCTGACAGTTGGCAAAACTTGCAAGATTGTTTAGCGTATGCCCGACAAATTACTGCACACAATTTATCAATTTCATCAGTGCGTCGCGCTTTGGAAAATGCCCGCGCCGATTTACGGGAAGTCACCTTGACCGATAATTTGATACGGATCAACACTTGGGTGTCAATTTGTCAAGATTTGGACATCAAAGATTATCAAGCCAGTGAATACGACCAATTATTTGTCAATCTGCATTTAATCATCGCGAACGCGGATGATTTGGTGACCAATGCCAAAATCAATTCCACACTGAGCGCTTTGCAAAATGATTATCAAAGTTTGGTTGTGATTGATAATACCGCCGTTTATAACAATAGTACGGGAATCTTAAATAAAAACTCATTGCCATATTTTATCACCGCTGTAATTTTGTTCACGGGGGCAGTGATGGCTGGTGCTGCGGCAGGGACGATGAAACATCAATTACGCCAAAGTCAAGAATAGGTGTTGACATACCGAACTTAAAAAAGTATAATATTAAATCTGCGTTTGGCAAGCCTGTTACGTGTTAAAAAAGAAACACACGGCCAATAACAGGAAACCCAAAGATGATAAAATTTTTAAGGAGAAGAAAATGGCAGAACAGAAACAAAAAATTCGTGTGCGATTGTCTGGCTATGACTACCAAGCCGTTGATGCGGCGTGTGGTCGTGTCCGTGAAATTGCAGAACGAAACGGGGCTAAAATTGTTGGGCCCGTGCCGATGCCAACCGTCCGTGAAGTGGTGACGGTGATTCGCAGTCCGCACAAATACAAAGATAGCCGTGAACAATTTGAATCACGCACTCACAAACGTTTGGTTGATATTTACAATCCAAACCAAAAAGTCGTTGAAGCGTTAACGCGTTTGGAAATGCCTGCGGGCGTGGACATCCAAGTTAAACTGTGAGGGTAGTGCACGATGAAAAAATATATGATTGGTAAAAAAATTGGCATGACACAGTTATTCGACGAAACGGGTAAAGTGATTCCTGTGACTGTGGTGGAAACTACACCCAATTATGTTACGCAAATTAAAACGCAAAAAACTGATGGTTATGATGCCATTCAAATTGGTGCGATTGAGCAAAAGAAAAATTTGACCATTAAACCCGAAGAAGGCCATTTCAAAAAGGCTGGTGTCACACCGAAAAAAATTTTACGTGAATTTATTACCGAAAATCCGACGGAATATCAATTAGGTCAAGAGATTAAATGTGATATTTTCGCGGCGGGTGATTTGGTCGATGTGACCGCAAACACCCACGGACGTGGAACCACTGGTGCCATTCAACGTTGGAATAATGCGCGTGGTCGGATGAGTCATGGTGCTGGTCCTGTTCACCGTGCCCAAGGTTCAATGGGTGGTCGTACTTTCCCTGGACGCGTGTGGAAAAATAAACACATGGCTGGTCATTACGGTAATGAACAAGTTACGGTGAAAAATTTACAAGTGGTAAAAGTCGATGTTGCGAAAAATTGCTTGATGATTAAAGGTAGCATCCCTGGTCCCAGCGGTCGGGTAGTTACTGTCCGTGAAGCAAAAAGCGCGATGAGAGGTAACAAATGAAAATCAATGTGATTGATAAAACAGGTAAGACAGTTGATACGTTAGAAGTCAGTAAGGAAGTATTCGGTGCTGAACGCAACGAAATTTTGATTCACGAAGTGGCGGTGGCTTTGAATAACAACCAACGTCAAGGTACCAAGTCCGCTTTGACCATGTCCGAAGTTCGCGGACACAAGAAAAAACCGTTCCGTCAAAAAGGTACAGGTAATGCGCGTCAAGGAACGACCAAAGGTCCGCAATTTACGGGTGGTGGAATTGTTTTTGCGCCGAAGCCACGCGATTTTTCTACCAAAATCAACCAAAAGAAAAAATCAGCGGCTTTTGTTTCGGCAATTTCCGCTAAATTGGCTGATCATGAAATGTTGGTCATTAAGGATCTAAAACTGAAAGAAGGTAAAACCAAATTAGTGGCTAATTTAATCCAAAAATTGAAATTGGAAAACCAATCGGTAATCTTTGTCAATCCTTACGATGTCGAATTTATTCGTGCGGTACAAAATCTCCCGCGCGTTGATGTGACTACTGGAGAACAATTATCCGTCATGGATATGGTTAACCACCGTATGATGGTTGTTTCGGTCAATGCGGTTAAAACCATTGAAAAACAATATGGAGGTGTGAAATGATTGCTCATGATGTGATTATCCGTCCTTTGGTAAGTGAAAAAAGTGTCGCCTCAATCAAAGCCAAAAAGTATGGATTTGTGGTGCATCCAGATGCGGATAAAACCCAAATTAAAAAAGCTGTCGAAGAAATTTTTGGTGTGAAAGTCGAGAAGGTAACAACCATTAACTATCAAGGCAAAGTCAAACGTCAAGGCAAACATGAAGGCCGTCAATCGGCATGGAAAAAAGCCTACATTCAATTAACAAAGGAGAGCAAACCAATCGAATTTTTCGAGAGTTTGCAATAAGGAGTGTAAAGAATGGGTATTAAGAGATTTAATCCAAGAAGTGCAGGTTCACGTTTTAAGACCGTTTCGACGTTCGACGAAATTGATAAAAACGCGCAACCTGAAAAAAGTTTGTTGGCGACCAGAAAAAAAACTGGTGGTCGTAACGTTTATGGTCGCATCACTACGCGGCACATTGGTGGTGGTAATCGCCAACATTATCGTATCATTGATTTCAAACGTGATAAACGCATGGTGCCAGCGGTGGTCGATTCGATTCAGTATGATCCGAACCGTACCGCTAACATCGCTTTGTTGCATTATGTCGACGGGGAGAAACGTTACATTATTGCACCGTTAGATTTGAAGAAAGGCGACAAAATCATTGCGGGTGATAAAGTCGAAATCAAGGTCGGTAACGCGATGCCATTGTCCGCGGTCCCGGTCGGTTCAATGATTCATAACATCGAAATGCAACCTGGTGCGGGCGCTAAAATTGCGCGTTCGGCAGGTATGTACGCCACTTTGGCTGGTCGTGATAACGGTTACGCAATTTTGAAAATGCCATCGGGCGAAACTCGTCGTGTGCCAGAAGCGTGCTACGCAACGATTGGCCGCATTGGTAATTTGGATCACGAACTGGTGTCTTTAGGGAAGGCTGGTCGTCATCGTCATATGGGTGTTCGTCCAACTGTGCGTGGTGTGGTAATGAATCCATGCGATCACCCACATGGTGGTGGTGAAGGTAAGTCCCCAGTCGGATTTGCTTCTCCTGTATCTCCGTGGGGTAAAAAGACTTTGGGTCAAAAGACACGCAAACAAAATAAACCGTCAAACCGCTTTATTGTCAGCAGGAGGGATAAATAATGAGTAGAAGTATCAAGAAAGGACCTTACGTTAACAAAAAATTAGTGCGTCGTATCGAAGAAATGAACGCCGATCAAAGTAAGAAAAAAGTCTTAAAAACTTGGTGTCGCGCTTGCACTATTTTACCCGCATTTGTGGGACACACAATTGCGGTGCATAACGGACGTAAACATATTCCTGTTTACATTAAATCCGAAATGGTTGGCCATAAGTTAGGTGAATTTGCACCAACCCGTACTTTCAAATCGCATGGTGGTATTAAGGCCATTGCGGCGAAAGGTAAAAAAGGTTAAAAGAGGTAACAAAATGAGCAGAGGAATCAAAGAAAGAACAGAACGTCGAGCAGCGAACCGTGACAAACGCCCTTATGCGATTGCCCGTTATATTCGCATTCCCAATTCTAAGGTTAAGTTTGTTTTGGATTTAATTCGTGGTAAAACTTATGAAGACGCAGTTAATCTTTTGAAAAATTTGAACAAATCGGCCAGTCCCGTGGTGTTAAAAGTTTTGAACAGTGCTGCGGCGAATGCCGAAAACAACTTGGCCATGCCAAAAGATAACTTATATGTAGCAGAATGCTATGCAACCAACGCACCACAAATGAAACGCATGATGCCACGCGCTCGTGGTCGTGCGGATCGTATCTTGAAACGTTCATGCCACATTACCATTCGTTTAGATGAATTGAAAGTGGGACAAAAACGTGCGAACCAAACGGTGAAACAGCCAGTAACGCAAAAAGCAACTGCCGCAACAACATCGAGAACTACTAACACTGCTAAAACCACGGCACCAAAGGCTGCGACGACGAAAAACGCCACTACGAAAACTGCCAGTGCTAAAACCGCGGCGAAACCAATTCCGACGACTAAAGCCGAAAAACCAATTACCGATCAACCGAACACGGTTAAACCGTTGGGAACCAAAGCGGTAGCAACGGCGAAAAAAACAACCGCAGCGAAAAAAACTGCGACCAGCACGCCAAAAACTGCGGCGGCAAAAAAGGAGGCTAAATAATGGGACAAAAAGTTAATCCTAATGGCTTTCGTACGGGTATCAATAAAGACTGGAATGCTACTTGGGTAGCACCGAAAAAAGACATTGCCGCGTACATTTTAGAAGACCATAAAATCCGTAAATTTTTGAATGATGAATATGGGTTGAAAGCCGGTTTGAATAATTGTAGCATCTCGCGCGTTGTGATTGAACGTCGTAACGCTGTGGTTACTGTCAACATTTACACGGCTCAACCTGGAATGTTGATTGGACAAAAAGGTGCTAACATCCAAATTTTGAACCAAAAATTGCAAAAAATTGTTGGTTCAAAAACCTTGGAAGTCAATGTCAAAGAAATCAAAAATCCCGATATCAATGCGGACTTGGTGGCTCAATCTGTCGCCAGCCAATTAGAACGTCGTATGGCATGGCGTCGTACGATGAAAATGGCAATTCAAAAAGCCATGAAAAATGGTGTTACTGGTATTAAAATCCAATTATCTGGGCGTTTGGATGGGGCTGATATTGCTCGATCTGAACATTATCAGCAAGGTGTTTTGCCATTGCACACTCTGCGCAGTGATATCGATTACGGTTTTGCTGTGGCACGTACGACTTTCGGTGTAATCGGTGTTAAATGTTGGATTTGTAACGGGGAAGTGAAAGGTAAACGGATGCATTCGGGTGAAATCGCTCGTCCGACGCGTGAACAACGTCCAAATTTCAACCGTGGTGATCGTAAATTTAATAACAATTTCAGTCGCGGTAATGGTTACAGCGCTCGTAAATACGATGGTGGTGAAAAGAAAGATTTGAATCCGTTGAAAAATTCTGGCGGCTATTCAAAATCTTTTGTACCCAAACTGGCGAAGAAGGAGGGAACAGATAATGTTAATGCCTAAAAGAGTGAAAAGACGTAAGGTGCAACGTGGTCGGATGCGCGGTAAAGCAACCCGTGGCAACAAATTAACTTACGGCGATATCGGTTTAGTCGCAACCGAACCGGGTTGGATTACTTCAAACCAAATTGAAGCGGCACGTGTGGCGATGACTCGTTTCACGAAACGTGGTGGTAAGGTTTACATTAACATTTTCCCGCATAAATCAGTTACCAAAAAACCGGCTAATACCCGTATGGGTAGTGGTAAAGGTAATCCCGAATTGTGGGTGGCTGTGGTTAAACCTGGACGTGTGTTATACGAAATTCAAGGTATTAAAGAAGCCGACGCGCGTGAAGCATTACGTTTAGGAATGCACAAGTTGTCGGTTAAATGTAAGATTGTTACCCGTGAACAACAAGATGCGACTGTGTCTGCAAAAGTGGAGGTAGTAAATGGATAGAGCAAAAATTTATCACGATATGACAGAAGCCGAATTGAATGCTGCGTATAAATCCAAAAAACAAGAATTGTTCAATTTACGTTTCCAACATTCAATTGGCCAATTAAAAAATCCAAAACAATTGGAAACCGTTAAAAAAGACATTGCGCGCATTTTGACCGTGCTCAAATTAAGGGAGGCGAAATAATGGCTACAAATGTGAAAACACCTGCAACAAAAAAAGTCGCAGCGAAGCCCGTGGCAACGAAAAAAGTAACCGCGAAAGTGGCAGAAGTGAAAAAAACTGAAATCAAAAAAGTTGAAGTGAAACAAACTCCTGCGAAAACACCGAAGGCGAAAACTACGGAACAAAATGCAACCCGTAACCGTCGTAAGGTTTTACGCGGTGTGGTGATTTCTAACAAAATGAATAAAACGGGAGTTGTGGAAATTACACGTAAAGTGCCACATCCGCTTTATAAAAAAGTCGTAACAAAAACTTCACGCTTCAAATTCCATGACGAAAACAATGAATGTTCGATCGGGGATACCGTTGAAGTGATGGAAACCAGACCATTATCCAAAGATAAATACTTCCGTCTGGTGCGCATTGTCGAGAAGGTTAAGTAAGGGAGGAGAAGATGATTCAACAAGAAACGATTTTGAATTGTGCGGATAATACTGGGGCGAAAACCTTGCACGCGTTCCATAACGTGGGTGGTTCTTGGCGCCGTTCGACGGGTATTGGCGACACCATTATTGCGTCAGTGCGTAACTGCGATACCGACGGTCAAGTTAAATCGGGCGATGTAGTTAAATGTGTGATCGTCCGTACAGTGGCGCCGACCCAACGTCCAGACGGTACAGTAATTCGCTTTGACGATAACGCTGCCGTTATTATTGATAAAGAAGGTAACCCCAAAGGTACACGTATCTTTGGACCTGTTGCCCGTGAATTGCGCGAAAAAGGTTACATGAAAATTGTATCCTTAGCGCCGGAGGTATTGTAATGAATGCAAATACAGTCAAAAAAGTCAATGTCCGTGTTGGCGATACGGTTTTAATTTTGGCGGGTACCTATAAAGGTAAGAAAGGCAAAATTATTGCGGTTGATCCCGAAAAGAACACCTGTAAAGTCGAAGGTGTGAACATTGTGACCAAACACAAAAAAATGCGTAAGCAGGGTGAAAAATCTGAATTGAAAAAAATGGAAGGTTCGATTGACATTTCTAACGTGCAAATTGTATGTGGTAAGTGTGGTAAGGCTACCCGTATTGGACACAAATTTGAAAGCGATGTCAAACACCGTGTTTGTCAAAAATGCGGTAATGTCTTAGATAAGAAATTTGTCAAAGCCAAGAGTAAAGATGCCGAAAAACCAGAAGCCGCAGACGCGGAGACCGCAAAAACCGCTAAGAAACCATTGCAACGTCGTGAAGTCAAACATGTTGCTGAATCGACCATTAAAAAACCAGCGGCGAAAAAAACTGACACAACAGCCGATAAAACGGGAGGAAAATAATCTATGGCAGAAGTAAAGAAAACAAAAACTGCAAAGCCTGCAACGAAAAAATATCTCAATCGTGTTCATGAACGTTATGTGAACGAAATTGTACCTAAATTGGCTACTAAATATGGTAATGTCAATGCAGTGCCAAAATTAGTGAAAATCGTGGTTAACACTCGTTTGGGCGATGTCAAAGATAACAGCAAATCCTTAACGGCAGCCGTGGAAGAATTAGGTTTAATCACGGGACAAAAACCCATGATTACTACTGCGAAAAAGAGTATTTCGAACTTCAAAATTCGTGAAGGTCAAAAAAACGGTGCGAAAGTTACGCTGCGTAACAAAAATATGTACGAATTTTTTGACAAAATCGTTTCGGTGGCGTTGCCACGTGTTCGTGATTTTTCTGGTTTGTCACGGAAGAGTTTTGACCAATTTGGCAACTATACTTTCGGCTTCAAAGAACAGTTAGTGTTCCCAGAAATTTCTTACGAAAAAATTGAAAAAGTGCGTGGAATGGATATTACCATTGTTACCACGGCGAAGAACAAAGAAGACAGTTTGGAATTACTTAATGAATTGGGCTTGCCGTTCAAAAAGGAGGTTAAATAATGGCGAGAGCAGCGTTAAAACAAAAACAAGCACGTGGAGGGCGTTTGAACGGTAAACCGTGTCCTGTCCGTGAATATACCCGTTGTAGCATTTGCGGGCGTCCGCACGCAGTATTAAAGAAATACGGTATTTGCCGTGTTTGTTTCCGAGAAAAAGTCGCACATGGTGAAATTCCAGGTTTCACCAAATCAAGTTGGTAAAAGGAGAAGGAGAGAAGATGGCAAATGTAGTTACAACTGACCCAATCGCCGATATGTTAACGCGCATTCGCAATGCGATTCGTGCTCGCCATGAAAGTGTATTGGTGCCTTATTCAAACATTAAGGCCGAAATCGCAAAAGTGTTAAAGCAGGAAGGTTACATTGCAGATGTGAAAAACACGACCGACGATGGTAAAAAAATGTTGAAAATCACTTTCAAAATTGAAAATGGTGAACAAAAAGTAATTCAAGGCTTACGTCGTATTTCGTCACCTGGTTTACGTGTTTATGCTGGCGTTGAAGAATTACCACGTGTGTTATCAGGGCTGGGTATCGCTTTGATTTCGACTTCAAAAGGTATTATGACCGATAAACAAGCCAGGGCAATGAACTTGGGCGGGGAAGTCCTCGCTTGGGTATGGTAAGGAGGAACAAATGAGTCGAGTTGGTAAAACGATCATCAAAATTCCTGCGGGTGTGCAAGTCACATATGCGAACCGTGTTGTTACCGTTACGAAAGGTAATAATACTTTAACGCGTGAAATTCGTACACCAATTGAGGTAGAAATTCAAAATGATGAAATTAAAGTTACACGTGGTAACGATGTGAATTTGAGTCGTTCTTTGCACGGTTTGTATAACCGATTGATTCAAAACATGATTCAGGGTGTTACACAAGGTTATTCCAAATATTTGATTTTGAACGGGGTTGGTTATAAGGCCGCCTTGAAAGGTGAAGATTTGGTTTTGAACCTGGGTTATTCTCATCCAATTGAAGTGAAGAGTGAAAACGGCATTAAATTTAAAGTATTAACCCCTGCCGAAGTGAATGAATTGAACTTGGGCAAAGAAGGTGTCGGTACGGTCGTTGCCGTCAATGGGATTGATAAAGAAAAAGTCGGTTTAATGGCAGGCAAGATTCGTGATTTGCGTCCAGTGGAACCATACCATATGTATGGCATTCGTTACCGCGGTGAACGTGTACGTCGCAAAGAAAGCAAGTCTGGTGCTAAGAGCGCGAAATAAGGAGTAAACAATGATTAAGAAAGAAAACAAAAATTTAGCAAGGAAACAACGTGCCAAACGACAAAGCGACATTGTCGGAACGGCGGCTTGTCCACGTTTGTGCGTTTATCGCAGTTTGATTCATATTTATGCGCAGTTAATCGACGACACCAAAGGTGCAACCGTGCTGGCGGTAAATACCAATATGCCGACGATTAAAACTTTGATTACAGGCAAAACCAAGCGTGAAGCGGCAAACATCGTGGGACAAGAATTGGCAAAAAGCGCGTTAGCAAAAAAAATCAAAACTGTTGTTTTTGATCGTAATGGTTATCTATATACAGGACGTGTGGCAGAAGTCGCCGATGGTGCGCGAAAAGGAGGGTTGAAATTCTAATGGAAGAGCAAGTTAAAAAGGAAGCGGTGAGTGCGGATACGTTGTTTTCAACAACGGGTAAAGAAATGCGTGCTAACGCGCGTGATACCAATAAAAAAGTTTTATATGCGAATGCTGGTCCGCGTAAGCCACGTCAACAAAGTGAAGACGAACAAAATGGTTTATCTTCCAAATTGATTGGCGTGAACCGTATTACCAAAGTTGTGGCTGGTGGTCGTACTTTGCGTTTCAACGCCGTGGTTGTCATGGGCAACAAGAAGGGTATGGTAGCGGTTGGTTCTGGCAAAGCACGTGAAGTAGCCGAAGCCATAAAAAAAGCCGAAAGCGACGCCAAAAAGAATTTCAAAAATGTCCCAATCAGCAATGCGACGATTCCGCATCGTGCGGTGGGTAAATTCGGCACCACACGTGTATTGTTATTGCCAGCAAAAGGTGGTTCTGGTATTATTGCTGGGGGAGCGGTTAAAGCCGTACTGGAATTGGCGGGTTATGAAGACGTAACCGCTAAGTGCTATGGTTCAACCAATGCCATGAATGTGGTAAAAGCAACTATGGCAGCCATCACAAAAATGCGTACCCGTGAAGAAGTGGCACGCTTACGCGGTAAATCCGTGGAAGAAATTTAAGGAGGAAAACAAAAATGGCAGAAACGAAAACAACAACAAAAACGACAACAACCAAGACGGCGGTTAAGACAGTAACAAAGGCAGCGACGGCCACTAAAGCCACTGCGACAAAAGCACCTGCTGCAAAAACAACGGCAACCAAGGCTGCGCCCGTAAAAACTGCGGCGACTAAAACGGTAGCCACCAAAACTGCGGCGACCAAAGTTGCTGCCGCTCCTAAAGCGGAAGCAAAGCCCGTTGCCGACAAAAAAGTTACCAAAACCACCACGGTGGTAAAACCCGTGGCCGATAAAAAAGTCAGCGAAAAGAAAGCGACCAAACCAGTAGCGACTGGCAAGGTTCGTGTGACCATGGTGCACGGATTGGCATCTTGCACTAAACGTCAAATCCGTACCGCCAAGGCTTTGAAATTAAGCCGTCCCGGTGATACGCGTGAATTACCTAATTTACCGTCAACCTTGGGTGCTTGTAAAAAATTGGAACACTTAGTGAAAGTCGAAATTATTTAAGGAGTACATGATGATTATCAATGAATTGTCGCCACATCCGTTGGCTAAAACAAAAAAACGACGTGTCGGTCGTGGAATCGGCAGTGGCATGGGAAAAACTTCAACCCGTGGTCAAAAAGGTGCTGGTGCACGTTCGGGTGCTGGTTTACGCACTGGCTTCGAAGGTGGACAAATGCCTTTAATGCGCCGTTTGCCAAAACGTGGTTTTACAAATAACTTTTCAAAAGAATATGCGATCGTTAACGTTGGCGCTTTGAATGATTTTAAGGCAAATGCCAAAATTGATGCCGCAATCTTGTTAGAAAAGGGAATAATTTCCAAAGTGGGTGCATATGGCGTTAAAATTTTGGGTGACGGCGAATTAAAAGTGGCATTAAAAGTAACTGCCAATGCTTGGACCAAAGAAGCAGAGAAGAAAATTAAAAAAGCAGGCGGAGAAATTAAAAAATGTTAAAGACTTTACGCGAAGCCTTTGCACAAAAAGATTTGCGAAATAAAATTCTACTGACGTTAGGTTTGATGTTGGTTTATTGCGTAGGATGCTTTTTACCAATCCCTGGCATTGACCCTGACGTTTTTTCCAGTGCGGTCAGCGATTCCGGTTCCAACAGTTTTTTAAGTTTGCTGTCGTCCTTAACTGGTGGGGCATTGTCCAAAGGGGCTTGGTTCGCGATTGGGGTTTCCCCGTACATTACTTCGTCAATCGTTGTTCAGTTATTGACAGTGGCCATTCCTGCTTTGTCGCGCCTTTCCAAACAAGGCAGCGAAGGACGGAAAAAAATTGCGGTCGTTACGCGTTATGTTGCTTTGGTGTTGGCTTTGGTGCAAGCCATTGCCATCGTGCTGTCCATCAATACCGTCAGCAGTAAAACATTACTGTGGTCATCCGCGCCTGATTTCTTGGTGCAAGTGTTGGTCGTGATTTCGTTAGTGGCTGGCACCATGTTAACGGTTTGGTTAGGTGATAAAATTACCGAAATCGGTGTCGCTAACGGGATGAGTATGTTGGTCTTCGTGGGAATTTTGACTTCGGGTGTTACCGCTTTTACCAGCAGCGTGGTAAAAATCTTCACCGAAGGCATTGATGCGATTGTGACACCGCTGGTTTTCATCTTGTTGTTAGTGTTCATTTTTGCGTTCATCGTGTTGTTTGATCTTGCCGAACGCCGCATTCCAGTGACCTACGCCAAACAAGTCAAAGGCAATAAAATGTATGGTGGTCAGTCGACGAACATTCCCATTAAATTGAATGCAACGGGGGTTATGCCGATTATTTTTGCCACAGCGTTGGTTAATTTTCCACAGTTAATTATGCAAATGTTGTTGTCATTTAATAACCAAGGTGTGGTGAATGCGTATGACTGGTATCAAACTTACATGGGGACAGGCACTTGGATTAACATCGTTGTGACGGCTTTATTGATTTTGGCGTTTTCGTATTTCTATGCAACCTTGATGTTCAATCCCGAAGAAGTGGCTTTACAAATTCAACGTAATGGTGGTTTCATCTTGGGGTATCGTCCTGGGAAACCAACCGCCGATTATTTGAAAAAAGTTTCACATCGGATTACTTTCTTTGGTGCGATTTTCTTGATGCTGGTTTCGATGGTGCCGTCATTGTTGTTTACGAATATTCCAGCCATTTCAGGTGATTCATTAACCACGGCTTTCACTTCGATTGGGATGTTAGTGATTGTTTCGGTGGCTTTGGAATTTGACAAATCGATTCAAAACCAAATGCTGATGAAACAGTATAAAGGCTTCTTGAAATAAGAGTGCCATAATAAATAAGGGGGACAAAATGAACATAATATTGAATGGTGCCAGTGGTTGTGGCAAAGGGAGTATGGCAGGCTTTTTAGTACGCGATTTTGGTTTAGTCCATATTTCAACGGGAGATTTGTTTCGTGAACAAATTGCCAAACAAACCCCGCTGGGAAAAAAGGTTGAATCGTACGTTTCGACGGGCAAATGGGTGCCAGACGAAGTCACCATTGAAGTATTGTTGGATCGTATTCAACAGCCCGATTGTGCTAAGGGTGTGATTTTAGATGGTTTTCCACGGACGTTAAATCAAGCCAAAGCCTTGGACAAAGTCTTGAAAATTGATTTGGTTATCGCCATTGATGTCACGGATGAAATTGTGCAAACCCGTTTAGGTGGCCGTTATATGTGCCGCGATTGTGGTACTATCCATTCAATTCGTTGGGATAAAATTGAACAGTGTAAAAAATGCGGTAGTAAAGATTTATACCAACGTGATGACGATAAAGCCGAATTTATCCAAAAGCGTTTGGAAAATTTCAAAGTGAACAACGGTGAAATTTTGGATTTTTATCGTGCTGCCAATAAGTTATTTGTGGTGCATGATAAATTGGAAAATACGCCAGCCGACACTTATGCTTTGGTAAAGGACGTTGTCGCTCAATTATGAAACAATTAACTGCTGCACAAATTTCTCATATGCGTTACGCTGGCAAAGTTTTAGCGGAAACTTTTACTCACATCCGCCAAAATTTGCGCGCGGGCATGACAACTCGCGAAGTTGACAAAATGGCAGAAGATTTTATTGTGGCACACAATTGTTATCCATGTTTCAAAGGTGTTTATGATTACCAATATGCGTGCAACACTAGTGTTAACGAAGAAAT
The DNA here is from genome assembly GCA_023666145.1 of Prevotella sp. GTDB lineage: Bacteria > Bacillota > Clostridia > Christensenellales > UBA1242 > RGIG8050. The sequence continues at coordinate 15,520 of JAMPCO010000009.1, read as the reverse complement.
CATTCATGGTATTCCAACGGATAAGGTATTACACGAAGGCGATATCATCACCGTCGATTGTGGAGCGGGGTTTAATGGCATTTGTACCGATGCTTGTCGCACTTTCGCTGTGGGGAAAATTTCAGCGGAAGCGCAAGCCTTATTGGATGTCACCCGTAATTGTTTTTATCGGGCTTTGCATCAAATTAAACCAGGTGTGGAAGTTGCGGTTGTGGGTAAAACTATCGAAAATTACATCAACAGTGTCGGTGGGTACAGTATCTTAGAAGATTATTGTGGGCATGGAATTGGTAAAAATTTACACGAGGATCCCTTGATCCCTAATTACATCGTACGTAATTCGCGTTTACAACAGCACGTCCGTAAAAAGTTCCAAGTCAATACTGCGGTTTGTGTTGAACCCATGATTTTCCAAGGCGACAGTAACGCGGTTAAAGTTGCGCCCGATGGTTGGACGGTGATTTCGACGCACGGGGCATTGAGCGCACATTACGAAAATACAATTTTAATTACCGCGAAAGGCGTTGAAGTTTTAACCAACGGCGACGAACGTTAATTGTTTTTGATATTAACCCCTTTGGGGGCTAAGATGTATTCGGATGACGTTTTTTGCATAATCATCCCACCAATGGCATTAACAAAGCCGCAGATATAATCCAAAAACCTTTGGGCATCGGGAATAGCGAATTTGGACAACGAAACAATGCAAGCATTACCGTTAGCAAGATTAGTTAAAATGGTGGAAATCTCTGCCGATGTTTGTGGCGCAATCACTAATAAATTCTGGTTAGCACTGACTTGCCCCAGTAGGGCATTGTCAAAATTGCCCGCATGATTGTTATGCGTGTTGAAAATTTGCGGTTGTGCAGGTGATGCTTCGGGTGTGGTTGGTTGAGCGATAGTAGGTTGCACAGCAGGTGCCGATTGGGTTACTTGAATTAACGACGGGGTAGCACCACCAGTTAAGCCATTATCACCCAATAAAACCGATGCTGCTTCCAAACGTTTTTCTTCGGCGGTTGGTTGTGGTGCCGGCATGGCAGCAGGTTCAGGAGAAATCGCGACTGGTTCTGGTGTAGTATTTTCGATTGAATCGCTGGTAATTTCGTCTTCGATATTTTCTGGTGTAGAGTCTGTCTGAACTTTTTTCTTTTCGATTGTCAAACCGTTTTTCAATAAGTTAAATAAGCCCATATCATATTATTACGCAGATTTTAATTGTTTGCAATTAGATTTATTGTTATAATTGTTTATGAGTAAAATTACAATTTTAGGTTGCGGTCGTTGGGCATCGTTTCATGCATGGTACCAAATTGAAAAATTACACAATGATGTCAAAATGTGGGGGCGTGCGGAAGACTCATCTTTCATTAAATTGATGAATACACAGAAAAACGATTACATTGATTTGCCACAATCCTTGCATTACAGTACGGATTTACAGGCGTCTTTGGATTTTGCTGAAACCATCATCATTTCTATCAGCGCGCAAGCGATGCAAGAATTTTCCAAAAAAATTGGAGCGTGTAAACCACAAAATAAAACTTTCGTTTTGTGTATGAAAGGCATCGACCAAAATACTGGTGAACGTTTAAGTCAAATTTTGCGCAAAAATATTGCTGACAATAACGAAATTTGTGTGTGGGTAGGCCCAGGACATATTGAAGAATTAACCGTGGGACAGCCGAACGTCATGATTATTTCTGGCGAAAATCAGGGAACTGTCAAACGCTTAATCAATATGTTCGAAAGTCCCTTGATTTCAATTTTAAGCAGTGATGATTTGATTGGGGTAGAGGTTGGGGCAGCCGCAAAGAACGTGATGGGGATTGCAGCAGGCTTTTTGGACGGTTTAGGCAAATCGTCATTGAAGGGTGCACTGATGGCGCGGGGTTGTTATGAAATCTCTTTATTGATCGAAAAAATGGGTGGCAACAAAATGACTGCCTTTGGCATGAGTAATTTGGGGGATTTTGAAGCCACGTTATTCAGTAAGAACAGCCATAACCGTCGTTACGGAGAAGAATTTATCCAAGGTTGTTTATCTGACAACATCGGTACAGCCGAAGGGGTCGGCACAACCAAAGCCTTGTATCAATTATCACAACAATTTGGTGTATTTATGCCAATAACAAACACTATATATGGTATTTTGTTTCTTAACGCTAATAAAGATAATGTCATTTTTGATTTGTTCAAAATTGCCACCCATAAGGAATTTAATTATGAATGACGAATATTTTTCCTTTGAGATTACCAGTCAATCCTCGGAATGCTTTGCGCGTACGGGGATTTTTACCACGCCACATGGTAAAATTGAGACACCGATTTTTATGCCAGTCGGCACGCGGGCTTCGGTCAAAGGATTAGCACCTGAAGAAGTGGCGGCAGCAGGGGCACAAATAATTTTGGCTAACACTTACCATTGCTTTTTGCGTCCTGGTGCGGATATTGTGGCACAAGCCGGTGGTTTACACCAATTGATGAATTGGCACGCCCCCATTTTGACGGATAGCGGGGGATTTCAAGTGTTTTCTTTGGAGAATTTACGCAAAGTCGACGATGATGGGGTCTCTTTCAAAAGTCACATTGATGGTAAAATTTTTAAATTCACACCCGAAAGTAATATGGAAGTCCAGCATCAATTGGGCGCTGATATTATTATGCAATTAGATATTTGCACTCCCTATGGGGCGACCAGGGAACAGGTGATTGCCGCCGATGCGCGTACCTTTGCTTGGTTAAAAAGGTGTTATCTTGCACATAACAACCACAACCAGTCGTTGTTTCCCATTATCCAAGGTAATTTTTACCAGGATTTGCGCTTAAAGAGTTTGCAAAATGCGTTACCTTACATTAAGCATGGCGTGGCGGTCGGCGGTTTAGCCATTGGTGAACCGTTTGCGGTTTTGAAAGAACAATTACAAAATTTAGCGCCACATTTACCAGTTGATGTTCCGCATTATTTAATGGGGGCAGGGACTCCTGATTACATTTTTGAAGGGGTGGAAAATGGTATTGATATGTTTGATTGCGTTTACCAAACGCGCATGGCAAGGCATGGTATGGCAATTACCGATGATGGTAATTTGAATCTCCGTAACCAAAAATACCAAACTGATTTTACTCCGATTCAAGCAGATTGTCGTTGTTATGCTTGTCAGCATTATACTAAAGCCTATATCCGCCATTTGATTACGGTGGGGGAAATGTTTGGGGCGCGGTTATTGTCGTTGCATAACATCCATTGGACTTTGCAGTTAATGCAAAAGATTCGGGCGGCGATTCGTGAAGATCGGTTCTTAAAGTACAAACAAGATTTTTACCAGCGTTTTTATCACGATGCCGACCATTGTTCGTAATGTAATGTTGGGTGAAATTTCGCTTGTATTCTTGGGCAGAGTAGGATATAATTTCCTCCATGGGAAGTAGTAATGTTGTATCTTACATTTTAATTGGTGTGATGTTGGTTGGCCTGTTCGCGTTAATGTTCGTGCAGGGGCGTCGCCAAAAAAAAGCACAAGCCGACTATGTGGCAATGTTGGATACTTTGCGACCTGGTGTTAAGGTAAAAATGGCTTCGGGGTTGTTAGGCCGTATCAAAGAAATCCGCGAAGAAGCGCCTGGGTTCAAAACCATTACTATTAACGTGGGCGAAGACAAAAATGTGGTTGAAATGACGTTTGTCATTGAAGCAGTGCAAGGTATCGTCAACGAAGAGGCCATCAATAAATTGAATTTGGAAAAAACAGTGGACGCAACCGAAGGGGCAACAGCACCAGAAACTGAAAATGTTGAAACCAAAATCAATGGCGAACCAATTTCTGCATCCACCAGTAAGTCAACCAAGAAATCAACAAGTAAACGCAAGTAAATGCACCAATAATGGGGTAAGCAACATTGATAATGTGATTAAAACCGTAAAATGAACCAATAAAAGCACAAAGACAAATTCCGACCGCACTACAGAGCGGTCGTTTTTGCGTAATGGGTAATAATTTTTGACAGCGTTGCATAATTGCAAATAGTGCGGCATATTGACTGGTTAAAATCGCAAGCAAGATGATTATTATGGTTAGTGGGTTCGGGGCAGCCGCAAGCAGAGGGATGGAAGCGGTTGTGGAGTTTGTCTGCTGTAGCGTGGCCAAAATTAAACCGACCAAAATTGTCACCAATAAAGCCGTGATGGCACCAGCACACAGCAAAGTGCGCCGCTGATGACGTTGTGCGGCGGCTTTGATTAACTCTGGAAACATAAAGCAATTCAAACCTGCGTATAAAAAAGCCCAAAAGACCCCTTGGGGTAAATGGTACCACTGAAAATTAGTTATGGTGGAGACACTATGCAGTAAATGTGGTAAAGCGGTTGTAAAAATCAACACGATAATGACTAAAACGATGTAAAAATTAAGACGGGATAATTGATTAAAACCAAATAAGACAATACCAGTACTGACAATCAAAGAGATAATACAAACGCCAACATTGGTAATTTGAGTAATGCCAGCGGTCATTGCCGTAAATAGTATGAGATAAATTACGATAAAAACAATATCTGGTATTTTTGCCAAAGATTGTTGATTGGTCGGTAATTGAATTGGCAGGGCCTGTTTCGATTGATTACGTGGATAATGGAGATAAATTTCTAACGCCATGATCGCAAACATTGTTAATCCGACGATGACGGCAATGCACCAAACGGGGAGATGTAAATTACCAAAGAACGTGACGATTTCGGCGCCTGTGGCAAAACCTGCGCCAATGACCGAACCTAGAAATAATAAAGTAATTTCAAACATTGTTACCAGCGTCTCCGTTGTTCGCAAAAAGTTTTACGACGGTAATGTTGTTCTTGACTTTGGCGGTTTGTTTTTCCTCTAAATGGTTGTACATTAAGCCCATCATGACAGGTGGTAAATAAGTGCCACCTTTCATTAAGTCGCGGTAAGTTTGGGAACTTTTTTCGTAATCGCCCAGTGCAGTATAGCATTTTGCGATAAAAATCCCAATCGCGCTTTGTCGTGCTTTGGTGTCGGCGTATTTTTGGGCTAATTTGGCTTCATTTAAGGCGGCGGTATAATGATTTTTGCTGTATTCCAATTCTGCACGGGCGACATAATATTCCCAGCCATCATACAAATCACAAATTGCGCCCATATTTATGTATATCGGCGGATCGGAAAATTTATTGCTTGATTCTTTGATTGATGTTATCCTGATACAGCATAAAAAGCGGAGGTAAAAGTAATGGGATTATTAAAAAACATTGAATGGAAAGACAATTCGAACAACACCATCGTGCATAAATTTGACATGAAAAATGACTACATCTCCAAAGGTTCGGTCTTGACGGTACGCGACGGGCAAAATGTGGTTTTTGCGACGCAAGGTAAAATGGCTGACGTCTTTTTGCCAGGGTATTATAAATTAGATACGCAAAGCATTCCTGTAGTTACCAAATTGTTGTCGTGGAAATATGGATTCCAAAATCCGTTCCGCAGTGATGTCTATTTTGTTTCCACCAAACAATTTACCAACCAAAAATGGGGAACACCCAACCCAATCACCATCCGTGACAAAGAATATGGGGCGGTGCGTGTGCGTGGTTTTGGTACGTACAGTTTTCGCGTGAAAGACGCGTACGTCTTTTTAAGCGAATTGTCGGGATCGGGTCAATCTTTTGCCACCCAAGACATTACGGATTATTTGCGCAGTATTTTAATTGCGGGAATTACCGATGCGATTGGCGAAAGTAAATTATCAGTGTTGGATTTTGCCGCGAACTTGGACGAATTGGGACGCCGTGTGAAAAGTGAATTGGATGACGATTTCAAAAGTCTTGGCTTGGAATTGATCAAATTCAACATCGAAAACTTCTCTCTGCCCGAAGAATTGGAAAAGGCTTTAGACAAGAATACGGCCTTAATGATGCGCCGTGGCACCACGGACGTGGAAATGCGTTTAGCCCAAGCGGAGGCGTTGCGTGAAGCCGCCAAAAATCCTGGTATGGCTGGTTCGATGATTGGGGCTGGTGTCGGGATGGGGATGGGCGCCAATATGGGACGGATGTTTGCCAAAATGGGCGAAACCGCAATAACCGAAGCACCTGGTCAAAAATTTTGTCCGCAATGCGGCGCAAAAGTGGGCGTTAAAGCAAAATTCTGTCCTGAATGTGGTGCGAAAATCAACACGAACAACACTTGCGGCAAATGTGGAGCCACGGTCAAGGCGGGGGCAAAGTTTTGCTCGGAGTGCGGTAACAAATTATAATGTCGGTGACAAAAGCAACCACAATCACGCAAAAGTGTCAAAATTGTGGGGGAAATTTAATTTTCAGCCCCACCCAACAAACTTTGGTTTGCCAGCAATGCGGGATGATCGTCCCAATTAGTGGAACGCCGTCGACCGAAAAATCGTTCCAAATGTTGTTAATTAACGCGCCGACTTGGCAAAAAGGCACGGCCGTTTATCAATGTGAACATTGTGGTGCGAAAAGTGTGGTTTCCAAAAGTGATTTAGTCGCAAAATGCGAATATTGCGGGGCAGCGAATATGCTGAAAACGCGGGAAATACCAGGGGCGCGCCCCGACACGATTATTGCTTTCCGTTTGAACCAAGTCGCTGCTGAACAAGCGGTGCAAACTTGGTTATCCAAGCGTTTTTTTGTTCCAAGCCGCTTCAAACATCAATTGGCAACACGCCCAATTAACGGAGTATATTATCCCGCTTTTACTTTTGATGCACGTACCACCACCAAATACACGGGGGTGGTGGTGCGCACCGAAACCAAAACCACCGTTGTGGACGGCAAAATGGTCACCCAAAGTCAAACTGTGCATCATCCCATCGCTGGTACCGATACACATATTTTTGATGATGTTTTGATTATGGCGAACGACGAAATTACACCCAAAATCGTCCGCGCGTTGCAACCTTTTGATACCAATCGGGGTAAAGTTTTTCAACAATCTTATCTGGCGGGGTTTACCGTTTGTCAGGCTTCCAAAGAACCAATTCCATGTTGGGAAGAAGCCAAAAAAACAATGCATAGTGTTATTTATAATAAGATAACCACTAAATATGGGATTGATACGCTGGGAAATTTGCAATTGGACATGGGCATCGTTGACGTGACCTATAAATATGTTTTGTTACCAATTTACGTGGGGCACACCACCTACCAAGACAAACGCTATCCGATTTATATCAACGGGCAAACGGGCAAAGTCTATGGCAAAACGCCGAAATCGCCGTGGAAAGTTTTGGCGTGGTTGGCGGGCATGGGGTTGCTGGCCGTTGGGGTGGGGATATTGCTTGCCGTCTTTTTATAATTGCGGTATAATCTTGTTATGGATAAACGTTGGTTTTCGCGGCTTTTATTGCCGCTGGCGGTCTTGGTGGTGGCGGTATTTTGGTTGTTAAAAGTAATTCCCGCTACGACAGATGTTTTTGATTGGTATACCTTATCTTGGGCGGCGACCATTTTGTTGGGCGTTGCTGGACTGAAATTTTTGTTGGACGGCATTTTTATGCACAGCAAAGGTGTGATTGCCCGTCGCCTAACCATCATCGCGGGTGCGGTGATATTGGTTTTGGCGTTAATTTGTTTAACTTCCGCCATTGCGATTCCTGATAACTTGGTGGCGCCTATCATCGCGATTATTTTGGCGGCGGCGCTGGTTTTGGGTATTTTGGTAACGGGTGCGCGCCAATGGGACGCGGGTGATAACCAACGCGTAGGTTACAAAAATTATTATCAACGCAAAGCCGAAGAGGACAAAGCCGAAAAAAAAGACCACAAAAATTAAAATCCTGTCGTTGACTTTTTCTTGGATGTCACGCATAATGGTGTTACGCGCTTCCGTGGCTCAGTTGGTAGAGCAACTGACTTGTAATCAGTAGGTCGTCAGTTCGAATCTGACCGGAAGCTCCAATCACCGCAAATTTGCTCCGTCACGGGGCTTTTTTTGTTGGAAATGTGGTTGGGGTCGTTTGGGATTGCTGGTTGCGTTATCGTGGCGAGAATTTAGATAAATCAAATAAAATTTGCTTAACTGGGCGATAATTGGTATAATTATTCATTATGGCAAAAAAAGTGGGTCAGTTTTTGACGAAGAAAGTCGTTTTAATCATCTTGGTGGCGGTGGTCGCCGCGGGTGGCATTATTTGGGCAATCGTTGCCAATGCGCAACCTAAATTTCGCTCGGGTATTACCACGGTTCCCGCGGCGGAATACGTGTCGGGCAATGGTACATCGTCGGTCATGGTAGATAATTATTTGTATTTTGTTGGTGACAGCATTGCCACTTCGTCGATTGCCTACGGCGACAACGAATATTATGCGGACGGCAAAATGCCCGACACTGGCATTTACCGCGTGAAAATCGCAAATGGTCAGCCTGTCGTTACTTATGAATATGATAATACGTCCACCAATGATGCGGGCGAAAAAATCACTTTGGCAGAAGGTGACGAAGGTTACAACACCAATGTGGTGGGCGTGAACGATTGGGACAATATTGGTAAAAAAGGCAACGGGATTGAAGCCGTGGTGCCGAAAATCGCGGGTCACGAAAAAACCGCCCTGTGGGTGTTTGGCAAGTATTTGATCTACACTTCGCCGCATAACCGTTACGATAACCGCGGTAATTTGTTATCCGATTATCTTGATTTTTACCGCGTCGATTTGGACGGCAAAAACCATACTCTTATTTACACGTCCGAAAGTAATGACTTGACGACCGATAATTTTACCGTGTGGGCGAATGCGACCGATAACATTTATTTGTTAATCTACGAAACCGTGGATAGCACGACCAGCGTCAAAAAAATCAACGTCAAAACCAAAAAAGTGACGGTGCTGGACAGTGATGTCGGTAATGTCGTTTTGCCCAACGCGACCCAATACCGTACCAAAAATCACCCAAACGAAACTTTGGATAAAGTTTACGGCGGCGTGATGGGCTACGTTTATTACACGAAAGAACACGACACCGATTACACGAGCATTTATGGTAATGAATTATGGTATTGTCCGATTAACGATGGCGAACCAACCCGGATTGCCAGCAATGGCACCAGCGAAGAAGGCACGACCTTTACGCCGTTGGCGGTCACGCCGTTGCAAAATGGTGATGCCCAATTCGTGTATTCCACCGTGGTAAAAAACAGCACGGTCACCACAAAATTACCGCGTTTGTACGTGATGACCAACCAAACCATGACGGATTATCGTTTTGATTCCGCCCAGACCGACGACGGTTGGGGATTGCAAGAAGACGACGAAATTGAAATTTACGCCAACGGCTTTTGTACCATCAATGGCACTCTGTGGCATTATGTCATTAACGATAACGTGATTGACCAAGATGCCAGCAAAAATTTGGGCTTATCCATTGATGATGTTTTGGCGGTGATTGACAATACGGCTTATGTGCAAATCGACACAACGGTGGAAAAGGTGACCGCAAACGGTACGGCGACCCCCATTGCCTTGGGTGGCGGCACGACCACGGATGACACCACGGACGAAGAGGATACCACCACCGCGGTGAACGATACCACCGACCAACCAACCTTGCCAATGGCGGTTTTGTACCACCCGTACGGGGAAACGGGTGACCACATGATTTTTGTGCATGATACCGCCGGTCTGCGTGTCGCGAACGCCGACGGCCAAGTTTATTATGTGAAATTCAAAACCGCCTAAAAAAAAGTGCGAAAAATCGTTTGACAGGGTAATTATGGTATATTAAACTGCCAATAGTTACAAAATAAAAAAAAGGAGAAAAAATAAAAATGATACATCCATTAGACTTAGACGATGCAGCAGCAACAGTGGGCAGTAATGACTCAATAACAAATAGTTTAAGTTCCATTATCAGCAATATCAACTCGATTGTCAGTGTGGCGTTGGGAATTTTGACGGCGGCTGTGGTTTTGTTGGCGGTTTTCATCGCTTACAAATTCTTTACCGCGGATACGGAGGATAAACGTAAAAATGCCAAAGCGCAATTGATTTATGCGATTATCGGTGTGATCGTGTTGATTGCCTTGATTGCGTTAGTACCGACAATTACTAGCGCAATTTCTGGTGCAATTAAATAAACCGTTCCATAAACAAAGAACACGGCGCACGCCGTGTTTTTTGTTTGCATATATAACGGCATGGCCAGCATTACCAAAGCCGTGATTACCGCGGGGGGCTATGCCACCCGCTTTTTGCCGATTACCAAAGCGGTGCCCAAAGAAATGTTGCCGTTGGGCGACAAACCCGTGATTCATTACATTTTGCAAGAATTGCAAGCCGCGGGGATTACCGATGTGTTGTTGTTGCTTGGGCGTGGGCGCGAAAGTTTAATCAATTATTTGGATAAAAATTACGAGGTCGATGATTTTTTGGCACGACGTGCCGCGGAAACCCCCGACGCCACCGTGGTGAACAAGCCCACCAATTTTTTTCAAAACATGAATTTGTATTTTCGCCGCGTGCCGTTACCACAAGGGGTTGCCGATTGTGTCCAACACGCGCGCAGTTTTGTGGGCGACGAACCGTTCATTTTGGCGTATTGCGACGATGTGTTTTTTGACGGTAACCCGACCACGGAAATGTTGACGGCGTACGAACAAACGGGCAATCCCGTGATTATTGCGGCGGCGGTGCCGTGGGCGGACGCCCATCGTTACGGGATCATCAATGCCGCGGGGCAAATCATTGAAAAGCCCACCCGACCGACCAATAATTTGGTGGCGGTGGGACGGTATTTATTGCCCGCGGGTTTTTGCCGAACGTTGGGCAACGATATCGTGGCGGCGTTAAACCAAATCCCCGTCAAAAACATTGTGACCACCCAAGCCAAACGGTTTGACACGGGCAACAAGCAAGGTTTTTTCCAAGCGTTCAAATACGTGATGACCAAAAATAATTAAGCGTCCGCCAACAAGTTTTCGCAAAATTGGATCGTGTAATCCACGTGCAGGCGGTAAGCGTCCATGACATGTTGCACCAATTTTTGGGCGGTGCTGTGCGTTAAATGGTCACGGTCAAAAGCCAAATCAATTTGGTAGCCCAGGATGGCCAAAATTTGACGGTAAAAATCCAAGAAAATCAGGTAACAACTTTGTTCGGTTTCCGCCAATGCGGTGATGGCGTTGATCGCCGCCACCAAGGCTTGGGGGGCTTGCTCCACAAATTCCAAATGCAACAAGGCGTCGGCCATACTGCACGCCAAATAATAACGGTGCAGGTCTTGTGCCAAAGTAAAGGGCGAAACCAGCACGTTGATGCCCATCACGGCTTGCCCCGCGGTGGTAAATTCCGCGACGGTAAACAAACCACTGGCGGCGGCAAATTTGGCTTTGGGGCGGTAAACACCTTTCACGGTGCGCCATTGCAAGCCCGCCGCCGTAAACACCGCCAGCCGCGCATCGTAATCCCCGCTGCGGACGACTTTCACCACCAAACCCAGTTCGACAAATGTTTCACGCATACAACCCCAGTTTAACGTAAATAATAAGATTATGGAACTGAAAGATATGCTTTGGCAATTATTTACCGCAACGGGGGAAATTGGGTATTACAATCTTTACATTGCACTGGACGAAAAAAAACGCTAAGATGTATGTGTGAAGCGGATTCGCAATTTTTGTATTGTTGCGCACATTGACCACGGTAAATCGACGTTGGCGGATCGTTTGTTGGAAATTACCAACACGGTGGCCAAACGCGACATGGCCGCCCAATTATTGGACAGCATGGATTTGGAGCGCGAACGGGGTATCACGATTAAATTGACACCGACGCGCATGACTTACCAATACCACGGCGACGAATATGTTTTGAATCTAATTGACACTCCGGGGCACGTCGATTTCACGTACGAAGTTTCGCGTTCGTTGGCGGCGTGTGAAGGGGCAATTTTAATCGTGGACGCCACCCAAGGCGTGGAAGCCCAAACGCTGTCCAACGCTTATTTGGCGATTGACAATAACTTGGAAATTTTGCCCGTGATTAACAAGATTGATTTGCCCGCCGCCGATGTGGAACGCGTGCGTGCCGAAATCGAACAAGTGATTGGCATCCCTGCGGGTTTGGCGCCCGCCATTTCCGCCAAAAACGGCACGAACATTGATGAAGTTTTGGAACAAGTGATTGAGTTATTGCCTGCGCCCACGGGGGATGCCAATTTACCGTTAAAAGCGCTCTTGTTTGATTGTTACTACAACAATTTTTTGGGGGCGGTGTGTTTGGTACGTTTATTTGATGGGCAAGTGCAAGTTGGTGACAAAATTAAAATGTTGGCGGCGAACAAGGAATTTGAAGTGACCGAAGTCGGCTTCTTTACCCCGAAACAAACGCCATGCGCACGGTTAAGTGCGGGCGATGTGGGATATTTGTGCGCCAGTATCAAAACGGTCAGCGAAATTAAAATTGGCGACACGATCACCGCGGCGGCACAACCATGTATGCCGTTACCAGGTTATCATGAAGTTTTGCCCGTGGTGTTTACGGGAATTTACCCCGTGGCGGGCGATAAGTACGGCGAATTGAAAGACGCGCTGGAAAAACTGAAATTAAACGACGCCAGTTTGGAATTTTCCAAAGAAACCAGCACGGCTTTGGGGTTCGGCTTCCGTGTCGGCTTTTTGGGATTGCTGCACATGGAAATCATTACCGAACGCTTGGAACGCGAATTTAATTTGGAAATCATTACCACCGCGCCCAGTGTTAATTACATTGTGCATACGAACGACGGACGGACGTTAAACATTGCTAACCCCAGTAACTTACCCAAGGCGGCGGAAATTGATTATTACGAAGAACCGATTGTGGCATTAAAAATGTGGACGCCGCCCGATTATATCGGTGCGTTAATGGACTTGGCGACCAACAAACGGGGCGTTTTTGTGGATATGCAACATTTGGACAACAACCGTACATTGCTGAATTTCACGATTCCTTTGAACGAAATTGTTTACGATTTTTTCGACCGTATGAAAAGTTGCAGTCACGGTTACGCCAGTTTGGATTACGAAGCGGCCGGTTACCAACGTGCGGACTTGGTCAAAATGGACATTTTATTGAACGGCAAAGTTTGTGACGCGCTGTCTTTGATTGTGCATGAATCCGTGGCGTACACCAAAGGGAAAGCCTTGGCCGAGCGTTTGAAAGACATCATTCCGCGGCAAATGTTTGAAGTACCGATTCAAGCCGCGATTGGTGGTAAGATCATTGCGCGTGAAACCGTCAAAGCCTTGCGCAAAGATGTGTTAGCAAAATGTTACGGTGGTGACATTACGCGCAAAATGAAATTGTTGGAAAAGCAGAAAGCAGGTAAGAAAAAAATGCGGATGTTAGGGAATGTCGAGATTCCCAGCGAAGCCTTTGTGGAGATTTTGAAAATTTGATGAAAGCGTTACAACCGCTATCGGTTTACATCCATTTTCCGTTTTGCGAAAAACGGTGCGGTTATTGTGATTTTGTTTCCTGTACGGACACCGCCAAAATTGCGGCGTATCTGCGCCGTTTGTTGGCGGAAATCCGCGCGTTCGATTTCCGTGGTTATCAAATCAAAACCATCTATTTTGGTGGTGGTACGCCCAGTTTATTGACACCCAAACAATTGGCTGGGTTGCTGGATTGCTTGCCACCGTGTCAGGGCGAAATTACGTTGGAAGCCAATCCCAATTCCTTGACTCGCGCGCGTTGTGCGGCTTACCGCCACTTGGGCATTAACCGCCTCAGCCTTGGGGTACAATCTTTCGATGCGGGCACTTTACGCGATTTAGGGCGCTTACATGACGTTAAACAGGCATTGACAGCCATTCAAACGGCACACGATTATTTCGATAACGTGTCGATCGACTTAATCAAGGATATTCCCAATCATCGCTTTGTGACGCCGCCTGCGAACGTCTTGGGCATGGTGCAACACATTTCCATTTATTCATTAATGAAAGATGACCATTGCGTTTTGGAAACCGATGAAGCGGTCAATTTGCCGTCGACATTCCAACATTACGAAGTTAGTAACTACGCACGGGAAGGCTACGCATCACAACACAATATGGTTTATTGGACAGGAGGCGATTATATTGGTTTTGGGGCAGGCGCCCATTCTTTCATTAACAATCAACGCTTTTGCAACAGCAACGACATTTTACATTATCATCGTGAACCGCCGTTGGAACGGACAGCCGAAACTGCGCACGATGAACAAATCATGTTGGGGCTACGCTTACGGAGTGGTGTCGCCAAGTCTTTATTACGCGACAAGGACGCGGAAATCAAATTGCTGTTGGAACGCGGCTTGATTAAGGAAACGCCAACGCACATCATCGTGACCGAATCTGGCTGGAAAATTTTGAACCAATTATGGCTAAAATTGGTTTAACCAAATTCATAATTTGACAGATGATAAAATATTAGTTATGATAATATTGACCGTAGGGGGTTAATTTAATGGTAGAATGGCGGTCTCCAAAACCGCTCATAAGGGTTCAATTCCTTTACCCCCTGCCAAATGATCAGCGCTTTAAGCACGCTCCTTGGAAGGTAAGGTTGTTTGATTCTTTTTACGAAATTTGCCAATCAAATGGGTGATACCATACGTAATCATGGCAATACCAAACACGCACATGAAAAGGTGAATTGATTGATAATAAAAATGTAAATTAGTCGGCGCGGTGCAAAAGGTAATCACAAAATGGCAAAGCATGGCGGCGCACGGGATTAAAACAAACCAACGACGGCACAGAATCGTAATTAAAATTCCCAGCAAATACAAGACGACGGGAATTTTCAGACTGTAAAACAAATTATGGTGTGGTGTTGTATAGTAGGAAAATTCTCCAGTGGAGTTTTCATTCAATTCGATGCACATGATCCATGTTAGAAAATCATTGCGTAAGTTGCAATTGATTGGTTCGTAAAAATAACTGTTATTGATGTAAGGAAATTCTTCGTTGTTAAACCAATAGTAGTGTGTATTTTGCGTATTTATAAAAGAGTCGATTGTATATGAAAAAATTGATTTAATTTTTTTAGTGTTCTTACTAAAGGAAGGGTTTTTTTGAAAATTGATAAGCCATGCGTCCATGGCGATCTGTGGGTGTTGGCAAATGATTTGAGCGACTGCACCCAGGTAAGCAGTATATTCGGCTTCTGTATAATTACGGATGACACCGTTAGTCTTATACCAAGGATAATTGTTCTTAAATGTTGTTGTTGTTTTTATCACTTCAACATTGATGACTTTGTCAAGCGTGGCCAAGGTTGTTTCGTCCAAATCATCGCTTTCTCGTAAAATAGTACAAACTGGTAGGAGTGTGCTGGTAAGCGTATAGTTATGATTTCCAATACGTTGATTGTTAATAAAGTTAATGCCCAAAATTCCAATCAGTGTAATACCCGCGGTGGCCAATGCCAAAGCGCGTTTCAGACGATTTTTCCCCAGCAAAAGTAGTACCGCCAACACCACGAACGGGTAGAAAAAACATTCGGTGCGCCAAGTCCCAACCA
>JAMPCO010000008.1 GCA_023666145.1 Prevotella sp. | reverse complement strand
AAGAAAAAATTTCACATGGCGACCACCGCCTTTTTCTCAAATTTTGCTGGGGGTGCAACCAGTGCGCTGGGGTTCAACAAATCTCCCATCGTTTTCTTTGTGTTATTAAAATTAAAATAAATAACATTATACGCGCGTGTAATATTATCAGTGAAAATTCTTTCACTAGGGGTGGTGTCGCAAATTTCACTAGGGGTAGTGAAAATTCTTTCACTAGGGGTGCTGAACGTAGTTTTCATCATGCGTTACCTTCCAGCGCCATTCTTGGCGTAAAGTTATCGACTAAATAAATTCGGCGTTCAATAATTTGGTTAGGATTTTCTTTGTGAAAAATATTCTCTCGTTTAATGTAATTTTTTGCTTCAAGATTATTTAACCAGTTTATAACTGTTCGTTTCGTTTTTGGATTACCATTTTTATCGGTGAACAAACCAGCCAAATAATCATTGGACGCAAAGCAATATCCTTCTTTGTTAGCAAGTCCAGAAATTTGACCGTAAAGAATTTTTTCATCTGCTGACAATTCATTGTCACAAAGAATTTTGGCTGGAATAACGCAGTAATACCCCATTCGATTCTCTTCCATTATTTAGCACCTTCAATTTCTTTTTTGTGGTTATCGAAATATTCGGCTACTGCCAAGCGAATTACCATACTTTCGTTAGCTCTACTTGCATAACTAAAACCTTTTCGTGCTGCTTCGCGTTTTAGCTTTTCTCTTTCTTCTTGGCTAAACACAACCCCAACCATACTGTTGTTTTTCATTTTTTTAGTCCTTTCAAGATTGAAAGAAACGCATAAAAAAAATGCCTACTTTCAATCAAATTTGATTTACTCATAGACTTTCATTTTTTTTAACAGATTTAACTGACAAACCTATTGCAAACTAACATTTGTGATTTGTCAAACATATTTCAGTAGTTTAATTTCATATAACGAAAAAAACGCGCCATTAAAGCACGTTTTTTAGGCAATAAATCACAATCACATGAAACCACAATCTATTACAGAAATATAAGCATTAGGGTACGACGGGCTGTCAACTTTTTTATGGCCATCCTTTTTTATGACTAAACTAAGCAAATAACTGGAAATTACAATTATAGCGATAATTAAAACAAATATCAGCAATGTCGCACAAAGTCTTCGCTTGCTCATAGATTAACGTAAACCTAATTGTTTTTTTAATTCACGGAAAGCGGCAAGATCAGTATTTTCCAAATAATCTAACAATCGTTTGCGTTTACCTAACATCAAAGTTAAACCACGACGGCTATGTTTGTCTTGTTTGTGGACTTTCAAATGTTCGGTCAATTCTTCAATGTGCTTCGACAATAAAGCGATTTGAACCGCGGGACTGCCAGTGTCCCCTTCCTTTTTACCAAATTTCTTAACGATTTCAGCAATTTCATTTTGTGTCATTTTCTGTGACATTCTCCTTTTAGATTAAAGCCGTGTAAAAATATTTCAATCTAAACACCGCAATAATGCATTATTATAGCAAAACCACCTTAACAAAGTCAACGATTACTTTTTGAAGTTTTTGAAATTACGAAAGAAAGGTGGACGATTGGTTTTCACAGGTTGTTCAGGTACAGTTGGTTGTGGCAGATCCTTGGGTTCCATGCCAATTACCCTTTCGCGCGTTTGAACTTGATTTGGTGCAAAACCAGAAGCAATAATCAACACTTCAACGGTATCACCATATTTTGCATCGATATCAACGCTCCATTTAATATTGCAATTTTCATGGACTAAATTGCTAACCATTGTGACATAACTGGATACTTCCGCTAACGGCAAAGTTTCATTACCTTTAATACACATAATTAAGCGCGTTGCACCGCTGATACTGGTTTCAATTAAGGGACTGGCAACCGCTTGCTTAATTGCATCCAAAACACGATTTTGTCCCTGAGCGTGTCCAACACCCATGTGTGCCAACCCAGCCTGTTCTAACACGACTTTGATATCGGCATAATCAACATTAACAATCATGGGGCGAACAATGACTTCTGATAAACCAATAACCGCTTGTCGCAAGGCTTCATCAGCCATTTTGAATGCATCAATAAAACTGGTTTTAATGGAAGAATGTTCAACCAGTTTTTGATTGGGAACCACCACATACGCATCAACGCATTTGGCCAAATTTTCCAAGCCAATTTCGGCATTTAACATACGATGCTGCCCTTCAAACTTAAATGGTTTCGTTACCACCGCAACCGTCAAAATGCCCATTTCTTTGGCAATCGAAGCAATAATCGGAGCCGCTCCGGTACCAGTACCACCACCCATACCTGCAGTGATGAACAACATATCAGCACCTTCAATCGCGGCACGAATTTCGTCAGCGCTTTCTTCGGCGGCTTTTTGTCCAATATCGGGTTTGGTGCCTGCCCCGAAGCCTTTCGTGGTTTTTTGACCAATACACAATTTTTGCGAAGCCAAATTCACCGACAAAGCATTTTTATCGGTATTGATTGCGATGAATTCGACCCCAGGTAAATTGACACCGCTTTCCAACATTCGGTTAACGCTGTTACAACCGCCACCGCCGACACCAGCAACTTTGATATTAACCACTGGCGGATCGCCAAAAACATCCTCCAATTGTTTGGTGGTTTTTAATTCGACTGCGGTTTCTAATTCATAACTCATATTATTGCTCCAATTAAATTTTAACGATTTTTAATGAAATTGTAAAATATATTTTACGGATTTTTATCAGTGGACAATTTAATTTGTGATAACAAATTGTCAAACAATGCAATCAACGCATAACCCATGAATGCCATTAACATTACCAACAAATAATGAACTTCATTGGTTAATTTTACCATGTGGAACATAGCGGGGAAATAAGCGATTAAGAAAATGGAAAGGGTTACCATGACAACATACATGATTCCACGGAATGGATTTAACGGGCGAATCATACGGAATAACATAGCAAAGCCAGTTGTCAAAACGGCGTAAATGGTCATTGTGCTGAAAATCTGAGTATCTTGCAAATCAAAAACATCAAACAATTTACATAGTAATAAAGTGCCAACAAAAATTACCGCAACAACAGCCGCAGATAAGGCGGTTTTGATAATATTAAACATAAACCGCCCCTTGAT
Source organism: Prevotella sp. (assembly GCA_023666145.1). Classification (GTDB taxonomy): domain Bacteria; phylum Bacillota; class Clostridia; order Christensenellales; family UBA1242; genus RGIG8050. The sequence goes on along the minus strand of JAMPCO010000008.1, from coordinate 41,328 downwards.
TTGTTGGCTGTTACGTTCTAGCGCTAACATAAAAGCGGGAATACCGATAACCATGCTTTCCAAAATCAATAAGTTAGTCGTATCAAAGAAATAAGAACCATTATTCGAAAAGATACAGATAATTGTTAACATAATGGTGAGTAATGTTTTGAACAAAAATAACGATGAAGATTTTTGCACATTATTTACTACCCGACGACCTTCCAAAACTACTTTGGGCATACTGGCGAAATTACTGTCAAGTAAGACTAATTGGGAAACATTGCGGGCTGCTTCACTGCCAGATGCCATCGCGATTGAGCAATCCGCTTCCCGCAAAGCCAAAATATCGTTGACGCCGTCACCCGTCATTGCTACCATGCGTCCATTATTTTTGAATTCCTTGATTAACAGCAATTTTTGTTCCGGGGTAACACGACCAAAAATGGTATATTCCTTAGCCGCAGTCCGAACCTCATTGTTTGATAAACCGTACAACGATATATATTTTTCCGAACCAACCACCCCCGCACGGCGCGCAACTTCACTTACGGTAATGGGGTTATCACCCGAAATAATGCGTATATCAACACCATTGTCGGCGAACCATTTAATGGTACGCGGTGCTTCACGACGGATATTATCTTGTAAGGTGATCAACGCTACTGGCGAAACGGGGCCAGGTAAAGTATCATCTTTAATTTCTCCTGCACAACGACCAATACCTAAAACACGGTAACCTTGACTGGCAAACTTTGTAATCACAGTATTCAGTTTAGTCCCTAAATCACTGAAAATAAATTCGGGTGCCCCCATGACAAAGGTGCCTAATCCTGAACCAAAAGTCACCGCCGACATTTTTCGTGCCGACGAAAAAGACATAATTTTTCGGGCTTTATAGATACATTCCTGACCAAAATAATCTTTCATTGCTAAGGAAGTTTGGTTATTATCTTCCAAAGCATAGAGCATCGACGACATCACCCGATTCAAATCCATTTTTTTGCCATCATTTTTAATGGCGACCACATCAACGACTTTCATCGTACCATCAGTAATCGTTCCCGTTTTATCCAAACACAAAGTGTTGACGCGCGCCAACATTTCGATACAATAAAGTTCACGCACCCAAGTATTTTCTTTGCCTAAATTGATAACCCCCACCATCAAAGCCATGGATGACAACAAGAACATCCCCGCGGGAATCATGCCCAAGATCGCACCACTGGTTTGTGAAATAATTTTCAAGACACTGTATGGTGCTATTTCCGTTGCCGTAATAATTTGCATTGCAATTAAAATTACCGACAAGATTGCGATGAAAATACCAATCACTTTGATGACCGATTTTAACGAGTTAAACAATTCCGAACGCGGAGCAACATAGCGGCTGGCACTATGGGCGATATTTTGGATATAATTGTTTTTACCAATTTTGTTGACATGATATTTTCCAGTACCGCTAACCACGAACGAACCAGCCAATAAGCGGTCACCTGGTTTTTTCTGGACTGGAACGGATTCCCCAGTCAACAAACTTTCGTTGACTTCAACTACGCCTTCCATTAAAATTCCGTCGGCTTGAATCTGCCCACCTGCGGATAACAATACAATGTCGTCTAAAACTAAATCTTCGGGAAGGAGAATTTGTTTTTGACCTTCGCGCCAAGCAGTAACTTTGGAAGAAGCAACAATTGTCAATTTTTCAATTGTAAACTTAGCCCTTAATTCTTGGAAAATACCAATTGCCATATTCGCGGCAAAGATAACTAAAAAAAGCAAACTAGAGATGCCGATTTTGGTGATATTTTCTTCTTCTAACTTTTCGGCTGAGATACTTGGTTGCAAGACCACAATCGAATAAATTAAAATTCCACCGATAATCAAAGCCAGAATGTTATAAAACGTAAAAATGTTCGTTAAAAAAATCGCGCCAACCGATTTGGTTGTGCCACGTTTGACGTAATTAACCAAACAATCATCAATCCGACTTTTTACTTGCGTCGCGGTTAAGCCAGTTTCTAAATTGGGTTTGAAGCGTTCAGGTTTTAATGGTGGATTTTTTTTCCACGTTTTGGCGAATTTACGTTTATATGCATTCACAACACCACGCCCCTGATTGGTAAAAACCGTTTCAGGAATTGGTGCCATTGCTCCTATATTCTCCATGAAAAATAGTTTACCATAATTGCTACTTTCTAGCAAACAGTGTTTCTAATTTGTTTTGGGGGTAAACCAACATAATCGGACGACCATGCGGGCATAACGGCACATTTTTTGTCGTAAAATAATTTTTCAAAAAGGTTTCAATTTGCACGGGCAATAAAACATCGCCCGCTTTGATACTTGCTTTGCACGCCGCGGTTGCGACGCGGTGTTTGATTAGTTGGCTCAGGTTTTCATTTACCGCGGCTTTGTCGTTCAGTAAAACGGTCATAAAATCCTTCAATGAGGCATTAACCATCATGGCTGGAACTGCCGAAACGCGAATTACATTTTCACCAAATTCGTCACAATCAAAGCCAAAATTAACGAGTAACGGTTTTAATTCAATAAAGCGTGTCATTTCTTTCGGAGTAACCGACATCATTAACGGCGTTAAGAGCATTTGCGACTGGAGAGCGCGTTGGTCAATTTCCGCACAAAAACGGTCATAGTTCATCCGTTCTGCCATAGCGTGTTGGTCGATAATTAACAAAGCATCGGTCGTACGTACCAATAAGTACGTATCAAAAACTTGTCCTAAAATGGTAAACGCGTCTGGCGATAAAGCACTGGTCTGGGTTGCGGTTATCGGTGGGTTAAAATCAAGACTGTTTAAGATATTTGGTGCCGACTTAACCGTATCGACATTCTCATCCAACAAATTCAAAGATTGCATCACAACCGTTGTGGTTTCGGTTTGATTCGGGTTAAACGAATGCCCCGGTTGTGGTAAGGACGTCGCTACGGCATCCGCGGTTTGCTGGACTGTTGAAGCATTGCGGCGATTCTGTTCGTCCGACGTAGCATCGTTGGCAACGGCCTGGTACGTCGGTGCAGTTGGTTTAGTTAACGCTGAGATTTGGGTCAAGAAATAATCTTCCATAGTTTTGGTAATTGCCTGTCGCACAAACCGAATCATGTTATCACGGTCATCAAATCTTACTTCACGTTTTTGGGGATGAACATTCACATCGACACGGTCAGGTGCCACGGTAAAATGCAAAACAAAAATGGGATATTCCTTCATTGGTAAATAATTTCCCATCATTTCGTTAATTACCGTCGCAATCAATCCACCATTAACAACACGACCATTGATGATTACCAATTGTCGGTCTTTGTTGACTTTGGACAATGCAAGATTAGAAATATATCCGTCAACCGTCAATCCTTCGGACTGATCTTTGACTGCTACTAAGTGAGCAGTATCAACCTGATAAATTTCTTGCATGGCTGTCGCTAAACCTTGTCCACGGAAATCAAGTAATAATTGGTGATCAACGTAATACCGTAAATGCAAATTGGGGTGTGCAAAAACAATTTCATGAATCACCTGCGTAACATGGTTTTTCTCCACATTTGCACTATGCAAAAATTTTTTACGGGCAGGCGTATTATAAAATAAATTAGCAACGCGCACGGTTGTGCCGCGATTACCACTGGTATATTCTTGTTCATTATCTTGGTTAATGGCAACCGCGTAATCTTGTTGAGCAGGTTTTGAGGTAAAGGTTACCTTGGCAACCGACGCAATTGAAGCCAATGCTTCCCCACGAAAACCAAGTGAAGCAATATGGTCAATGTCGGTAACTTGTTTAATCTTACTGGTGGCGTGCGGCATAAAGACTTTAGGCAATTCACTTTCCGCCACACCTTCCCCGTCATCGATGACGACGATTTCATCGATACCACCTTTGACAATTTCGACCGTAATGTGTTCCGCATGAGCGTCCAGAGCATTTTCCAATAATTCCTTAACGATTGATGCTGGATTTTCGACGACTTCGCCTGCCGCTAAACGGTTATAAATGGCTGGAGGTAAGATGTTAATGGTTTTCATTTGCTTCCCTTTCTTTCATGATTTTTTTAGCATTTTGGATAATAACCTCAGGCAATCCAGATAACTGTGCTACCTCAGCACCAAAACTGTTCTGTTCTTCGCCTTTAACGACTTTGTGTAAGAAAATAATTTGACCGTTAATACTGGACGTCAATATTTTGTAATTTTGGACTTGGGGATATGTGCGACCCAATTCAATCAGTTCGTGGAAATGTGTCGCACATAAGGTCTTACTGCCGATTTGTTCAACAATGTATTGCAGAATCGCTTTGGCCAAAGCATAACCATCATTTGTCCCCGTACCACGCCCGATTTCATCAAGCAACAACAAACTGTCCTTGGTCGCATTGTGGATAATATTGGAAACTTCATTCATTTCCACCATAAAAGTCGATTTGCCCGTCATCATATCATCACTGGCACCAATGCGCGTAAAAACACGGTCAGTCAATGGTATATTAGCACGGGAACACGGAACAAACGCCCCAAAGTGTGCCATAATCACATTCAAAGCCACGGTTTTCATGTAAGTCGATTTACCCGCCATATTGGGGCCAGTGATTAACATTGTGGTATTTTCACAATCAAGATGGCAATCATTGGCAATAAATTCGTTCAATGCTAAAACATTTTCCAAAACTGGGTGTCGCGCACCTGCCAGTTCTAAAATTCCATCCGCGTTAATCGTGGGACGCACCCATTGATTTTTACAGGCGAGAAAAGCCAAATTGGCTATAACATCAATGTTGGCAATGGCGGTTGCGTCTTGCTGAATCACTGGGATTTGTTTTTGCACCGCAGCAATGACTTCGGCAAATAATGTTTGTTCCATTTTAATTGCTTCACTGGATGCTGATAAAATTTTACTTTCTATTTCGCGTAGTTCATCCGTTGTATAACGTTCGGTGTTTAGTGTGCTACCTTTACGGATAAAACGGTACGGCATTTGTTGCAAAGCATTCATGGGGAGTTCAATGTAATAACCTGCCACCCGATTATATGCTATCTTTAATTTTTCTACCCCAGTTTCGGCACGTTCTTTTTTCTCTAATGCCAACAACCATTGCTTACCCAAAGTTCCTGCATTGCGCAGTTCATCTAATTTAGCATTGTAACCGTCCTTGATATAATTGCCTTCGCTTAAAATTGTACTGGGCTCAGGTTTAATTGCACTTAACAACAAAGTACGCAATTCATCAAGTGCATCTAATTGTGTACCAAGTGTTTTGAATAATGATGCATGGCAATTTTGGGCTAAAAACTTTTTAAGTTCTTCTACTAAAACTAAACTGTCAACAAAAGTTAGCACATCCTTGGGATTAACATTACCATTGGCGACTTTACCGCAGAAACGCCCTAAATCACTGAACCGATCCAAAATTTCGCGTAAGGCTTGACAACTCAACGAATTATCCACCAATTCTTGGATGGCATCTTGCCGTTCAAGAATCAAAGCCGATTTTTTTAATGGCGCGGTCACCCATTCCGCCAGCATACGTGCACCCATTGGAGTTTTGGTTTTATCCAAGACCGCCAATAAACTGCCCGCCTTGGTATTGTTGCGGTAAGATGAGACAATTTCCAAAGTGTCACGCGCAATCTTATCCAATACCATGTGGTTTTCATCACGCACTAAAACTATCTTCGTTATATTCGACAATTTGTTTTTTGCGGTCATCAAGAGATATTCCAATAACGCCCCTGCCGCATTTACTAACGGCGAATTTTCGGGTAAGTCAAATACTTGGGTAGTGTTAAGGTTAAAATACTTTTTGACAGTTTGAATTGCTTGCTTCGTTACAAAAGCGTACCCAAAATGTTTCTTGGTGATAACTTCTTTCGGTCGGATCCGCGATACAGCGTTATCATAACTGTCAAATTGCGCTACGTAAAATTCGCCCGTCATAATGTCCGCCCATGCGGCGTAAACGGTCGGTGCATTGTCGGGTTCGTAAATGCTGGCAACAAAGTTATTACTGTCCGCGTTCAACATGGCATCATCAATCACTGTTCCACTGGTAATAACACGAATCACATCACGGTTAATCAGAGTTTTACCATTGGCTTCTTCCAACTGTTCCGCAATCGCCACTTTAAAACCAAGTTCAACCAATTTTTTAATGTATAGATTTGCCGCATGATATGGAACACCGCACATTGGTGCTTTTTCTTCCAAACCACACGAACGCCCAGTCAAAGTCAAACCAATTGCGGCCGAAACCCGTTTCGCGTCATCAAAAAATATCTCATAAAAATCGCCTAAACGATAGAATACGACGCAATCAGGATATTGCGCTTTCAATTCTAAATATTTTTTCATTGCGGGCGATAAAGCCATTTTTTTCACACTCCTTTAACGTTCCATTTTACGACATTTTTCGCATGATTTCAACCAACTTTGTGGCGCGTGCTTTGCGCGTTGGAAACGGAACTTGTACGTCCATTTTATCCGCAGCGGTCCCCGAACGATTACTGTACGGGAAAATATAAGCCGCACTAAATTTTAATTGTTGCACAACTTTCACCGTAGCCGCAAAATCTGCTTCGGTTTCGCCTGGAAAACCACAAATAATGTCGGTTGTAATGTGGATATCTGGTATATATTCACGCAACAATTCAACCTTATGCGCATAATCTGCCACCGTATAGCGACGGTTCATCAATTGCAAAATTTTGTCGCAACCACTTTGTAATGGTAAATGAATATCATGAGCAATTTTGGGATAAGCCGCCATTACTTTAATGGTTGCAAGGTCAAAATCCTTGGGATGGGCTGACAAAAAATGGAGAGTAAAATTACCCGCTTGTTGCGCCAATTCAGCCAATAATTGTGGAAAATTGGGATAGGCGTTCACATTCTGTCCCAGTAAATAAATGTCCTTGGCGGTGTCTTTAACTTGATTAAATTCTGCCCGAATTGCTTCAATTGGTCTGATTCGCAGTTTACCGCGCACGAACGGAACAATGCAATAACTGCAATAATTTTCGCAACCATAGGTTATGTCAATGTAGGCGGTGTCGGCTGGGGTCGGTGTCAATGATTGTAAGGCAACCCCTAACTTTTCGACAACATCCATTGCATTATCAGTACCCAATAAAATATCCACACCGCTGATTTTTCGTTTCGCCGCTAGACAGCCAATTACGGCAATTTTCAAAGCAGGATTTTGTCGTTTTAATTGTTTTGCCAAAGCAATATGTGATAAGATTTTTTGTTCGGCGGTATTCCGAACACAACAAGTGTTAAAAATAATGACGTCGGCTGTGGCGTCTGTATTAGCAACGGTATGCCCTGCCGCTAACAACTGTTGCGTAATTTTAACAGCCGTATTTACATTCATTTGGCAACCGTAATTCTTTAGTACAAATTTCATAGATTATTACAGTTTAACACAAAATAACTTGTGTCCAAACCAATAAAAATTTTTCGTAGAATTTTCTTCACGTTAGTTATTACATTGGTACTGTTGGTGCTTGGTGGCGGAGTCTCATTCGCTATCATTTGGCACAGTGAAACGCTTGATACAGAACGCTTAACCAACATGGCGCATTCTGCGGCGTTTTATGATAGTGAACAACAAACTATCGACACACAAAACAGTAAAAAATATTGTTACATAAACCAAATCAATCCAAATTGTGTGAATGCTTTTGTGGCGGTTGAAGACAAAAACTTTTACCAACACCACGGTTTATCTTTACCCCGCATTGCGAAAGCCCTGGCCAACAATTTGGCGGCTGGGTATTCCAAAGAAGGTGCCAGTACGATTACCCAACAATTAGTCAAAAACACCTACTTAACCAACGAAAAAACTTTACAACGCAAAATTCGTGAAGCCATTTTAGCCTTAAAAGTCGAACAAAATTTTACCAAAGACCAAATCATCGAACTCTATTTGAATGCCATTTATTTCGGCAATAACATTTACGGGATTGCGAATGCCAGTGAATTTTATTTCAATAAAACTCCTGCCGATTTATCGGTAGCCGAAGGTGCAGGTTTGGCCGGTATTATCAAAAATCCCAGCAAGTACGACCCGCTGGTCAGTCATGAAAATTTTCTCCAGCGTACACATTTAATTTTACGCTTAATGCACGAACAAAACTTAATTACCGACGAAGTATATACAGAGGCCTTACAAGAGCCTTTGACCATCAATACGCCCGATAATCTTTGGTTGGGGACCAATTATCAAACCATGGCTTTGAAAGAGGCTTCCCAAATTTTGAATCTCAGCGAGAACGACATTATCAATTATGGATATCAAATTGACACATATTACGAACCAGACAAACAACAATTATTATATGATGCGATGAACGAACCTGAGTATTCATTAGCGGGCGAAAAATTTGCCATGCTGTCTGTACCTAACGGTCAAGTTAAAGCGCTTTGGGCATCGACACCGACTTTACTCACGGCACGACGCAATTTCGGCAGCGCCATGAAACCATTACTGGTTTACGCCCCTGCTTTAGAATTGGGAGTTATTCAGCCAGCCAGTATCATTGACGACAGTCCACTGATTGACACGGATTTCAATCCAAAAAATTCGGATGGAATCTATCATGGTTCGGTTTCAGCACGCGACGCCTTAGTCCACAGTTATAACATTCCCGCCGTGAAAATTTTAAACGCAACCACCATTGAAAGTGCTACCACGATCGCCAACAAAATGGGCTTGCATTTACAAGATGAAAATCTTTCCATGGCACTTGGCAACACCAACTCAGGCACATCATTTTTAGAATTGGCGGGCGGTTATCAAACCATCGCGAATCAAGGCAAATATGCTCCTGCGCGTTTTATCCGTAGTATTCGCGACCGCAATGGCAACACGGTTTATTTTGATTTATCCAATAAATATAATTACGCACCACAAGCCATTACTGCCGACACCGCTTATTTATTAACCGATATGCTGGTTGAAACGGCACGCACAGGGACAGCCCGCAAATTAGCAACGCTGGATACCGAAATTGCAGCCAAAACCGGTACAACCGAACGCGAGAACAGTGACACGAATACCGACGCGACTTTGGTATCATATACGCCGCAAAATGTATTGATTGTTTGGCACGGTAATGCCACCATGAAACCGGCCGACGATTTAGCACGCGGAGCAAATGGTGGTGGTCGTTTGACCAACGCCGCAAAACAAATCCACAGTGTCGTCAGTGACCCTAATGAACATTTTACTTGTCCCACTTCGGTCAAAAGCGTACGACTGGATACTTTAGATTACCAAAATGGTGTCTTGAAATTAGCCAACACCGCCACCCCCGATTACGAAACCACCACCGCTTTATTTGCCAGTCGTTACCAACCAACCGCTGTATCCCAAAATTATTTAATTACAACGCCAACCACAATTGACGGTAAAATCACCGACCAAAATAACGCACAAATTTGGTTTGATGTCTTACCACACCAAACTTACGAAATTTATAAAAACAACGTATTGCAAGCCGTTATTCGTCACAAAACTGGAACTTTTACATTTGACGATAAAAACTTACAGTCAACCAATACTTACCACGTCATCGCCAGTCTGAATGGCGAACAACCACAATCCAGTAATCAAATTGCGTTACGCTTGACCAAAAGCGAAACACCTGATAAAACCAGCAAAGCGGTTGGCACTAAACGTGTTCCATGGTATTTTTAATTTGTGGAATATTTGAACGACGCAGGCCTGCTGATTGAACAACCCGACGATTTATACAAACTTTCCAGTGATGCGATTGCGTTAGGCAATTTTGTCCGATGCCAATCGAACGACATTGTCATTGATGTCGGCTGTGGAACTGGTGTCCTAACTTTGTTGATTGCCTTCAATTACCAGCCACGTGAAATCATTTGTGTTGACATCAATGCCACCGCAGTCAATCAATTACGCAAGAATTTGGTCATCAACCAAGACAAATTAACGGCAACCAATTTTACCCCCTTACATGCCGACGCCCGTCAATTGCACAAAATTTTGACCAACAAGGTTGCTGATGTAATTGTTTGCAATCCACCATATTTCACAACGGGCAAAAAATCACAAAACGAACAAATCAATTTAGCCCGTCATGATGATACACTTTCGCTTGACGACCTCGCTACACTTTGCACCAAAAATGTCAAATACGGTGGAATTGTCTATTTTTGTTATCCCGCTAATCAAATCGCAAAAGCCATTACAATTTTTGAAAACCATAATTTTCGTATTAAAGAAATAAAATTACTTTCCAATCACAAAGGCTTTTACCTAGCAATATTTCGTGCCAAAAAAGGTGGTGGGCATCATACTACTCTGCTTGTTTAAAAAAATATTCACGGTAAGGACATTTTTCACATTCACCCTGTCCTTGGGCATCGACGCTGCAAATCTTTTTCATCGCATGGTCAATTTCTTGTACGGCTTGTTGCCCCTTCAAGTGGTTAAGGTTAATTGCTCCACTTGCTAATGAAACCATTTCATTGCCCGATTGTTGAACAATGCAAGCAAAAATTTCGTAGTCCAAATCAATCTTAGTTTGCAAGGTATATTCGGTTAAATTACCAGTGATTTTTAAGACTTTATTGACACCATCAATTACCAAAGACAACATCAACCCTTTTGCCGTTAAAGAATGTTTTAACCGCAAGTGTGACCCGTTTTCCAAGGGACGGATTTCAATGAATCCTGCAACGGCACCTGTGCGGTCGTAAAGAATGATATTTTTAATATATACTGCCATTGCCATAGCATAGCAAAAACGGTTAACAAAATTTGCGCGAAATTGCACCAATTTTCGCGAATTCTGTCGGAGTGATTTGTTCTGGACGCAAAGTCAACGGAATTTCTGCATCCGTTAAAATTTGTGTCGCAATTGTTTTATCAATGCTTAAAGCCCCTGCCAATGCATTCAGAACCGTTTTGCGTCGTGCCGCAAAAATTCCTTTGAGTAATTGTCCCAAGGCGAAATCATAATTTTGCCCGTTCTTTTTTAGGCATACAAACGCACTATCAATTTTGGGTTGCGGCGTAAACATGGTGCGCGGTACTTTCTGGATAATTTGACATTGGGCTTGTAATTGGCAACTGACCGACAATGCTCCGTAAAGCGCATTGCCAGGTTGAGCCACAATTCGTTCCGCGACTTCATCCGCGACCAAAATGTTCAAATCACGGCAGTTTGGCAAAGATAAAAAGCGCATAATTAAAGGCGTGGTAATATAATAAGGAACATTTGCAATCAAACGAAATGGTGGTAAATTATTAAAATCATATTTCATTGCATCGGCAAAAATCAATTGGACATTTGGATAGGATTGTAATCTTTTTTTCAAAACCGTGGTCAAACGTTGGTCAATTTCCAGACTATAAACTTGACAACCAGTTTCCGCCAATGCCTGAGTTAAAGTCCCTGCACCGGCACCAACCTCTACCACCACGTCAGCAGGTTGCACATCTAGTTTCTTGACCAGTGCTTGCAAAAAATTTACATCATAAATAAAATTTTGCCCTAACAACTTTTTGTACGTAATTTCCACTTGAATAGTTTATCACACTGTGGTAGTATAAAGATAGTTTATTTTGCAGAAGATAAACTCACACCAATGAAACACTTTCTACCAAAGAAAAACGAAGCAGCGCGGTCAACGGGCTGCTTTTATTTTGTAAAATCGATAAGCATTATCCGTGGTCAATTTTTCGATTGCTAGCACAGTTTTGCCTAAAACTTTCGCCATCGTTTGTGCCGTATAAATCAGATAGTCGGGGCGATTCACTTCTCCACGCTTGGGTGCAGGGGCTAAATACGGCGCATCAGTTTCAAGCAAAATTCGGTTCAACGGTATGACGCGCAACGTATCATGTAAATAGGCTTTGTTTTTATAAGTAATGTGTCCGCCGAAAGCAAAATAAACGTCGGTACCCGACAATTGGTTGATTAAATAATTGGCTTGTTCCGCAGTGTAACTCATGCAATGAATCAGCACACCGTTTTTTAATTTGCTTCGGTTGGCAATTAAAACTTCCGCCGTGTCTTCCCAAGCATCACGCGAGTGTACCACTAACGGTTTTGCATAGCGGTCAGCCAAATGGATTTGGTGTTCAAAGACCGCAATCTGTTGTTCACGCGCTGGCAAATCATCACGGTGGTAATCCAAACCGCATTCACCAATCGCTACAAATTTTGGTTCTTTGGTATGTTCCGCCACAAAATTTTCAAAATCATTGGCGGAATAACTGTCGGCATACGCGGGATACACACCTGCGGTGCAATACACCTGTTCGTGTTCGGCAGCATAGTCAAATACCGCGGGCAAACTTGCAAAATCGGCACCAATTTCGACACCTTGAAATTGTCCCTGCTTAACTTCAGGAAGCGTAATTAGCCGTGGATCAGTCAAATGGAAATGTGAATCAAACACAATTACTCCGCGCGACTGATTTTCAAAATTTTCAATTCAATTTGGCTGACAGGCGTTTTAATAATTGCCACTTCGCCAACTTTTTTACCTAACAAGGCTTTACCTTTGGGGCTTTCGTTGGAAATGTAATTTTTTTCAATATCAAATTCCATAAAACCAGTAATCACGTAAGTTTCTTTTTGTTTTGTGCGTAAATTTTCAACCAAAACGGACGTACCTAAATTAACTTGACTGGTGTTTGCCGTTTTATAGGAGAATATGGTTAAGTTTTGCAAAATTGCTTCTACTTCTTTGACACGAATTTCTAAATTGTTTTGGGCTTCACGCGCGGCAGCATATTCAGCATTTTCTTTCAAATCGCCAAACTCACGCGCTTCTTTAATTTGAGCAGCAATATCACTACGTTTTGCCATCAATTCAGCCAATTCATCTTCTAATTTCTTTTTACCAACCGTAGTTACATACCTTGTTGTCATAAGACCCTCCTCTCACCATGATGTATGGTTGCGTTATTTTATTCTGAATTAACTTAATTTGTCAAGTAAAAACCCGTTTGCACTCTTACGGCATTAACAATGTGTCGTAGACGCTACAATTAAGATAACGAATCTTACGTGCTAAGATATTCAACATCTTCGCGTTGGTTGGCTGTTCATCAAAAAGTTCTGCAAATTTTGGTTGACCCTGCCATTTTTCCACTAATGTATGTAAATTACGTTCAATGCACAAACGGGTAATTTTACGTCGATGTGCCACGGCATAGTAAATTGATTTCAAATTCAAAGTCAAATCACTGTAATTTTCCAGTGCAGTTTTCAACAAATCGCACAAAATTGCAAAACCGATATAATCGGATGGGCAATTAAAAGACAATAAAAATTCACTGATACCAGTTTTGACTTTTTCGCGATCGCTTTTTCTCTTTTTCTTCATTTCTTATTTTTACCTTTTATTTTAATATTTGGGGATTAAATGAATGTGCGCGTGCATAATTTCTTGACCTGCTGCCTTGCCGCAATTCACTTTGATATTATAACCTAACGGTTGATATTGTTTTTCAATCCCACTTTTAGCGGTGTTAATTAAATCACCTGCCGCCACCCATTCTGCCTGATTCATTTCAAAAACTGTTTTCATATGACGTTTGGGAATAATCAAGCAATGTCCAGGAGATACAGGGTATTTGTCATAAATCACGTAGCATAAATCGTTTTCAGCCACGCAATTTTCGACTAAATCACAAAAAAGACACATACGACGCACCCCCACATGGTAAAACCAAATTTTCAGCCGTTGGCAATCCAATCTCGTAAGTTTGGATTTTGTAGTATAACGCATTGAGATTTTTTCGCAAAACGTTTTCGATGACAGTGGGTTGCACCACAGCGGTATAATTATTGATGAGAATAAATAGGGGTTGATCTGAAAGCAATTGCACGCAGTTAGCGACCAAATCATTCAAATTTTCGGTTAATTTCCAAAGTTCGCCATTGGCACCGCGGCCAAAATTCGGCGGATCCATAATAATGGCATCATATTTATGCCCACGCCGAATTTCGCGTGCCACAAATTTTTGACAGTCATCAACGATGTAACGGACATTTTCGTACGGAATATGGTTCAAAGCAACATTACGTTTCGCGACATCGGTCATACCACGACTGGCATCAACATGGGTTACTACTGCCCCAACCGACGCACACGCGACGGTGGCACCACCAGTATAAGCAAACAAATTCAAAACTTTGGCTTTGGGATGCTGACGCAAAACATCAATCATCATATCCCAATTAATCGCCTGTTCAGGAAATAATCCCGTGTGCTTGAAATTCATGGGGCTGATTATAAACGACAAATTTTTGTATTTAATTGTCCACTCGTTAGGGGTCGGTTTCAACCACTCCCACGCGCCACCACCAGTCGCCGAACGAATATAATGCCCCGCAATTTGCGGATAATGCGCATAATCGACACTTGGCTGCCAAATTGCTTGTGGGTCTGGACGCAACAGGATGATATCACCCCAACGTTCCAATTTTTCCCCGTTACCCGTGGCGATAATTTCAAAATCACGCCAAGCGGATGTGTATTTCATTTTCCCCATTTCCTTCTGTTATTTGCATTTCGGTGGCCAAAACTTCGCGCATAATGCGTGGTTGATGTGCATGGGCTGCGGCATACGTTTTAGCATCAGCAGTTTTCATATCCAAAATAATGCGGTCAGTAATGTTCATTTTTTGGTTCATCCGTTCCAATTGGATACTGCGAATTAACTCACGCGCAATGCCTTCCAACATCAAATCATCCGTAATGACGGTGTCCAAAACCACGGTCACATCATCAGCAGCGGTAATGACAAAACCCTCACGCGGTGCCAATTTACGTTCAAACAAATCTGGACTGAGCGGGTCAAAACCATCAATTTTGATTTTTTCTTGGGCGTCATACGCCGCCACATAAGAGGGCATCTGCTTAGTTTTTTGTAGAGCATTCTTTAATGCTTGCACACGGTTTTTCAAAATTGCACCCGCTTTTTTGAAATTGACCGTCAAATAGGCCACGTTAAATTTATTGTCATCGGTGACAATTTCAATTTGTTTAACGTTTAATTGCTCTTGGATGATTCCCGCAAACATGGTTATCGTATCGATTTTGTCAGTTTTAATGTACACTTTTGCCAGCGGTTGCTTAATTGGAATTTGGTTTTCAGCACGTAAAGACAACCCTAAACTGATGACTTGTTTGACAAAATCAACGGGCTCTAATAAATGAATTTTGCTTTTAATTTTTAACGGAACCGGATAATTGGCTAACATGACAGGTGGTTCGCCTTCACCAAAACAGTTTTGCCACAGATATTGTGCGTAACTTGGTACCAGTGGCGTCAGCACAATTACCACACTGCGTAACGCGTGAAACAAACACCAATAGGCGTTCATTTTATCTTCGTCTTCCCCATTTTTCCAGTAACGGCGGCGGTTGACACGAATGTAAAAATTAGTAATGTCTTCAACAAAATCATCCGTCAATTTGACGACTTGATGAATTTTGAATTGATCATAGGCTTCACGTGTCACTTGAATGTAATGGTTGGTTAATTGCACCAACCATAAATCAATCGGGGATAAATTTTGGGGTTGATAATCTTTCACATTCGGACGGTCAACCAAGGCATAGGTCGTATAAAACACATATGCGTTCCAGAGTGCCAATAAGCGACGTTTCGCATCTTCTGCGATACTGTCCCCGAAACGCATATCTAAAGTGGGATTAGCGCTGGCAAATGTATAACGTAAAACGTCCACACCATATTGTTTGGCAACATCTTCAATGTAAATTTTACGCGGTCCCGTTTTGGAAAATTTTTTACCATCTTCATCCACAATGGTTGAATGTCCCACGACGTTTTTATACGGGGCTTCGCCCGTTAAAACTACCGACATGAATAATTGTGCATAAAACCATAAACGGATTTGTTCTTTCATTTCCAAAACCATATCGGCTTTGAATTGCCCTTTCGGTTTGGTCGAAAACGGCGCGATTCCAGCATCTAACCAACAATCGCCCACATCGGTTACCCGTGTCACTGGTTCATGACACTTTTCACAGGTAATTTGAATTCCATCAATATAGGGACGGTGTAAATGAGGTAAAGCATCAACTCTGTTCGGTTCAATCGCCCGTGCACGTAATTCTTCCCGACTGCCAATGACATTCAAATGTCCACATTTTTCGCACGGATAAAACGGTAACGGTAAACCATAAAAACGCCGACGACTGATATTCCAATCACCCATATCGGTTAGCCACTGCCGCATTGATTTACCCATAAAATCAGGTGTCCAATTAACTGTATCCACGGCCTTCAATAAATCCTTGCGGATGCCGTCTGTTGCAATGTCATATCCCGCCACCAAACGGAAAATAATGTCAGTTTTACAACGCCAACAAAACGGATAATTGTGCGTGTAATCATGATGATAATATAAAGTTTGATTCTCTGCCAATTTTTGAAAAACAATCGGTTCGCAGTCAACCGTAGATAAACCCGCCAACCATTCAAAGTCATCATAAAAACTTCCGTTTTCACCCACGGGAATGATGGGCTGCAAATTCAATTTCACGCCCAACGCAAAATCTTCTGCCCCACAACCAGGTGCAATATGCACGGCGCCAGAACCATCAATTTCATCAACTTGGTCCCAAGGTACAATGTGGTGTTCAAATTGTTGTTTCTGTAAAGCCAAGAAAGGTTCATAAACCAACCCAACTAAATCCGCGCCTGAAACTTTTTCGACTACTTTAATCAGGTCATCGCGCAATACTTTCAATTGTTTTTCACAAACGATTAACAAATTGTTGTCACTCTTGACTTGGCATTTGCAATAGGTAAATGCTGGATTAACCGCAATCGCGACGTTGGCGGCCAAAGTCCACGGCGTCGTCGTCCATACCAAAATACGTTCATCGTGTCCCACTAATTTGGCTTTCACATAAACCGCTTTGTGAGTACGTTCTTTGTAACTGCCACTCATTTCGTGTTCGCTGAGACTGGTACCACAACGTGGACACCAAGGCATCGTTTTATAACTCTGTTTCAACATTTTTTTGTCGTTACAAATTTTCAGGAAGTGCCAAATTGACGTAATGTTTTGGTCGGAATTTGTAATGTAACTGCGGTCCCAATCACCTAACTGTTCAATCAATTGACTTTGTTCCGTTTGACGGTTCTTAAAAAAATTAACGCGCTCAATACACTTTTCGGTAAATTTATCCACACCATATTCGGCAATTTCTTTTTTATTGTTCAAGCCAAGTAACTTTTCGACTTCAACTTCAACCCACATTCCTTGGGCGTCAAATCCCCACACGTAATCAACGTCTTTCCCAATCAGTGAATTATAACGGTTGTAAGCGTCTTTCAGGGTACGTCCCCAACCGTGGTGCAAACACATTGGAGCGTTTGCGGTTATGGGTCCGTCCAAAAAATTATATTTTGGTTTGCCGCGGTTTTTCTCTTTAACTTTAGTTAAAATGTCAGCCGGTTCGTAATTACGGTTAAAATTAAAGACAGATGTTTCTTTTTTCATCAAAATTCCCTTTTATGATAATGTTATAAATTAACATGATTTTTAATAACTTTCAATGATTTTTACTAAATCGATAATGTCGGCGTTTGTCAAAAAGCCCACAGGTTGTTCCATAGCCGTTCCATTTTCG
The DNA here is from genome assembly GCA_023666145.1 of Prevotella sp. Lineage (GTDB taxonomy): Bacteria > Bacillota > Clostridia > Christensenellales > UBA1242 > RGIG8050. Next base: position 23,677 of record JAMPCO010000008.1, on the reverse strand, counting down.
GTGATTAAAATCGCAGCAATCTTACGATTGTTATTAAAGATAGTCAAAACTTGTTCAATGGTTATATCCTTTTTTACAATGGTAAAATGTCCCGATTGCGGGTACATTCGTAAATAATTTTCTATCGAAGTTTTCCGGATAAAATCGTCCAAGTCGCACGTGTCCAAAATACTCCCTAAATCCTCAATTAACTTACGCCAACGGACAATTCCAACCAAATTATTACCTTTGTAAGCAGGAATCATGCCGTGTCCTGTCTTACCAGTTTCTTTAATCAAATCGTAAAGATTGCGGGTTGCATCAATCGTAGTTACGGGTCGTAACCGCATAATCTCAATTACCAATGGTGGCGTCGTAATTAAATCGGCAATCTTTTCCATTAACTGCACTACTTCTAAATGTGGCTCAGCAATCACTTTGTTATTATCACTACTGTGGACAATCGCATTACGCAAACGTGCAAAATTGATTAAATCATTTTCGTAACCACGTATCACATGATTCAAATCGGCACAACGACGGATTAAATCCGAAAACGAAATTGTCGTTTTATAATTGTATTGGATTCGCAACGCCTTATCAATCGCGTTATAAGCATCTAAAAAACGCGCACCTAAGGTTTTGTTTGTTAAATTTGACATATTGGTATTATACACTTATAATTTGCTGTGAGCAAAATAGAAAATCGTCTGACTGGTGAGTTGACCGTTACATTAAAAGGTTATGGTTTTGTCGATTTACCCAATCAAGAGCAAGATATTTTTATCGCTAAAGATAACTTGAACGGAGCCGTTGATGGTGACATCGTTGAGATTCGCTACAAAAAGAAAAAATTTCATGGTCGCCCCGATGCCGAAGTGGTTCGCGTCATTGCACATCAAACACAAGCCGCCACTGTCGAAGGTATTATGCAAAAATACAAGTTAGTTTCTGATTTTCCTGCTGAGGTTTTACGTGAAGCCCAACGTGTTGCAAACATGAAGATTGCTGACCATATGCAGAACCGTGTTGACCTGCGTAATTTACCCATTATGACGATTGACCCTGCCGATGCCCGTGATTTAGATGATGCAATCAGTTTGGTCGACAACCCTGACGGCACCATGACCTTGGGCGTTCACATCGCCGATGTTTCAGAATATGTTACCGCTGGCAGCGCCCTGGACCAAGAAGCCTACCGTCGCGGTACCAGCGTTTATTTTCCCGACCGTGTCATACCTATGTTACCTACCCAGTTATCCAATGGCGTCTGTTCGTTAAATCCCAACGAACCACGTTTAACATTATCAGTCTTTATGAACTTAGACCAAAATTACAATTTAGTTAATTACGCAATCAAAAAGTCTTTAATACAAACTACTACCCGTTTTTCTTACGAGGAAGTGCAAGCAATTCTTGACGGCAAAGCCGACCATCCATTCCGCACTACGTTATTAAAAATGGCATCAATTACCCAAAAATTTGAACATGACCGTCAAGCCCGTGGGGAAATTACCTTTAACGTACCCGAACCGAAAATTGTCTTGAATAAAAACGGACAGATTGCTTCCGTTTATTCTCAACCGCACACTTTAAGTCACCGCATCATTGAAACATTCATGGTATTGACCAACGAAGTTGTGGCAGAACATTGCAACAAATTGCACTTGCCTTTTGTTTATCGGATTCATGAGAAACCCGACCCAATCAAAGTGATTCGCTTTTTGAATACCCTCACTCCTTTTAACGTGGAACATAAAATTGATTTTGAAAATCCAAACGGACACGATTATCAAAAGATGATCAACGGCATCTCCGACGAAAACGTCAAAATCATTGTTTCCAGTTTGGCGTTACGCTCGATGCAAAAAGCCAAGTATGACCCACATTGCGTTGGTCATTTTGCGTTGGGTGCCACTTACTATTGCCATTTTACTTCGCCGATTCGTCGTTACCCTGACCTGTTAATTCACCGAATTATTAAAATGCACCTTGACAGCCAATTAAACGACCAACAAAAAAATCAATTGAACGCTTATGTAATTGCTGCCAGCCAACAATCTTCACAAACCGAAATCGACGCCGTAGCAGCAGAACGCGAAGTCGATGCGTTGAAATGTGCCGAATATATGCAAGCGCATATTGGCGGAACTTTTGCGGGTGTTGTTAATGGCATTACCGATTTTGGCGTGTTTGTTTACCTGCCCGAAAACACCGCCGAAGGTTTAGTCCGTATCGAAAATTTACCCGATGACCATTACATTTATCATGACGGTACGATGCAAATGTTGGGCAAAAAATCTAAAATTCGTATGGGCGACCCATTAAATGTTACCGTCATCGGCGTCAATTTACATAAATCAAAAATTGAATTTACGGCTAACCCACACTAATCTAAAACCCCATCCAATGGCTATAAATTCTGAAACTGAAAAAACGAGATTGAATAATCTCGTTTTTATTATCTGCTCGATAAATTGTAATTTAACGTATCGGTAATTTTGCTCGCGATTGTTATTCTATGATAATTCTACTATCGTCAAAATTGAATTCCATCTCTTTCTCCTTGGCTATCTCAACCAATTCTCTTGGAATAGTAAAAGAAAAATTATTCTCTTTTTCAAACACATATTCATAATATTCTCCAACAGTGATACGCTTTGGGAAACTATCGTCATCTATCGTAAGTTTTGATTGCCCTTTAATCGTGTAACCTCTAGAAGACTTAAACTGTGTTGTGGAAATTTTATAACCATGTTTTTGTTTTTTTATTTTTAATTGACCGACCATACGATTATATCCCATCTTAGCGTTCATATAGGCATAATAAAAAGGATATTCAACAACTGCTTTTGTTCTGTTCTTGATACAAATATTCTTTGTTGAAGTGCATAAAATCGTATAGCCTTTATTGATATAAAAAATATATTTCTTTTTATTTTGTGTAAAGTAATAGACATCAAAAATCTTAATACTTCTGTTTAAGAGATAAATGGTAAAGGATAGCGCAGGTACAATTAAAACAAGCCCTACCATTCCATTCGGAAATGCGTATATGCAAAAAAATAAGCCTACAGCAATAAACGCAAGAATGGAAATTACAAAAAGAGACCCAATTCTCATCCTGATTCTTGCATAACCAGTATCTAATTTTGCATAAGATTTTTTAACCATTTTTAAGGCCAATTTAGAGTTATCTGACATTTCAGAATATGGAACATCCGACTTGAAATCATCTGTTTCAAGTGCGTCTACTTTCATTTCTATATATTTTTCTACTAAATTGCCCATGATTCCATTGTTTTCCGCCAAACTATTGTTTAGCGTAAGGCGTAATCTCATCTTATTCGGCTGAACCAGACAAATTGAAGATACCGAACATGATGAAGAAAATGATCGTCAAAACAGCAATCGCAACAGCACAGATAATAATTAAATTGCGGATACGACCAAGGTTATTTTTATTACGGTTTTTGGTGTAATAACTTTCGCTGGCACCCGTAATGGCATTGGTACCTGTGCCAGAATCGGGCGGAGACACCAAAATTGCGATAATCATGATGATACTAATGAGACTAATCAAACCGATAATAATCCCTTGAATGATTGGGAAAGAATCCGCAATCCATTTTGGGCGTTCTGACGGTGCCAGTAATAAATCGAGATAATTATTTAACATTTTTGTACCCTACGTTTTGATAGAATTTCATACCTGTACCAGCGGGAATTAACTTACCAAAAATTACGTTTTCTTTCAATCCTTGTAAGTGGTCAATTTTGTTTTTCACCGCAGCGTCAACCAACACTGAACTGGTTTCTTGGAAAGATGCAGCCGACAAGAAACTGTCAGTGCGTAAAGCGGCTTTCGTAATTGACAACAAGACACGGGTTGCACGGGCAGGTTTCTTGCCGTCGTTAATAGCCAACAAATTTTTGTGTTCAAACTCAATCACATCGACCACCGAACCGATTTGGAAGTCGGTATCCCCAGCATCTTCAATTTTAACTTTCTTTAACATCTGTCTTACAATTATTTCCAAATGTTTGTTGTTAATTGAAATATCTTGCGTTTTGTAAACTTTAATGATTTCCGTAATTAGGTAATCTTGTACTGCCTTGATACCTTTGTTACGTAAAATGTCATGAGGATTGAAGACACCTTCGGTCAACGCCGAACCTGGTTCCACCATGGCACCTTTTTTGACAATAACTTTCATACTGGCGGGAATCAAATATGGTACTTCTTTACCTTCATTCGTCTTAATCACGACCTCAACGCGTTTTTCAACTTGGTTAACCGCAATCACCGTGCCGCCGACATCGCTGACTAAAGCCACACCCTTGGGAACACGCGCTTCCAAAATTTCTTCAACACGCGGCAAACCTTCGGTAATGTTGGAAACCGCAATACCACCACTGTGTTTGGTACGCATGGTTAACTGCGTACCTGGTTCACCAATGGATTGTGCGGCGATAATACCAACCGGTTCGCCAACACTGACCAATTCATGACCACTCATATCGCGACCGTAACATTTAGCACAAACACCATGTTTGCATTTACATGTCAAGACACTGCGGATTTCTACTTCTTTAATGCCAATCGCTTCGATATATTCGGCAATTTCGTCCGAAATCATGGTATCAGCCTTAACCAACACGTTTTTGGTTTTCGGGTCAACAATGTCACGCACAGCATAACGACCTTTGATACGGCTGGCCAAGTGTTTGACATAACCATCCATGCGCAATTCGGTCATAACCATGCCCTTGGGTTTTTCGCCCAACGTTGCAAAGCAATCTTCTTCGGTTACAATCACGTCTTGCGCAACATCCACCAAACGACGGGTCAAGTAACCTGCATCAGAGGTTTTTAAGGCGGTATCGGCCAGACCTTTACGACCACCACGTGATGATAAGAAATATTCTAACGGCGACAAACCTAAACGGTAACAACCTTTCGTCGGCACGTCTTCTTTTCGTCCCGAAACGTTTGCAATAATACCACGCATCCCCGACAACTGCATAATCTGTTTGTTTGAACCACGCGCACCAGAGGTCGCCATCATCCGAATGGGGTTGGTTTGACCTAACACGCTGATAACATCGTCTTGGATACGGTCGGTAGCGTCTTTCCACAACGCAATGTTACGATCCAATTTTTCATCCAGGCTCAACTCACCTTCCGCATATGCTTTTTCAATCTTTTTAACTTTGGCTTCCGTATCTTTAATGATTTGTTCGCGGTCAGCAGGAATAGTAGCATCAAACACCGACAAAGAAATTGAACCCAGAGTCGAGTATTTGAACCCAACCGTTTTGATTTTATCAATGGATTCACTGGTTACCGTAGCGCCATGGGTTTCAAAAATTTTAACAATCAAATTGTTGATATCTTTTTTTACCACTTCCTTGTTAAATTCGTAAGCGAATTTGTTTTCGGGTTTGCTGCGATCCACAATGCCAATGTCTTGTGGGAAGCATTGGTTGAAGATAATACGACCAACCGTGGTTTCAACGCGACCGAATTCTTCGACTTCATCAAGATTGCCTTCAATTTCAAAGTTAGAACGGCGAACTTGAATTTTAGCGTGTAAATCCAGTTCCCCAACATTGTAAGCGTAGATGGCTTCGTTTTCGTCTTTATAAATGTTGCCTTCCCCTTTAGCACCGTCAATTTGTTGTGTCATATAGTAGCAACCTAAAATAATATCTTGGGTTGGCGTAACCACTGATTTTGAATCGCTGGGTTTCAAAATGTTATTTGATGCCAACATCAGCACACGTGCTTCGGCTTGTGCCTCAGGCGACAACGGAACATGAACCGTCATTTGGTCCCCGTCGAAGTCGGCGTTAAACGCGGTACAAACCAAGGGATGTAAACGAATGGCGCGACCGTCCACCAAAACTGGTTCAAACGCTTGAATTGACAATTTATGTAAGGTTGGTTGGCGGTTCAATAAAACTGGGTGGTCACGCACCACTTCTTCCAAAATATCCCAAACCTGTGGTTTTTCACGTTCAATCAAACGTTTTGCACTGCGACTGTGATGAGCCAAACCTAAATCAACCAATTTTTTCATAACGAATGGCTTAAACAATTCCAAGGCCATTTCTTTGGGTAAACCGACTTGATAGTGTTTCAATTCTGGACCAACAACGATAACTGTACGACCCGAATAATCGACACGTTTACCTAACAAGTTATTACGGAAGCGTCCCTGCTTACCGCGTAAACCTTCCGCCAAAGATTTTAACGGACGACCTTTTGCGCCTTGCACGGGTTTGCCACGTCGACCATTGTCAATCAAGGCATCAACCGCTTCTTGCAACATGCGTTTTTCGTTACGAATAATAACTTCGGGCGCTCCTAATGAAATCAACTTCTTCAAACGATTGTTACGGTTAATTACGCGACGGTACAAATCGTTAACATCGGTCGTAGCGAAACGACCACCGTCAATTTGTACCATGGGTCGCAATTCAGGCGGCGTAACTGGTAATACATCTAGCACCATCCATTCTGGGCGGTTACCACTGTGTTTGAAGGATTCAAGCAGGTCTAAACGCTTAATTGCTTTTTCACGTTTCGCACCTTTACCAGTAGTAATAATTTCGTTACAGGCTTTAATTTCTTTATCTAAATCAAGCGCAGCCAACATGGTTTTAATGGCTTCGGCACCCATACCATATTTGAATGAATCCATACCAAATTTTTCCCATGCTTCGTGCAATTCACGGTCGGATAAAATTTGTCCGTAAGATAAGGTTGTTTTTCCTGGATCAATAACAACAAACGAAACGAAGTAAATAACTTGTTCCAAATTTTTAATCGTCATGTTTAACAACGTGCCGACTTTGGAAGGCACACCCTTGAAGTACCAAATGTGTAACACAGGCGCGGCTAATTCAATGTGTCCCATGCGTTCACGTCGGACAATCGAACGAGTCACTTCCACACCGCACTTGTCGCAAACCGTACCTTTGTAGCGAATCAATTTGTATTTACCACAAGAACATTGCCAGTCTTTTTTGGGTCCAAAAATTCGTTCGCAAAACAAACCATCTTTTTCTGGTTTTTGCGTACGATAGTTAATCGTTTCAGGCTTGGTAACCTCACCATGACTCCATTCCCTGATTTTATCGGGGCTGGCAATACTAATCTTCAAACTTTCAAAATTATTTAATTCAAACATTTTCCTTCTCCTTCTTATTCCTCAAACAATTTATCAATGTCAAACATCTCTAAGTCATCAGCAGCAGGTTCTTCTATCGGTTCGTCATTAAATTCAATTTCGGTTTCAATTTCATCTTTAGCCTCTGTTTCGACATTAGCCATCATTTCAGTATCGTCAACCAGTGCATCGATTTTTTCCAATTCAACTTCTTTCTTATCTGCAGTATAGATACCCACATCAAAGCCAAGACCTTGCAATTCACGAATCATGACTTTACTTGCTTCGGGAATTCCTGGATCAGGCAATTTCGTGCCATTAACGATTGATACATAAGTTTTGGTACGTCCTTGCACGTCGTCAGATTTAACGGTCAACATTTCTTGCAAGATATGTGCCGCACCGTATGCTTCCAACGCCCAAACTTCCATTTCACCCATACGTTGACCACCAAATTGTGCTTTACCCCCCAATGGTTGTTGCGTCACCAAACTATACGCACCTGTCGAACGCGCATGAATCTTGGTATCAACCATGTGATGCAATTTCAACATATACATATACCCAACGGTAGTACGATTTTGAAAAGGTTCGCCCGTTCGTCCGTCGTATAACTGCATTTTACCGTCTTCGGGTAGACCGTTTTTACGCAGTAATTCTTGAATATCGTTTTCGTTCGCCCCATTGAAAACTGGTGTTGCAACTTTCCAACCCAACGTTTTTGCCACTAAGCCCAGCGAAACTTCCAATAACTGACCAATGTTCAAACGCGAAGGAACACCTAACGGGTTCAAAACGATATCGACTGGAGTACCGTCAGCCATGTAAGGCATATCTTCCACGGGTAAAATTTTGGAAACGATACCTTTATTACCGTGGCGACCTGTCATCTTATCGCCGACTTTAATATTACGTTTTTGAGCAATCGTCACCTTAATGACTTCGTTAACACCAACGTCCATTTCATCGTGGTTTTTACGGCTAAAACATTCAACCGCTACAACTACCCCGTCTTTACCATTTTCCACACGTAAGGAAGCATCACGCACTTCACGCGATTTTTCACCAAAGATAGCACGTAGCAAGCGTTCTTCGGGTGTCAATTCTGATTCACCCTTTGGCGTAACCTTACCGACCAAGATATCACCAGTGCGGACAAATGAGCCGACACGAACAATACCACGTTCGTCAAGATTTGCCAAAGCGTCTTCGCTTAAATTCGGGATATCACGCGTAATTTCTTCGTCGCCTAATTTGGTAGTACGAACTTTACATTCTTTTAAGTGCAACGCAATTGAAGTAAACTTATCTTCTTTCACAACTCGTTCCGAAATCAAAATCGCGTCTTCGAAATTGTACCCTTCCCAGTTCATATAGGCAACGCACATATTTTTACCAATTGCTAATTCGCCATTACAGGTTGCATAGCCGTCGGTAATAATTTCGCCTGCTTTAACTTTATCGCCTTTGCGAACAATGGGCTTTTGGTTGATACAGGCTTCTTCGTTATAGCGGGTAAATTTCGTCAATTTGTAAGCATCACGTTCATGGTTGTCATCACGTTCAATCACAATTTGATCCGCAGTCACCGAAACTACCGTTCCGTCCGTTTTAGCCGCTAACATCACGTTACTGTCTAAAGCAGCACGATATTCCAAACCAGTCGCAACCAGCGGCGCTTCGGTACGAATTAAGGAAACCGCCTGACGTTGCATATTTGAACCTAACAAAGCACGACCAGTATCGTCATTGCCTAAGAATGGAATCAAAGCAGTTGCCAAAGATACGAATTGACGTGGGCTGGCGTCAACATAATCCACACTTTCACGGGGCATATCCAAAATCACATCGCGATGACGACAAGTAATAAAATCGTGTAATAAACGGCCATCTTCGGTCAATGGTTCGGTTGCCTGTGCGACACAGAAAGCATCTTCTTCATCAGCGGTTAAATAATCAACAATATCGGTAACTTTACCAGTCGCCTTATCAACACGACGTAATGGTGCCGTAATAAAACCATATTCGTTAATGCGGGCATACATCGCCAAACTATTAACCAAACCAATCGATTGACCTTCTGGCGTTTCGACCGCACACAGACGGCTGTTGTGTGTGTAGTGCAAATCACGCACTTCACTGGTGGCACGTTCCTTCACGATACCCCCTGGCCCAACCGCCGTGATTTTACGTTTTTGCGTAATTTCAGTTAACGGGTTGTTAGTGTCCATCACGTGCGACAATTGCGAAACCGCACAAAAATCGCGCAACGAACGCGTAATTGCTTTCGCATTGATAATGTTCAACGGATTGATAGATTTACTGTTGATTTCCATGGTCTGCATGGTTTCACGCATACTGTTGCGCAATTTCAACATTCCGTCTTTGAAATGGCGCGCCATTAAATCACCAACGGTATTCAAACGTCGGTTACCTAAGTGGTCAATATTGTCTTCGTAACCAACGCCATCGCACATATTCAACAAATAAGAAACCGTCGCAATAATATCATCGCGATGTAAATGACGCATAACCAATTCTTTGGCGTTTTCTTTGACGGCTTTGATTTTGTCCGCTTTCGTGGTTTTGCCTTCTAAGACTTTTAACAAGGTTGGATAGTGCACTAATTCTTTAATACCAGTATCAAATTCAGTGCAATCCAAATAAGCGTTAACGTTAACACGATTGTTACCAATGATTTGCACTGCGTCGCCTAACTCATTTTTGACGGTAACGACATTGATACCTGCATTTTGGATTTTATCCGCCATTGCTTTATCTATTTCGGTATCATGTGGCACGACGACTTTACCATTGATTTTAATGTCTTCGGCAGCAATATGCTTCAAAATGCGGGTACTGATACACAATTTTTTATTGAATTTATAGCGACCGACAACCGCCAAATCGTAATTTGGGAAAGTAAAGAACATATTGTTCAAACCAGATTCCATCACATCGGCGTTTGGCAATTCAGACGGACGCATTTTACGTGATAATTCAAGTAAGGCTTTTTCTTTTGATACTTGCACGCCGCCTTCGTTTGATTTATCAATCGTGGCTTTCAGTACAGGGTGATGCGCAAAAATTTCCAACAATTCTTTGTCACTACCAATATCCAACGCACGCAAGAAAGTAACCAAATTGACTTTATTGGCTTTATTCGGGCTGACAAAAATTACGTTGTTCACATCTTTAATCATTTCGATGTAAGCACCGTGGGTTGGGCTCATGGTACATTCAATAATTTCCTTACCAGTTTTATGGTCTTTTGATTTATTGAAATAAACACTGGGACTCTTGATAATTTGGTTAACGATAACACGCGCTACCCCGTTCACGATAAAATAACCGCTGTCGGTCATTTGCGGGACATCGCCCAAAAAGACATCTTGTTCGATGACTTCATTGGTTTTGCGACCTTCAGCGTCTTCTTTGAAAACTACACGCACTTTTACACGTAATGGTTTGACATACATTTGACCGCGGCGTAAACATTCGCTTTCGCTGTATTTTGCATCATCACCAATATAGTAATCCAAGAAGTAAACTTCGCACTTACCCGAATAATCGGTAATTGGGTTGAATTCGTCCAAAACTTCGCGAATACCTTTATCCAAGAAACGCTTAAAACTCTCCTTTTGGATATCCAAAAGATAAGGGACATTGACTAACTCAGGAACTTTACGAAACGTCATACGTTCCGTCTTTCCATAGGTGTCCTTAAAAAGTCCCGTCTTTTTAAGATTAACAGCCATTTTTACCTTCCTTAAAAATATATTTTTTGCCGGGCTTTGTTTCAATCCGCCCAGTCAAAATTACATAGTAACAAAAGAATACCACATTCAAAAATGTCTGTCAATCAATATTTTATGACTTGTTTTATAAACCCATTGTCGGCTCTGGGATCGAATATGGATTAAAGGTCGCTGTTTGTTTTAATCCCGTCAATTCTTGATTTGGCTGCGTTTCCGAAATTGGTTGTGCTGCCGACGCAGAAACCACGGCTCTTTGTTGCTGATACCTGGCTTTTACTTCCGCTGTGATTTGTTCTAAGGTCTTGGGAGATTGGTTAGTGGTTGTTTCCTGCGCAACGATATAATCTTGTGTACGTGATGGAAGTTCTACACTGGTCGGTTCTGTCAAATCAACAACACTTGGTGTGTGATAATCTGCTGTACGCGATGGGATAGCAAGATTTGTAAATTGATTTTCTTCTTCAATGTAATCGATCGAGTTATCAATATCAACAGGTTCATTATGCAAATCTGGCATCGGTTCTGCCGCGATAGTGGTATTTGGCGTACGGTAGTCTTGCGTGTGCGGCGGAACATCAATCGGGTCAATTGGAGTAACAGGTTCGGCGGGCGTATTATAATGTGGCATTGCTACGTGATTTTCGGTTACATCGTTAATCAGTTCTTCGGTTGCAATTTGGTATTCTTGTGTATGTTCTGGAACTTCCGTTGCTTCGGTGACGGATTCATAAACTGGTTCGGCTTGGTAAGTTGGTTGTTGCACGATTGGACCTAAGCCACCCTCTTCGTTGATTTGGCTTAAGGCGCCAAAGATTTGGTTGACGTCTTGATCAGTGCAATTACCTGCGCACAAATTATCCAAGGTTGCTTGATATTCCCCGCCAAAGAAACGTGCGGCACTGCCGACTTTACGCAAGACACCCGCGGGGTCATCTACCCCCGCCGCACGTAAAGTTTGTAACGCGGTTTCTTCTTGGGCGGCGTTATACCAATCCTGTTGCGCACCACCCACATATTGACGATGGTTGTCGGCGTGTACCGTCATACGTGCGTTTTCGGTTAATTCGACTTCACCAATTTGACTTAAACGTTCCAAATTGGTTTCACTCAGTTGAATATTTTCCAGGGGTTGTTGTTCCTGTATGGCTTCATATTCCGTTGTAATTGGTTGGGAATTTTCCACGGACGACGGTTGCAAAGGAGACGGTTCGATAGGTGAAATTGTGGTTGTATCTTCTTGCCCAGTTAAACCTTTGAAAGCACCAACAAGTTTACCCGTAAATTTAGTTTGTTCCAAGTCATCGACCATTTTTTTGGTATTGGCCGTGACACTCAAATTGCCATTTGTATTGTTAAAGGATAGATTCGACCCAATGGAAGAACCAATTTCACTGCCGATTGAACCGCCGAGGAACACCGCAGCACTTTTACCCGTCGCATACGCTAACGATTTCAAGCCTTCGCCGAAACTAACACTTTGACCCATTTGAGCCAAACGTTTAATTTTACCGAAAATACCTTTGGCTTTTTCTTGTTGCAAGCCAGCACGTCGTTCTAAATCGTTATACAAAGTTTTTGCAAACACAACCCCAGAACCCAAAACTCGTCCCGCAGGACCAAGTGCCATCGCAGCGGCATAAGGCCACGCCTTACCTAACATCGCAATCCCTGATTGAATGGCAATTTTTTTGGCTTCGGATTTTGCAACATCACCACGTTTTTTCGCCGCTTTGTAATTTGCCATCGCTGAACCGATACCAGCAGTTGCCACCATCGAAATTCCCAAAGCGGGTCCCACAATTTGACCTACCCCAGGAATGGATGTAATCGTCGAAATCACCGCCGCACCAGTTAAGGTACCACCAAAAGTTTTAACTACATCAAAGACGGGATGAAATGCTGGTTGTTGCTTGGTAAATGTTTGTGTTTCGGCAACCGGAACTAATTCTGTCGTCGATGGTTGGGTTTCAGTAACGGGAATTGATTCTGACGTTGCAGCAGTTTCAATCTCTTCTGCACGTTGGGCATTTTTATTTTTTTGCTTGGTACGTTTAGTAATGGTTTGTTTTTTTTGTTGTTGTTCAAATTTTGCCGCACGAACTTCGATGGGAAATTTCAAAAACACATCTTGGAAATCAATGTCTGACCAATTACGACGTTTACTTGCCGCCAACAAAAGTTCATTAGCGGACATACACAAGCCCAGCAGCATTGAATTACGCACTTTGGGTTCGGTTGCGCCTTTACTGGTGGCACTATCAATTACATCCGCAGTAAAATTTCTGTTTTCTTCATCATTCAATAAAAGATTATAAACATTTTTCAATTGGACATCGAAATTTTGGCCAGCAGTGTTATTAGCATTTTCTTTCAAGGCTTTTAGCAATTCTTCGTCATTGATATTTTTTAGATAGGTTTTATCAAATTCATCAATCTTAGCATCAATTTGGCTGAGATACTGCACGTTTTGATTTTTCTTACTTGGTGGAATTGCATTGATGACACGAGTCATCGCATCTTGTTCCAACACAATTCTTGAAGAGGGCGAATTTTCAATTTTTGATAACAACGAATGATCATAAATCCAACGTTCAAATTTTTGTTTATTGGCTTTATCTTGCGCAGTTTTGCCAAATTTTTGGTAAGCATCACTTTCGACTAAATCAGCAATCATGTCAAAGGTAATTAAATCTGGTTCTTTATCGATTTTGTGCAGTAAGAAACGGACAAAGGCTTCATCCGTGAATTGTTGATCATTCGCACCAACTGTAAATAAAGAACGGGTCGCGTTTAACAAAGTGGCTGGATCACTAGGTATTTCTTGATTTGGCGCAAAATAACGGAATAACGAACGTCCAAAATCGACCGAGCGTAAAATATTCGCTGGCGTATGCGTAAAATATTTCATGAAACTTCTCAACAACGGTTTATCTTCCATTACACTGATGTTTTCCATTCCACTGGTATCTTCCATCCCGTTGAGAAGATTATCATGTTCTAAAGTTTTATCGTTATTATTTTCCGTCTCAGAAGCATTATCGACAATATTTTCCGCTAACACGTCAAGAAGGTTATCCATATCGATATTATTTTCCGCTTCAAAAGCATTATCGTTATTATTTTCCGCCATGTGGGTATCGTACCATAAAATTCACATTATAGCAATATAAATTGTCAAATTAGCACAGCAATTTTCAAATTTTGACTTTGACATTTTATTTGCAATTTATGATTGACTGTGTTATGCTAATGATGTTACGCCTTCGTAGCTCAGTCGGTAGAGCAAGGGACTGAAAATCCCTGTGTCCGTGGTTCGATTCCGCGCGAAGGCACCAAAATTAAAAAATTCGACAAACCCAGGATGCTAAAACGGCAGAAAAGAAAGTGCAAAATAAAGCAATGGGAATTGCTAGCCCTAATTTTTTCACATTGGTTTTGGAAAAGTAAATTGTTGCTATATAAAAGACAGTATCACTGCTGCCAGCAATAATACTGGCAACACGGGAAATATAACTATCTGGGCCATAAGCGGCGATAATATCATTGTATAATGCAATCGAACCTGCCCCGCTGAATGGCTTTAAGAAAACAAAATGTGCCAGTTCGGTGGGAACACCGAGAAGACTGAACATCGGAGCCACTAAATCGCAAATTGTTTGTAAAAGCCCCGATGCTTCAAATAATTTAACCGCCACCAAAATCGCCACGATGTATGGTAAAATATCCCAAATTAACGCAATTGCATCTTTGGCACCTTTGACAAAAGCACCATAGGAATCCGAGCCTTTAAGACTGGCAAAAACGAAGATAAAGATAATGAATAACGGAACAATGTATAAAGCCATTATTGTCCGCCCTTTTTTTGGTGACGGCAAAAGATTTTAACTAAAATTACACCGATGACAGTAGAACACAGCGAAACAATCAAAGTCGGCAAAATAATGCGCGCTGGGTCCGCACTCCCGTTTGCTTGTAAAATGCCAATAATTGTGGTTGGGATTAACTGTAACGATGTGGCAGCCAAAATAAATAGCATAATCATCGGCGGCGAAGCCTTGGTCTGTTCTGGCGTCGCCATATGCTCAATCGCGGCAATCGCGGCCGGTGTCGCCGCACCCGAAGCACCAATCATATTGGCTGCGATATTGGTGGCAATGTACGAGTTGACTTCATCCGTTTGTTTACCAAATAAAAATTTAATCGGTTTCTTTAAGATTTTGGCAATTTTATCAATCAAACCCGAACGTGTGGCAATCTCGGCGATTGCCATCCAGAAAATATAAATACTGGCCAAAGTAACCGCTAACAACAAGGATTCATTGACGGCATTCAAAGCGGTAGACAAAATCGCGTCAGGATTTTGGAACAACAGCCAGACACACGATGCAATCATCATAACTAAAAAAATCGCTGTCATTTTCCATGATTATGCTTTATAATATTGCGGTTATGAAATTTTATGCGATTGAAGGAACCGATGGTTCTGGGAAAAAAACTCAAATTCAAAAACTGTACGATTACTTGAAAGGTAAAGGCGCGGACGTCCATGTGGTGTCTTTTCCTGACTACGACAGTCCGAGTTCGGGTCCCGTTAAAATGTATCTTTCTGGGGAGTTTGGCGACAACCCAAACGTTTTGGATGCTTATCAAGCCAGTACCTTATACGCGGCTGACCGCATTTGTAAAATGACGAAACTAATGCGCGCATTAAAACCAGATTCAATTATTTTGTTTGATCGTTACGTTCAATCCAATATGTTGCATCAAGCGGGTAAAATTCAAGGCCGTAAAGAGCGTGAAAATTTAATTCGTTGGGTTGATGATTTCGAATTTAACATTCTGAAACTCCCGCGCACCGATAAAGTATTTTTTTTGGATTTACCTGCTTCCAAAGCGATGGAATTAATTAACCAACGCGGCCAATTAAAAATCGGCGATGAATATGACAAAGACATTCATGAAGCCAATTACAATCATTTACTCAATGCCTACAATGCTGGTTTAGAAGCCAGTGAAATTTTTGGTTGGTCAAACATCAAATGTCTGAACGAATTTGGCGAACTTTTATCGCCCGATGAAATTCACGAAAAAATTAAAACCGCTTTGGAGATTTAATGAATTATCTAATTGTTACTTCTGATCCAGTCAGCACTGAACAAGCAGTTTTAGCCTATGCCAAAAAGTACGATCCGAGCGATGTCTTTTGGGTCAAAAAATCGGACGACAAAAAAGAAATCACCGTTGACGTAGTTAATGAAATGATTAACCAATTTAATTTGGCAGCGGTGTCGGGTCAAAAATTATTTATCATTTTTCAAGCCGAGTTAATGAATCACAATGCACAAAACAAAATCTTAAAGACGATTGAAGAAGCGATTGACACCACGGTTATATTTATATGTCAGCACCTTGACCGTATTCTGCCGACCGTACGGAGCCGTTGTATCGTTCATTACCACCCAACCAAAAATAACCAGACCTTAAGACAAATGGCCAAGATTAACCCCGACACCACCGCCATTAATCAAGCCGCACAACAATTTTTTACCACATCCAAAATTGAAACTGCGATGGACTGTTTGCCAATTTTAGCCAAAACCGAAAACCTACCTTTGGCGTTGGATGCCTTGAACCGTGCTTTAGCCACCGCCGATTTTCCCACGGTCAAAAAAATGGCCATCTATCAGGCACTTGCAAAAATAACCCGCAACATCGATGCTAACTGCAATGCAACTAACACGTTTGATTTATTATTATTGGCTTGTTTTTAATAGAAACAATTTTCCAAAAATTCTAAATGTCCGTCGGTAATTTCAATCACATCAAAAGACACTAAACAGTTATCGGTCAAATGATGTTGCATTAAATAATTCTGTGCCGATTGTCGAATGTGTTTTTGCTTCTTGGCGTTCACCGCGTAGCGACCAGGAATTAAATCATGAGTACGGTTTTTCACTTCGATAAAATGCAGTACATCATCACGTTGAGCAATGATATCAATTTCACCTGCACGATTACGGTAATTACGGGCAATAATTTTCAGTTTATGTTCACGACAAAACTTTGCGGCTAAATCTTCTCCATATTGTCCAAATTCGCGGTTAAAAGATGATGTCATAGCAACGCATCCAAATTGAATTTGCCAATCTTCCCTTCACGGTATTCCGCCAAAATCACTTTGGCGGCACGACGCGTATCCAATGCGCCACCGCGTAACAAGCAACCGCGTTTTTTGGCGATTTCATCAAATGAGGTTACACCAAAACGGTTGAAAACGGCATCAGGTTGTAACTTAGTCAAATCCGACAATAATGCTTGACTCAATGCGATTGTGTCCAAAATATCGTCCTTAATCGAACCAACGTACGCCAAATTACGTGCAACTTGTTGATTAGTAAATGACGGCCACAGTGTACCAGGTGTGTCCAACAGCCACAGATTGTTGGTAATTGCCACCCATTGTTTGGTGCGCGTAACGCCTGGACGATTACCCGTCTGGGTTTTGCCTTTGTTTGTCATATTGTTAATGAATGTCGATTTGCCACAATTGGTCACCCCAATCACCGCCACGCGTAAAGTTTTAACAATCCCATGCGCCAACTTGGTTTGAATCCGTTCCGACAACAATTTTTGCAATGCTTTAATCACGGCATCCGTTCCCCCACTTTTGACCGAATTACGGGTGATCACATCGTGTGGCGTTTTCAATTGCAACGATTGGATAAATTGTTCTTTGACTCCGTTGGGCGCCAAATCAATTTTATTCAACACAAATAAAACTGGTTTACGCCCAACAAAATTATCGAACTGTGGATTGATACAAGATTGCGGACAACGTGCGTCCACCACGTAAATAATAGCATCACAAATTTTCAATTCGGCATCAATCATTTTCAGCGTTTGCGCCATATGTCCAGGAAACCAGTTAATATTAAACGTCATTTAATAACCATAGCATTAAAATGGGTTTCAAGCAATAAATTGTTATTTGTCCTCGGGTGCAAATTTTTGTGTAACTGCCACACTCGCTTCATCCTTCCATTTTTGAATCGCGGCATGGTTACCAGAAAATAAGACTTCGGGTACTGCCATTCCCTGCCAAACACGTGGACGCGTATACTGCGGATATTCTAATTTACCATCGACATAACTTTCACTGGTTAAACTGTCCTGGTTAATAACACCGTCGACATAACGCGACACGGCATCAACCAAAACCATGGCGGGGATTTCCCCACCTGTTAAAACAAATTGCCCAATTGAAATAACCTCATCAAAACACGCATCTATTACCCGTTGGTCTACCCCTTCGTAATGTCCGCACAATATGATGATGTGTTCGTATTGCGACAAGGCTACGACACGGTCTTGGTTTAAGATGGGTGCCGCGGGTGTCATAAACACGCGGTGCGCTTTGTGTGTGGGGTCAATTGTTTGCAAACAATCATAAATTGGTTGACATGACAACACCAACCCTGCTCCTGGTGAATATGAATGGTCATCGACTTTGCGGTGTTTATCGGTTGAATAGTCACGGAAATTGATGATCTCAATTTGTAATTTACCCGCCTTGGTGGCGCGTCCTAAAATGCTGGTTTGTAACGGAACAAACATTTCAGGGAATAAAGATAAAATTGTCCAACGCATTTTACACTAACTCCGCCTCTAACGCATTCGGCGTCAAAACCAAAGTATGGGTCGTCATGTTGGTTTCCATAATGAAATCATCCTCGTTCGGGATTAAAACAAATTCTTTACCCGTAACGGCAATCTCAAAAAAATCGCCACCACCATAATTTTCCACGGCGGCAACGGTGCCAATTTTCTTACCTAAATGAACCACATCAAAACCAATCAGTTGACTGGACAAAACCTCATCCGCTTGTAAATGCAAAGCGCTATCTTCCACCATCACTGTGCAGTTACGCAGTTTTTCGGCTTGATCAATGCTGTCAATTCCTGTCAAACGTAAATACCCAAAACCATTTTGCACACTGCCACGCACGACAGTATAAGTTTTCCCGTCCAGTGATACGGTGGTCAAATCGTTAAAGATTTCTGGGTGGTTATAAGTAATCCCAATTTTCAATTCGCCTTGCAAACCCCGCGGCTTCAAAATTGTGCCGATGGCGACCAGCATTTACTTAAATTCCTTTACCTGTTTGGTAATCATGGCAATAAAGTCGGCTAATGACATTTGACCTAAATCCTGGCCTTCGCGTGTGCGAACCGCAACCGTGTTGGCTTCTTGTTCTTTCGCACCAATAATTAAACTGTACGGAATTTTTTTCAAAGTTGCTTCACGAATTTTCAAACCGATTTTTTCATTGCGTAAATCGGCCGCCGCACGAATGTCTGCCGCCAATAAAGCGCATTTAATTTGTTCGCAATATTCATCTTGTGCATTCGTGATGTTTAAGATACGCACTTGCGTCGGTGACAGCCAAACTGGTAATGCCCCTTTGGTCTTTTCAATTAACATGGCCAAAGTACGTTCATAGCAACCGATGGAAGAACGGTGAATCAAATATGGTTTGGCTTTTTTGCCATTTTCATCAATGTAAGTTAAACCGAAACGTTCCGCCAAAGCAAAATCCAATTGTATAGTAAATAAGGTGTCTTCTTTGCCGTAAGTGTTCTTCGCCTGGATATCAATTTTGGGCCCGTAGAAAGCGGCTTCGCCATCGGCTTCGACAAACTGCAAATTGTTACGCACTAAGGCTTGACGGATTTGTTCTTGGCTCCATTCCCAAGCATCAGGTAAATCAATGTATTTGTCTTTGTTCGCTGGGTCCCATTTGGATAAACGAATGGTAACGTCATCCTTCATATTCAACACACCCAAGAAATAATTAGTTAAATCCATGCATTCATCAACGATTTGTTGAATTTGGTCAGGACGGACAATGATGTGTCCATCGCTTAAGGTGTATTCACGCAAACGAATTAACCCGTGCATTTCACCGCTGTTTTCGTTGCGGAATTGTTTCGCAGTTTCAGCATAGCGAATGGGTAAATCTTTGTAGGAACGCAATTCGCTGCGATACAATAAAATGTGCATCGGGCAAGTCATGGGTCGTAGCGCCATCAAATTTTCATCCAACACTTCATCACCAATTAAGAACATGGAATCTTTATAATGTTGCCAATGCCCACTGACTTTATATAAATCGTTTTTCGCAAACGATGGTGTTTTAACGTGTAAATAACCACGACGGATTTCTTCATCTTCCACAAATCGTTGCATGATACGCAAAATCGTTGAACCAGCGGGTGTAAACAATGGCAAACCTTGCCCAACCAATTCCGATGACGTGTAGTAACCTAATTCACGGCAAATCTTATTGTGGTCGCGTTCTTTAATTTCTTCTTGCCATTTAAGATATGCGTCTAATTCACTGCGCTTAGCAAAAGCCACGCCATAAATGCGGGTTAACATTTTGTTCTTTTCATCGCCACGCCAATAAGCCCCAGTAATCTGGGTTAACTTAAACGCTTTGATTTTACTTAAATGTTCGACATGGGGACCCGCACACAAATCGGTAAAATTTCCCATGGTATACATGGAAATGGTTTGACCACGCGGAATGTCTTGCAGTAATTCGGCTTTATAAATTTCTTTATTTTTATTCAAGATACGAGAGGCTTCAGTACGCGAAACCTCTTTGCGTTCCACTTTGAAATCCTCTTTAATAATGCGCGCCATTTCGGCTTCGATTTTCGGCAAGTCCTCATCTTTAATTGGCGTTGCAAAATCGAAATCGTAATAGAAGCCCGAATCTGTGGCAGGTCCAATCGCCAATTTCGTATTCGGGTAAATGTTTTTCACGGCGTACGCCAATACATGAGCCGCCGTATGGTTTAAAACTTTATCCATAACGAATATTATAACACACAATCTAAATAAATCAAATAGCAAAACTTATTTCGTCATGTCGGTTTCGTTTTGGTAATTAACCGTCTGTGTTTTTGGTGGACGAACCCAATTCGTCATTTTACTGTCACAATGGTAGCAATAATATTGCGAGATTTGGTTCTCTGCATCAAAGGTAAAACTGTGGTAAACATGATCCTTAACATTATTATTAAAACATAAATGTTCTGGATTAAAATCCTCAGCGAAGCGAACATTACAATTATTTTCTAACGTCAAACAGTGATCTGAAAAATTGAGCATCGTTAAATTCTCTTTCTTACCGCCATCAATCATTAAACTTTCTTTCCATGTTAATATCATTGTCGATCGTGGGATATCTTCTGTTACTGAAATTTCACACTGCGCAGCATTTTCTTGAAGATTGATTTGTTCAAAATTATTAGTTCGGTTGCGCACATACTTAACCGCAAAGTAATGAGGAATCAACTGCAAACTGTCAACTTTCATTTTATCGACAAATAAAGTCTTGTAAACATCCTGCACTATATGTGCATCGGGTTTTTCCACAAATTCGTTTACCGCCGCCATTTGTTGTTGGATGGCTTCATAATCAAGATTATTGGCTTGCAAAGCCCAGCGCACAAAATCGGGCACATTGTCAAAATCCCTTACTCTCAAACTTGCTGTTCGATTATCAATCAATTGTTGCTTTAATTTCTTTAATTTCATACCCACAGCATAACATACCCAATTTCGCATTTCAAGACCCATCGGCAAATTTGTGAAACAATTTTGATTTGATAATTAAATCACGGGACAATTACATAAACTAAGATTATGGAAATTTCTACTGATGAACGCTTTTTATCTTGCCTGCAACATTTGGCGCAAAAATACCATGGCACCGTGAAACAACGAAATAATCGTTACATATTAAACTTAAACGCCCGCGTTAACCGTTACCAATTATTCGATAGCATTGTTAACCAAATTGTTACCACGATGAAAGCCAATTATTTACGTAGTAAAATTAAAATCAAGAATGATACCCTTATTAAAGTGCTCATCAATTATGACAAGAAATCCGATACCGTCATTGCTGGGTCATTGTTTCAATTATCCCCAAAACTGTTATTAGATTCAATCTATGATTTTTGTTTAACACGCTTGAAATACCGTTGGAACGAAGTCGTGCAATTAGTGAACGAAAACTACCTACAATTAACCCAAACCGTTTTGTTTAATGAATTATTACGCTTTTTAATTTTGAACATGGATTATCGCATCCCCGAAGCCCATGTCATGGTGATTGACCACCACACCACCATTTGTGACCAAAAATTGCAACCACTACCCCAAGTCGACGAGGACATTGTCAACGCCTTAATTGAAGTCGCACCGCGCCAAATTTTTATTCACGCTGATACCAATTTAGCCAGTGATGTCGTCGAACGCATCGAAACATTGTTTCCAAACTGCGTTTGCATTGAATACAACGCGGTGCTATAATACGTTATGCGCACTTATCACGTCAGAGTATTTAACGAAGCCCAAACCACAAAATTTGACAGCGATATCACCGACTTAAAACCCAACGAATATGTTATCGTTGAAACGCCCAGCGGCGCCGAATGGGGCGTGGTGACTAATGACGGCGTGGATAAAAATCACGAACCCAACCATGCGCAAATTTTCCGTCGTGCAACCAACAAGGACCAGAGTCAAATTAACTTACTATTGAAATCGGCACAATTCGCCAAAGAAAAAGCCACCGCCATGGCAGAACAATTAAAATTAGATATGAAAATTATGTCCGCCCATTACTCGTTCGATGCCAGCAAAGTGGTCATTGATTTTTCGGCAGAACAGCGTGTTGACTTTCGCGAATTAGTACGTAACTTAGCCAGTGCTTTGCGCACACGCATTGAATTACGTCAAATCGGCACCCGCGATGAAGTGAAAGCCATTGGGGCTTTAGGTCCTTGCGGTCAAGAATGTTGTTGTAAGCGGTTTTGTCATAACTACCCCGATGTTTCCATTAAGATGGCAAAGCAACAAAACTTATCCTTAACCCCAGAAAAAATTAACGGCATCTGTGGGCGCTTAAAATGTTGCTTGTCATACGAACGTGATAAATGATAATTTAACTTAGCCATGGAAACAACCACCGAAAATGTCACCGACAAGCGAACACCGCACGTGTCTTTGTGGCGGAAATTTTTTAATGGTAAAGTTATACTGAACGCGTTATTGGTTTGGTTGGGTTTAATTTGTCAGGATTTTTATGCCCTGTTTGGTTGGTTGACAAGTGATACTACCCCCCCCCCCTGGAATTTTATTACTGCGTTGGTTTGGTAGTTTAATTTTACTGTACGTGGCATTTTTGGTGTTAAGTTGGCTGGTAAAACGTCTGGCATTAAAACCGCTTTACCATAAAAAGATTACCTATATTATTTTGGTGATTTGGCTGGTCATGAATCTCAGTTGTTACCATTTGTTATTTTTTGGCTACTATGTCGCTCGGCTGAAAGTTTATCTCTTAAAACTTATCCATTTGTTTGCGCTTTACGCACTGGTACTGATGATAACCTCGTTAATCAAACGTCGCCATGAACCCAAAATCAAAATGCAATTGATAATTACCGCGGTCTTTTGTGTGCTTGGGTGGATTGGCTTGTTATTGACGTACCCTGGGGCGTGGGATTCGACTGACATTGAAATCCTTGATCGTGCAGGCAGTTATGAACTTAGCAAATGGTACCATTTTTTCAGTGGTATTTTTCATGTGTTGTGTTTACAAACCATTCCTTTTGCCTTTGGTGTGATTTTAATTCAAGTGCTTTTGAACGCATTATTATTTGGTTACTGCGTGGTAACCTTGGGCAATC
>JAMPCO010000007.1:8446-46566 GCA_023666145.1 Prevotella sp. | reverse complement strand
TGTCGTCAGCTCGTGTCGTGAGATGTTCGGTTAAGTCCGATAACGAGCGCAACCCCTATCGTTAGTTGCCATCATTAAGTTGGGAACCCTAGCGAGACTGCCGTAGGTAATACGGAGGAAGGTGGGGATGAGGTCAAGTCATCATGCCTCTTACGCCTTGGGCTACACACGTGCTACAATGGCTACTACAAAGAGTTGCAATATAGTAATATGGAGCGAATCTCAAAAAAGTAGTCTCAATTCGGATTGTGGGCTGCAACCCGCCCACATGAAATCGGAGTTGCTAGTAATGGCGAATCAGCATGTCGCCGTGAATGCGTTCCCGGGTCTTGTACACACCGCCCGCCAAGCTATGAGAGCTGAGGGCACCCAAAACCGCTGTGCCAACCGCAAGGGAGCAGGCGTCTAAGGTGAAATCGGTGATTGGAGTTAAGGCGTAACAAGGTAGCTGTAGGAGAACCTGCGGCTGGATCACCTCCTTTTAAGAGTATCGCGCGGTAGGAATACCGTGCCAACACAATTAAAAGTCGAATGCGCGTATGCGTATGTGTATATTTAATCAAGTACAAAGTATTAAGTTCCGAATCAATGAACATTGCAAAAGCCACCTTCGCGGGTGGCTTTTTTGTTGTCATTGGCCACAGATTATTGACAAACTTTGTTTTGTTTAGTACAAAGATGTGATAAAGGAGGTTCGATGAAAAAGTTTAGATTATTTTTATGCTTAGTTTGTGTTTTGGTGGTCGGTTTGACTTTCGGGGCTTGTGGCACGCCACAAAAAGACACAAACGAACAGCCAGGCCCATTACAAACGACGATTACTTTGGCGGAAGCGAAAGAGATAATTGTCAATGCGTTGGCGATTGAATCATTACAGATGCACACAATGGCAGCAACGGACGGACAAGGAAATCGCGATCTGTTAGAAAAAATGGGTAAGTTTACCTTGGATGAGGTTCGTACCGACGTGGATGTTGATACGCAGAAAACCTTTTATAAATCCCGTAGCAATGGTATCTATCAATATCATAACTATACTTTTGAAAATTTTTACAGTAATGATTTGAGTGCTGATTACGAATATAATCCTGGTGAGTACGAATTTGAGTATTATGCAACTGATGGTCAAGGTTATAAAAAACAGAATAATCGAGTTGCAAAGATAAATGAAAATATTTTTGAAGCATATTGTACCGATCGTTTTGCCATGGTGAAAGCATTATTCTATGACGAAGCGTTCAGTAGCGTCTATGGCAATGAGGCAATTAAAGTTTCACATGATAATGGATATAGTTTAACCTTGCAAGGCGATTTCAAAGGTTTCCAATTTTACTGGTATATTTTGTCAGGCATGGATCCAGATAACTTTGATAGTCTTTGGTTGCCTTACGAAAAAGAATGTCAAGAACGTTATACACAAGAAGTGATTGATGCTTGCCATTTGAAGGTCACTATCAATTTTGACAACCAAGATAACATTATTGGGGCAGTGGCAGACGCGGTAGCATTGTCACCAGGCGATTACAATGTTCAAACATCTTATTTATTTACTTTTACCAAAACCGATGCTGAAATTGAACAGCCACAATGGTTGACGGATTATTGGGCACAACAAGGCCAAGCCGCGTAATCGTTACTGTTAATCTTTGGTTGGTACGTTTAACACTGCATCCATAATTTGTGGTAAACGGTTGTTGATTTGTACCATTTGCGGGGAAGTGCCGTGGTGGTGTAAACCGATAATCGTCAACGAACCGCCCGCGGCCAAAAGGCTGCTGGAACATAAAATGCTTTCGTAATCCATGGCGGCGGCACTGGAATACAAATTCGGGTCAATCAAACCCGCTTGTTGCATACAGTTGTTGAACGCCGTAAACATTTTGTCTAAACTGTCGATGATTAACACGACGGTTTTCCCAGCATCGGCTTGCTGTTTGGCGTGAAAGAAAGTTAGCAAACAGGTCATCAATTTCTCCCGGCTGCTGTAACTTGGTTTGGTAAAGTAGGCGGTCGGTGCGTCGGCGAAATTGGTGGGACGACCGTCGAACGAAAGTAAAATCGGGGTGGTATCTTTGGGCAGTGTGGTTAAAATTTTGGCGAACTTAGCGGCAATGTCGGTATTGTCACCGACGGGAATCATCACCGAAGTACCCACCTCAATCGAATAACCGTACAAATCAAAACTGCGGTTGGATTTGACAACGGGCGCATCGTCGTACGCGACGTGTTGGACGTCCACGACTTCGGTGACCAAATAGTTATCTTGCTCCATGTCGTAAGCCACTCTGGCTTGCAAGCGGTCGCCAGTCTGTAAACGATAAAAAAGCGCAAATTCCAGTGTAATCAAATATGGTTTACGGTCGTCGGTGATAAAAATGGCGTTGCCTTGGTCTAAGGTATGCACATAGCCCGTCAAAGGCTCGGCGGTGTCGGGCAGGGGACGGCTGCGCACTTGGGTTGCATAAGACAGTTCACTCAGGTGCTTACGTTGCACAACGTCATCAAATATCCGCGACATTTGTAAACACATGGACATAACAATGATTAAAGTAAAATTTTACTTTTTTGTCAAATTAAATCCGAGAAAAAAAGTTGACACACTTTTTTTTATATTGCATAATAAAAGCACTTGCGATAAAAAAGGAGAAAAGTAAAGAAAATGGCAGAAAAAGAAAAATTTGATAGGAGCAAGCCACACGTTAATATTGGTACCATCGGTCACGTTGACCATGGTAAAACCACTTTAACGGCGGCAATTTGTACTACTTTGGCTTTGGACGGTAACGCAAAAGCACAAAAATACGACGAAATTGATGCTGCTCCCGAAGAAAAAGCACGCGGAATTACGATTAACACCGCACACGTGGAATATCAAACGGCAAAACGTCACTACGCGCACGTGGATTGCCCCGGGCACGCTGACTACGTTAAAAATATGATTACTGGTGCGGCACAAATGGATGGTGCTATCTTGGTGGTGGCGGCGACCGATGGTCCAATGCCACAAACCCGTGAACACATCTTGTTGGCACGTCAGGTTGGCGTTCCTTACATCGTGGTGTTCATGAACAAATGTGATTTGGCGGATGATGCTGAATTGCAAGACTTGGTCGAAATGGAAATCCGTGAATTGTTAACCAAAAATGGTTTCCCTGGCGACAAAGTTCCAGTGATTAAAGGTTCGGCGGCGAAGGCTTTGGCGGCGGCACAAGCGGGCAACCGTCAATCACCTGATTTGAAATGCATTGATGAATTGATGGCTGCGGTTGACGCCTACATCCCTGATCCCAAACGTGATATTGATAAACCATTCTTAATGCCAGTTGAAGACGTGTTCACGATTACTGGTCGTGGTACCGTTGCGACGGGTCGCGTGGAACGTGGTCAAGTTAAAATTGGCGATGTGGTGGAAATCGTTGGTTTAGGCGCGAACAAATCTACCACCGTTACCGGTATCGAAATGTTCCGTAAATCTTTGGATTCGGCGATGTCTGGTGATAACGCTGGTTTGTTGTTACGTGGTATTGAACGTAAAGATATCGAACGTGGTCAAGTTTTGGCTGCTCCGAAATCAATTACTCCGCACACCGAATTTACGGCCGAAGTTTACGTTTTGAAAAAAGAAGAAGGCGGACGTCACACTCCATTCTTTAATGGCTATCGTCCACAATTCTACATCCGTACAACCGACGTGACGGGTGTGATTGAATTGCCCAAGGGTGTGGAAATGGTGATGCCCGGTGATAACGTCACCATGACCGTTAAATTGATTTCTCCCGTGGCAATTGAAAAAGGTATGCGCTTCGCAATTCGTGAAGGCGGACACACGGTTGGTTCTGGTGTGGTTGCCGACATCATTAAATAAGCGTTTTCTGTTCATACTGCGAAGAGTTAAGATGTCAGTCTTAACTCTTTTTTTGTGGAAAAAATGGTGGCAAATCAATTAAATTATGCTATCATGAAAGCATGAAAAAAATCGTTTTAGATTGTTTGGGTGGTGACAACGGTTTACCTGCGATGCTCGGTGGGGCGGTGACCGCTTTGCAACAAAATACTGAATTACAATTGATTTTGGTGGGTGATGCCAGTGTGATTCAACCGCAAGTGGCGCAATTTGGCGACCGCGTCGAAATCATTGATACCAAAGTTAACATTGCGATGGACGAACATCCCACGCAAGCCATTCGCTCCAAACCGAACAGTAGTTTGGTGTTGGGCTTGGAACAATTAAAAACACGTGACGATTGTGGCGCGTTGGTTTCGGCAGGTTCGACGGGGGCGGTTTTGACTGGTGGTTTTATGAAAGTGGGGCGCATTGCGGGGGTCAGTCGTCCCGCGCTCTGCCCGAACTTGCCAACCATGCACGACGGACAAGATTTCATGTTGTTGGATTGCGGTGCGAACATGGATTGCACGGCGGTACAATTAGTCCAGTTTGCGGTGATGGCCAATGAGTACAAAAAAGCCATGGGTCTCGCGGCACCGCGGATTGGTTTATTGAATGTGGGCGCGGAAGACGTGAAAGGAAACGAAGTCGTGAAACAGGCGCACGCGTTATTGTGTAAATTACGTGATGCACAAATCATTAACTTTGTTGGCAATGTCGAAGCCGACCAAGTGTTCCATGGAGTCGTCGATGTGGTAGTTGCCGACGGTTTTTGGGGTAATATTTTGTTGAAGGGCATCGAGGGTACGGTTAAGTTTGTTTTCAAATCGGTAAAATCCATTATGAGTGCCAGTTTGGGCGGTAAAATTGGGGCGTTATGCTTGGGTGGTAAATTAAAGCGTTTCAAAGCCGATAAATTAGACAAAACCAACGCGACGATTTTTTTAGGTTTGAAAAAATCCGTGGTCAAAATGCATGGTAATGCCGACGCCACGAAAGTTGCTTCGGCGTTGAAGTATGCGACCTCGGTGGTTGATTTAGATTTGAATGCACGGATTGAAGCCGCGTTGGCGCAGGTCGAACCGTTGCTCGGGGACAATGCCTAAACCGCGGCTGTTATTGGCGGCGTGTTGTGGCCCTTGTGCGACGGTGGCGGTGGAACGCTTGTCGGTCGATTACGATGTGACTTGTTTGTTTTGGGGCGATAATTTGGATTCGCAGGAGGAATTTGACCGCCGTTTGGCTGGGCTGTACCGATTGACCGACAAAGTAATTGTGCACCCGTACCAACACGAAAATTGGCAAAACCAAAATTGTGCGCGTTGTTTTACGTTGCGTTTGCAAAATGCCTTTGCCTATGTCCAAAAATTAGGCTTTGATTATTTTGCCACTTCGTTGACCACCAGTCCCCACAAGGATGCCGCGTTGATTAACCAAATCGGCGCCAGTATCAGCGACCGCTATGTCCCCAGCGACTTTAAGAAGCAAGACGGCTTCAAACGCAGCGTCGAATTGTCGAAACAGTTAAAAATGTATCGACAAAATTATTGCGGATGTGTTAAACCATAGTATGAATTTGGAAGCGGGGAACTGTCCCAAATGTCATGAGTATTTGTTGTTAAAGCGCAACACACCGTTTTTGCTTTGTCCGAAATGCGGCGCTACGATTTCCGCCCAAGCCGCGAATGCAATCGTGGAAAAACGTTGTGCTGACCCCCAGCAAATCAACGCGGTCATCGCGGAATGTGCGGCTCTAGAAATTAAATACGGCCCTGAACTGCCGTATATGTTGTTGGCTAAAATCGTGCACAATTTTCCCCATTTGGAAAGTCCCGCTTACTTGTTGGTGAAGTTATCAGGATATGACCCTGGGGTGGTGTACGATTATTTGCGGACATTTAGCGGAATCAAAAGTAACCCAGACAATGTGGCTTGGGGGGAAAGTTTCCTCGATCACTGCTTGGATTACCAAACCATTGATCTGGCGGATTTGTTCCGCAGTTACGTCCGCAACAAAATTCGTCCCGCTAAGCAAAAATATTATTTAGACAAAATTGACCAGTTGGTCAAAGAGTACACGACCAAAGCCAGCAATCCCCGTTCGACCAAATGGTTGCTCACTTTGTACGTGGTGTCCAGTGTCCTGAATGTGTTGTTGTTCCCCATCATGATGCTTTTGTCGGGGTGGTTGTCACAAATTTTTTCGTTCTACTTCGTGGTCAACATCTTGTTGGCACTCGTCGTTGTTAGTGGCGAAATTCTGCTGATGTTTTGGCACCATAAAATATATGGCAATCGGCTGAATATGTCGCAAATGGAACGGTTGTGGATGGTTATCTTTATGTCTTCGATGGTTTTTGCCGTCGGAGCCGTCGTCATGGGTAGTGTTTGGAAAATCACACTTTAACCAATATTAAAAGGAGAAAAATCATGAAAAGTTATTATCAACGTCAACAATTTTTAACGACCGCGCAAATGGACGCCAGCAACAAACTCAGTTTGCAAGCCTGCATGGGGTTGTTCCAAGATATTGCCACCGAACATTGCATTCCTTTGGGTTGGGACCATGCCAGTTTTTTGGCGAAAAATCATGCCTTTTGGGTGGTCACCAAAATTAAATTACAAATCGAACAAATGCCAACGGTGAATGATGTAGTTACGTTGAAAACGTGGATGACTGAACCCAGTGTGGTACGGTTTGAACGCGATTGCAGCATTTCACTGGGCAAACAGCGTCTGGTTAACGCCAAAATGGAGTGGGTGGTATTGGACGCCGATACCCACCGCCCGCGGGCGCTGAAAACGATTGATTACCCCCAAGGCTTAAAATATTTGCCCGAACGTGCCATGGAAAGTGGTTTTGAGCAAATCAGTCTTGATGTGAAAAACGCACAAAAATGTTACCGTCGTACGATTTATTACGGTGACACCGACCTCAATCACCACACGAATAACTGTGTGTACAGCCGTTTTGTCTTGGATTGTTTTGATGAACAATTTTGGGACAGTCAGCGGTTGACCGCTTATGAAATCCATTTCATCAACGAAAGCCACGCGGGTGAAGTTTTGGATTTTTACCGTATTGATGACGGTCATACCAGTTTGGTGGAAGCGCGGGTGGGTGATAAAGTGATTGTGCGGGCAAAATTGGTGTTCGCGGAAAGTAAATGAAAACACAAACATTAACGGTAAAACAAAATACCAATGTCAGCACATTTTTGAAAGCCAATTTGTTGGGGGCGGGTTATGTTTTCGTGCAACAAATTTTGAAACGCAAGGATGTGAAAGTCAACGGGGTGCGGGTGAACCGCGATGTCGCGTTGGTGGTGGGGGATGTAGTGCAAATCTATTATGCGGACGATGCTTTGAAAACATGGCAACCATACCGCATGGTTTGGGAAGACCAGAACGTGGCGGTGGTGTTTAAGTCACAAGGAATTGAAACCAGTAGCCCTACGGACGAAAACACTTTGGAACGTTTGCTCGGGTACACGGCAGTGCACCGCTTGGATGTAAACACCGAGGGGCTGGTGGTGTTTGCGAAAAACGCCGCGGCAGAAACGGCTTTGTTGGACGCGTTTGCGCACGGGCAAGTGCAGAAAACTTATTTGGCATTGTGCTTTGGTACTTTGCAAAAATCGCCTGTGACGCTGACGGGGTATTTAAGTAAAGATAAAACTACGGGCACCGTGACCATTGAAAGGACCAAACAGCCAGGGGCTTTACCCGTCAAAACCGTGGTGGAATTTGTGCGGCCGAAAGGTGAATTTTCCTTGTTGAAAATTCGTCCGTTGACGGGACGTACCCACCAAATTCGCGCGCATCTCGCCAGCATCGGTCTTTACATTGTGGGCGACGGAAAATACGGAAAGGCTGATTTGAACCGCTTATATCACCAAAACAAGCAGTGTCTTTGTGCGACCGAGATAGAATTTGCCTTTGCCCCGCAGTCTTTGTTATACTACCTTAATGGACGAAAATTTACCGCCGAACCAACCTTCCGCTAATCCTTACGGGCCCCGTTTTGTTCATTTGCACGTCCATACGGAGTACAGTCTGTTGGACGGTGCCGCCCGCATTTCCAAATTGGTAAAAATTGCGAAAGAACAGGGGGCAGGTGCTTGTGCCATTACCGACCACGGAAATATGTACGGTGCGTACAAATTCTATCAAGCCTGTAAGGCCAAAGACGTGAACATTAAACCAATTATCGGTTGCGAAATTTACATTGTCGACGACATGAACCGCCGTGAATCCGGTGAGCACCGTGGACACATGATTTTATTGTGTAAAAATAACACGGGTTACACGAATTTATGTAAAATTAACACAGCGGCGTGGACGAAAGGATTTTACTATAAACCGCGCATCGACTATGATTTTTTGGCACAACATTGCGAGGGGTTAATTTGCTTGTCCGCGTGTTTGGCGGGGCACATTCCGCATTATTTAATGTTGGACGAATATGACGAAGCCAAAAAGTACGCGTTACGTTTGCAAAAGATGTTCGGTGAAGATTTTTATTTGGAAGTGCAGGACCATGGCATTGCGGCACAAAAGAAAGTCAACCACGGTTTAATCAAACTGGCGGACGAACTGAAAATTGAATTGGTCGCCACCAATGATATTCATTATCTGTACCACGAAGATGCCGAAATGCAAGATGCGTTAATGTGCATCGCCACCCAAAGCAAAGTCAACGAAACCGACCGCATGCGTTTTGAAACCGACCAATTTTATTATAAGTCGGGTGCGGAAATGGCAGCCTTGTTCCCCGCTTTACCGCGTGCCATAAGTAACACGGTAGTCATTGCGGAAAAATGCAATTGTGACCCGTTCGCACGCGCGGACTTGATTCCTGCGTTCACTTCGCCGACGGGAGAAGATAACCTGACTTATTTCAAACGGAACGCCGAAGAAGGGTTAAAACGTTTATATGGTGAAATTACGCCCGAAATTCAAGCCCGTTACGAAAAAGAATTACACGTTGTGGAAAGCCAAGGATTCATCGATTATTATTTGATTGTAGCGGATTTTATGCGTTTTGCACGGGAACACGATATCCCCATTGGCCCTGGCCGTGGTTCGGGGGCAGGCTCAATTTTAGCGTATGCGTTGGGTATTACCAAATTGGACCCGTTGAAATATAATTTACTTTTTGAACGGTTCTTGAATTTGGAACGACGCAGTATGCCCGACTTCGATTTGGACTTTTGTTGCAAACGCCGTGGCGAAGTCATTGAATACGTGATTGATAAATACGGACGGGATAATGTATGCCAAATCGTGACTTTTGGAACGATGGCCGCCAAAGCGGCGATCAAGGACATTGCACGCGTGTTTGATTTACCTTATACCGAAGTGGCAAAAATTACGAAACCGATTGAAATTAACCAAAAACAAAAGCCCCCGTTCTTGGAATACATCTTTGGTTTGAAAGATTTAACCAAAATTACCGACCCCGAAAAATTGGCGAAAGAAAAAGCCAAATTCAACGATTTATACAAACCTGAATTGGCGGAAATGTACAAAAATGACCCGACTGTGAAAAAAATTGTCGACATGGCAATTAAGGTGGAAGGCTTCCCCCGTAATTGCAGTGTGCACGCCGCGGGAGTCGTGATTTGTAAACGGGTGGTGGGCGACGCTTGTCCGTTAGCCAAAAATGGTGGTGTGGTGACCACGCAATACGATAAAGGTGAAGTCGAAGAACTGGGCTTTTTGAAAATGGACTTTTTGGGTCTGATTACCACGACAGATATCGACGGCGCCATCAAAGCCGTTCAGCAGCAGTTAGGTAAGACGGTGGATTTTTACCACATGGATTACGATGACCCGAACATCTATAAAATGATTGCGGCGGGTGATACCGATGCCGTGTTTCAATTAGAAAGTGGTGGGATGAAAAAGTTTATGAAGGAATTGAAGCCCGACTGTATTGAAGATTTGATTGCGGGGGTATCGCTGTATCGTCCTGGTCCCATGGATATGATTCCCACTTATTGTCGTAACAAGCATCACCCCGAAATGACCGTTTACGAGCATCCGCTGTTAAAAGACATTTTACAAGAAACTTACGGGCAGATTGTTTACCAAGAACAGGTCATGCAAATTTTCCAAAATTTAGGCGGCTACTCATTGGGGCAAGCCGACATTGTGCGGCGCGCTATGGGCAAAAAGAAAGTGGCCGAAATGGAAAAGCAAAAGAAAATCTTCCTTTACGGTGACCAAGCGATGAACATCAAAGGCGCGGTCAACAACGGGGTGGCACCCGATGTTGCCGCCAGCATTTTTGCCAAAATGGAAAAATTTGCGGGCTATGCGTTTAACAAATCGCACGCGGCGTGTTATGCGTTCTTGGCGTACCAGACTGCTTATTTGCGTTATTATTATTATTCGTTTTTCATGGCGTCGATGATTAACAACCGCATTAACAAATGGGACGACATGACCCACTACATTGCCGAAATTCGCGTCAAAGGCAAAGCGGTTTTGCCACCCGACATCAACAAGAGTGCGGCGTTGTTTACGGTGGAATCCGATAATGAATCCATTCGTTTCGGGTTGTCGGCGATTAAAAATGTTGGCGAAGGTGTGGTGGCACAAATTGTGGCTGAACGGGATGCCCATGGTGCGTTTACTTCGTTTTTGAATTTTTGTCAGCGTGTGCCGGCCGAAGCCCTGAACAAACGTTGTTTGGAAAGTTTGATTTTGTCGGGTTGTTTTGACAGTTTGGGGGCTTTCCGTAGTCAATTGATGAGCATTTATCCCACCGCGGTGAAAGCGGTCACCAACGATAAAAAAGCCGCCGATGCGGGACAAATGTCGTTGTTTACGGCGGAGTCTACACAAGAGGTTGATGTGCCTTTACCACAAATTCAAGAATACGATAACTTTACCAAACTACGGTTCGAAAAAGAATACGTTGGAATGTACCTCAGCGGACACCCCTTGCAAGAATATTGGAATCAGTTTAGTCAATTTACGTTTAACACTTCCCAATTACCCAAGGACGCGGATACAGATGAGGGTGACACAATTAACGCGACACCCAACGATGAAGACGTGGATGGTCGTGGTTTGGATGTCCCCGAAATCGGCGACGGTAGTGTTGTCACGATGGGGGCGTTGGTGACCAACATCAAAAAAGTTTACACGAAGGTCAAACATGATGAAATGGCCATTATGACGGTGGAAGATATGTATGGGACGTGCGATGTGATGCTTTTACCCAAAAATTGGGCGTACGCGAAAAACTTGGTTAATGTAGAAAGTGTGGTCAAAATTGTCGGCAAAGTTTCCATCCGTGAAGGGTTAACGCCGATTGTGATTGTGGACAATATCGAATTGTTAAACCGTCAAGCACCGACAATCGAGGTACCAACGGGACACCAAACAAAATTATATTTGCGCTTTAATTTGCAAGACCCGGTTGTCAAGGCGGATTGTTTCAATGTGTTGTCATCGTACAGCGGTGACATCCCTGTGGTGATTAAGGATACCGCCACGGGCAGTGCGTTTGCCCCCGAAATTAAAATCCGCGAATGCAAAGCCATTTTGTACGAATTGAACCAAATTTTGGGCGAAGACAACGTCAAGTTACAATAATGCTGACGTGCCATTGAAGGGTTGCAGTTTTGCGGATTCTGTGATATGATTATCCCCATGATGCAAAAGAATGAAAAGATTCGTAACATTGCGATTATTGCGCACGTTGACCATGGCAAAACCAGTTTGGTCAACGAATTATTAAAACAAGGCGGGGCGTTCAATGACCACCAAGTTGTGGCGGACCGCGTGATGGATAGCAACGCTTTGGAACGGGAACGCGGTATTACCATCCTGGCTAAAAACTGTGCGGTGAAATACAAAGGGGTCAAGATTAACATTGTGGATACCCCTGGGCACGCGGACTTTGGTGGCGAAGTTGAACGTTCTTTGAAAATGGTCGACGGGGTCTTGTTGGTGGTGGACGCCTATGAAGGCCCGATGCCGCAGACCCGTTTCGTGTTGGAAAAGGCTTTGGAATTAGGACACAAAGTCATCATTGTGATTAACAAAATTGACCGTCCCGATGCGCGTATCAAAGAAGTGGAAGACGAAGTTTTGGCTTTGTTAATGGATTTGGACGCCAGTTCGGAACAGTTGGACAGTCCGTTTGTGTACGCCAGTGCGCGCAACGGCGTGGCGGGATTAACGGTCGAAAGTGCCAATGTGGATATGCAACCGTTGTTGGATAAAATTATTGCATATCTCCCTGCACCCGAATATGATGACGCGGGTAGTTTCCAGATGTTGGTTTCGGCGACGCAATACAGTGAATATGTCGGGAAAATGGCGGTGGGAAAAGTTACCAGCGGTCAAATGACGGTCAACGCGGGTGCGGTGCGCGTGAATTACTACGACCCTGCGGTGAAAACCAATTTCAAGGTGACCCAAATTTGTGAATTCATGGCGATGAAAAAAGTGCCCGTCGAAACCACGGCGGGCGGTGACATCGTCTGTATTTCGGGCTGTGCCGATGTCGGGATTGGGGATACAATTTGTCACACGGCGCATCCGCAAGCCTTGCCTTTCACCAAAATCAGCGAACCAAGTGTGGAAATGACTTTCATGGTTAATGACAGCCCGTTGGCGGGTAAAGAAGGTAAATTTGTCACCAGCCGCCATTTACGCGACCGTTTATACAAAGAAGCGGACAAGGATTTGAGTTTGAAAATCAGTGACACCGATTCGACCGAAGCCTTCAAAGTTTGTGGGCGCGGGGAAATGCATTTATCGATTTTGATTGAAAATATGCGGCGTGAAGGTTACGAATTTGCGGTCAGTATGCCCAAAGTTTTGTACAAACGCGACGAAAACGGCAAGATTATGGAACCCATGGATAAAGCCGTGATTGACGTTCCCGAAGTCAGTATGGGTGCGGTCATGGAAAAAATGGGTGCGCGTCGTGCCGAATTGTTGGGCATGACCCCGCACGGCAGCCGTTTGAAATTGGAATTTATTGTGCCCGCCCGGGGCTTGTTTGGTTACAAAAGCGAACTGTTGACCGATACCAAAGGCGAAGGCATCTTGAACACGATTAGTAACGGTTACGATTATTACAAAGGCGATATCGCCACCCGTCAATCGGGCAGTTTGATTGCTTTCGAAGACGGCGAAAGTAACGCCTATGGTTTGTACAACGCCCAAAACCGTGGCACGATGTTTATCGGGGCGGGGGTGACCGTTTATGGCGGGATGGTGGTTGGCTCGAACCCCGCGGGCGATGACATTACCGTCAACGTGTGTAAGAAAAAAGAATTAACCAATATGCGTTCCAAAAGCAGTGATGAAGCGTTACGCTTAACGCCACCGTTGCAATTTACTTTGGAAGAAGCGCTGGAATTTATCAACGAAGATGAATTGTTGGAAGTGACGCCGTTGAATTTACGCATCCGCAAGATTGAATTAGACCACAGCAAACGTTTGCGCAACCGCGGTAAAATTATGCGTTAAAAATGCTTTTTTCACACATACTGAATTGGTGGCGAAAAAAGGGCTGGTCAAGGGAGCGTTAATCCTCAGTGTGGCAGGGGTCATCTGTCGTTTACTGGGGGTCATCTTTCGCATCCCGCTTTCCAACATCGTCGGCAATTACGGGATCGGTTTGTACCAATTAGTTTTCCCGTTGTATTCTTTATTGTTAATTGTTTCGTCCGCGGGTATCCCCGTGGCGTTATCCAAAATGATTGCGCGCGTCCGCGAAGACCGCCAACAAACCAAACAAATTTTTGTCAACGCTTTGGTGGTACTGGTGGTGTTGGGGGCGGTGATTAGTGCGGCGTTCTTGCTTTTGGCACGCCCGATTGCGTTGTGGCAAGGCAAACCCGAAATTTGGCCGTTATATGTGGCGATTGCGCCCGCGGTGTGGTTTGTTTGTATTATTTCCGCGTACCGTGGTTATTTTCAAGGTTTGAACAACATGGTGCCAACCGCCATTTCGCAAATTGTGGAACAACTGATTAAAGTCGCGGTGGGCTTGGGGTTGGCTTTTTGGTTAATTCGTTACAGTATCCTTTGGGCGGTGTTCGGTGCGATTTTGGCGGTGGCGGTGTCGGAATTGGTGGCGGCCATCATGTTGGCCATTATTTATGCCGTGCGGGCGCGGTTGGTAAAGTGGCAGGCCAACGACGCAGAACCCAAATGCAGCCTGTGGTCGTTATTGTCGTGGCAAGTGATCCGCCGCATTTTTGCCATTGCAGCACCGATTATGGTCATGTCTTTGGCCTTTCCGCTGGTACAATTGTTTGACAGTTTTTACATTGTGAACGCGTTGAAGCGGAACGGGGTGGCACAAGCGACCGAGTTATACGGGATTGCCACGGGGGCGGTGCATACTTTAATCAATTTACCCAGTGTGGTCGGGGTGGCGATTGCCACCGTGATGTTACCCATGGTTTCGCGCGCGTTCAAGCAAGGTGACCACGCCACGATGCGCCGTAAAGCGTGGACAGCATTGGGCATTGTGTTTTTGTTTGGTACGGTGGTGGCAATCGCTTTGTGTGTGTTACCCAAATTTATTTTGACTTTGCTGTACCGCAGGGCGTTTGCTGACCGTCCCGAAGAATTGGCGATTGGTATCCTGCTGTTGCGAATTGAAAGTTGGGCGGTCATCTTGATTGGACTGACCCAAGTGGTAGGTAGTATTTTGCAAGGTATTGACCACGAAAAAATTCCGATGTGGGCGTTGGTGGGTGGTGGCGTAGTGAAAATTGTGTTTGAAATTGTGGCGTTAAAACCGTTAGGCATTATGGCGGTCAGCATCTCCAATTTGTTGTGCTTTGGGGTCGCGTTGCTGGTCAGTGGGGGTGTTTTGATTAAATTGTTCGTTCAACGGAAATAACCAAGGTATGCGAAAAAGTGATTTAATCATGGAATTCAGTGCGGAATTCGGTACAACGAAAAAAGACGCCAAAAACATGGTCAATTGGTTCGAAAACCAAATTGTGGACGGCGTGAAAAGTGGGGATGAAGTCGTTTTGGACATCGGTAAATTTCAAGTCAAAAAAACACCCGCCCGCAAGGGACGTAACCCATTGACGGGTGAAACCATCAAAATCAAAGCCAAAACCAAACCTGTATTTAAGGCCAGCAAAAAGTTCAAAGATTCTTTGGCATAAAAAACACCGCACAGGGCGGTGTTAATGGTGTTGGAACACGGTTCGGTCGTTTCCCAAAAAACGGTAATCAGTCTAATGGCTCGGTCTGGCGTCACTTAATTAGCCCGGCGCAAACTGTTTAGTGCTGCTTGGTTCCCCATCTGACACGATTCACAATCGCACCGACTACTAAGCCGTCAAACGTCAACACCGATAGAGTCTGTCTAACATGATTCGGTACACGCTCTCAGCCGTGTGGTCAATCCCGGTTAGCGCACGGGTTACAGGCAGTCGCTAATTGCCCATTTATCCAACAAAGGATTATAGCATAACCCAAAAGATATTGCAAGTAATCCGTGGGTATGTTATAATCGAATTGATGTTACACAACTTGGAAGCCGAACAATCCGTGATTGCTGCTGTACTGTTGGATAACGACTGTCTGGAAACTTTTACGCGGTTGAAACCGTCCCATTTTTATGCGCCCGCCCACCGCATCATTTACGAAGCCATTGGGTATTTGGCAACCAAAAATGTGGCGGTTGATTTGGTGACTTTGTCCGAACGTTTGAAAGCCATTGGCAAATTGGAAGCCGTAGGGGGCAACGAATATTTAACCAATTTAATGGATGTCATTCCGTCCACCGTGAATTTCCGCCATTACGTGGCTATTTTGCAAAAGGATGAAACTTTGCGTCGCTTGGATCGGGCGGCGGCGGCGATAACCAAAGCCTTGAACCAACCCGACGATCAGCAAAAACAGTTTGATGACGCACACGCGGCTTTGCAATACGCAGAAAAATTGATTTTCGACATCAGCAAAGAAGATGAACGCCAAGAATTGACGAAGTTATCCCAAGAATTACCGACCGTTTTGAATAACTTTGATTTAGTGGCACATGACCCCGCGGCTTTACGGGGCATTAAAACAGGTTACAGTGTGTTGGACAGTATCACCAATGGCTTGCAGAAAGGCAGTTTAATCATCATCGGTGCCCGTCCCAGTGTGGGTAAAACCAGTTTTGCCATGAACATTGTGTTGAACGCGGCCTTGAAAAGTAAAGCCAAAGTCGCGGTGTTTTCGTTGGAAATGGATAAAGTGCAATTAACGAACCGTGCCATATGTTCGGTGGCACGGGTTTCGTTATCGCACGCTTTGCACGGGGAAATGACACCCGAAGAATGGACGCGTTTGTGGGACGCTAACGCCAAACTGCAAAACGCCGACATCTATTTGGATGCCAGCAGTTCCATTACCGCCTCCGAAATTATGCGGAAGTGTATGCGCTTAAAACGCGAACACGGGTTGGATTTGGTCATGATTGACTATTTGGGTTTAATGGGTTCGCCGCAAACTGGTACCCGTAATGAAAGTCGTCAAGAGCAGGTGGCCGCCAACAGCCGCATGATGAAAACCATGGCCAAAGAACTGGAAGTGCCCGTGCTGCTCTTAGCACAATTAAACCGCGGGATTGAATCACGGACGGGTTCAGACAGTGAACCGATGTTATCTGATTTGCGTGAATCGGGGGCAATTGAACAAGATGCCGACATGGTCATGTTTATCCATAAACCCAAAACCGAAACGCAGAGTGAACAAAACGAACACAGTCGCGATTATGAAGCCAAAATCATCGTGGCGAAAAACCGCAGTGGCCCAACGCCTTATTTCAAATTACAATTCATTGGCGAATTGACCACTTTTATGAACCCCGAAGACGTCAGCAAAAACAACGGGGTGGCTTCGGTACCTGTGCCGCCGACCAAAGTCAAAGCCAATTTACCCGAAATTGTCCCGTTGCAAGATGCTTCGGACATTAACAATATTTTCTGAGTATTTATTCCGCGGGTTGTTCCGCTTTGGAATCGGGTTCGGGTTCAGGTTTGGGTTCAGTCTCAGTGATATTTTTGAGTTTGGTTGTGTTGGCAGTTTTGGGTTTAGATTTAGTTTTTGGTTGAGGTGCTACATTGGAAACGGCGACGATTTCGTCGTCCAAATTTTCGTATGAAGCGGAGCGGTGCAATTCATAACTGTTGTTTTCGGGGTTGTCGGCACCTTGTATCTTCTGGGCAATGCTGGCAATGTCGGTCTCGGTTGTCGGCTGACGGAGTTTAATTTTGCGCACTAAGCGGATAACAAACGGGCACAACCAAACGATTGCACCCGCCAGTCCAAACAAAATACCAAAAACTAACGCCCAAACTGGGTTGGAAGGAATGATTAACACTAACATGAAAAAAAATGCACCAATTATAAACAAGGCACTTTCCACGATGGCTAATAATGCTTCTTTCCCCAATTTCATCGCGCGTTAATTATTTCGTTGGTCTTCCGCAACCTGGACATCCTTCACATCCC
Organism: Prevotella sp.; assembly: GCA_023666145.1. GTDB lineage: Bacteria > Bacillota > Clostridia > Christensenellales > UBA1242 > RGIG8050. The sequence continues at coordinate 29,180 of JAMPCO010000007.1, read as the reverse complement.
ATTGATTGATACCTCCTGTACATATATATTAACAGCAATTGAAAATAGTTGCAAATTCTTTACTAACTTTTTTTTGCCATGTATAATTGAAGATATGGACACACCTGCCGTCATTTTTGAAGACAATCATTTGTTGGTGGTGATTAAACCACAAAACGTGCCGACCGTGGCGGATATTTCGGGCGACCAAAGTTTGCAAGCCGCGTTGAAAGATTACACGGGTGGGTTTGTGGGAATTGTGCACCGTTTGGATCGCGTGACAGGCGGTGTGATGGTCTTTGCAAAAAACAGTAAAGCCGCGGCGCGCCTGAGTGAACAAATCCAAGACGGCACATTGCAAAAAACTTACTATGCCGTTGTGCATGGAGTGCCAAAACAACGGACGGCGACTTTAGTACATTGGTTAGCCAAGGATACCGTGCATAATACGGTGGCGGTGGTACCGCAAAGTACGACGGGTGCCAAACGGGCGGAATTGACTTACCAAACCTTGGATACAGTGGACGGCGATACCTTGGTTGCGGTGCAATTAGCCACAGGGCGTTCGCACCAAATTCGGGTCCAAATGAAACAAATTGGCAATCCCATTGTGGGTGATGCCCGTTATGGGGGCAGTCGCCGCGGGGTGAAAGACATCGCGCTTTGGGCGTATCAATTAGAGTTCAATCATCCCACCACCCATGATCGGCTGAAATTTATTGTCAATCCCCCCGAGGACGGTGCGTGGTCGAAATTTGATTTTAGGAGAAAACACCAGTGAAAATTTTTGCGTTGTCGGATTTTCATTTGTCCTTTGCCGTTGATAAACCCATGAACATTTTTGGTGAACATTGGCAGAATTACGAAGCGGAAATCAAAAAAAATTGGAACGCGGTGGTTGGCCCCGATGATGTGGGTATCATTGCGGGCGATATTTCGTGGGCCATGCGGATGGAGGACACACAAGCCGATTTTGACTTTATCCGCAGTTTGAACGGCACCAAAATCATGATTCGGGGTAATCATGATTATTGGTGGAAAAGTATTTCAAAAATTCGCGCGTTCGTGGGGGAACAAATCAAAGTGTTGCAAAATGACAGCATAACAATTGGCGACGTCATCTTTGTTGGGACACGGGGTTGGCAGACGCCCGAACGCAACCGCGTCCAATCCCCCGAAGACAAAAAAATTTATGAACGGGAAGTGCTGCGCTTTGAAATGTCATTACAGAATGCGGGTGAAAAGGGCAACCGCAAATTGGTCGCAATTTTGCATTATCCGCCGTTTAACTGTCTGCGTGACGATTCGCCGTTTACCCAGTTGTGTGAAAAATACCACGTGGATGCCGTGATTTACGGACATTTGCACGGTAAAGGTGGACGCGGCGATTTGGTTTATACCAAAAACGGCATTAAATATTATTTGACTAGCACAGATTTATTACGGCATCAGCCCATGAAAATTAACTTAGATTAACAGGGCGATGGCACTCACTTTTTGCGGCTTGCTTGCATAGATAGCCGTATGTTACTTGAATTTACCAAAATGCAAGGGGTGGGCAACGATTACATTTATGTAGACACGCGCCAACAGACGGTGCGTGCCCCCGACCAATTGGCTCGACAATTAAGTGACCGCCATTTCGGGGTGGGCGGCGACGGCTTAGTGTTCATCATGCCACCCAACACAGTCGGCGCAGATGTTACCATGGCGATGTACAATGCCGACGGCAGTGAGGGGCTGATGTGTGGTAATGCGGTGCGCTGTGTCGCGCAATGGTTAATCGAACGTGGCGAAGTGCAGGGGAACGTGGTGCGCATCGCGACGAGGAGCGGTATCAAGCGGGTACGGCGTTTGCGTGCGAATTATTTCAGTGTTGACATGGGCACAGCCACAGTGGGTAATGTGCAGTTAGCGGGCATTCATGATTTGACGACGGTTGATGTGGGAAATCCGCACGTGGTATGGTTCCCCAATTTTGCCATTGATCATTACGACATCAAACGGTTAGGTCGACGCCTTGAACACAGTAAATTGTTCCCGCACGGTACCAATGTGGAATTTGTGCGCGTCATCGGCGACAATCGGTTACAAATGCGGGTTTGGGAGCGTGGAAGTGGCGAAACACTGGGCTGCGGTACGGGGGCGTGTGCCGCCGCACTTGCCAGTGTGCAACGGGGTTTTTGCAATCGTGAAAAATTGATTCGGGTACAATTACCTGGTGGCGAATTGGCGGTGGATTGTTCTGGCGAACACATTCGTTTGTTGGGGCCCGCGGCAACAGTGTTTCACGGTGTAATCACCATTGAAGGGGGCGAAGATGAAAATTAACCGCCATTATTTAACTTTACCCGAAAACTATTTGTTCAGTACGGTGGCGGCGAAAACACGCCAATTCCAGGCGGAACACCCCGCACAATCCATTATTAAATTAAGTATCGGCGACGTTTCCCGCCCCTTACCGTCGGTGGTAGTGGCAGCGATGCGGCGGGCGTGTACCGAAATGGGACAAGCCAAAACTTTCCGTGGCTATGGACCCGAAACGGGTTACCCATGGTTACGGCAAGCGATTGCCGATTTTTATCAAGCGCAGTACCAAGTCCAACTTGACCCCGACGAAATCGTGGTCAGTGACGGAGCCAAAAGTGATTTAAGCAATCTGTTAGATATTTTCGACCCCCAAGCAACCGTGGCGATGTGCGACCCCGTTTATCCCGTTTATTTGGACAGCAACTTAATGCTGGGACGGCAGCCGCAGTTTTTCCGTGCGACGGCGGAGAACGGTTTTTTGCCCTTACCCGATGAAAGTATCACGGCCGACATAATCTATTTATGTAACCCTGCCAATCCCACGGGGGCTTGTTATCACCGTGCTCAATTGCAACAATGGGTTAATTTCGCGCGGTCGCACCAAGCCGTGATTATTTATGATGCGGCGTATGCGTGTTTCATCGATGATTCCGCTTTGCCGCGCAGCATCTATGAAATTGATGGGGCGCGTACCTGTGCCATTGAAATTGGTTCGTTTTCCAAAATGGCTGGGTTCACGGGGGTGCGTTGTGGCTACACCGTGGTGCCAAAAGCCTTGCGTACGGCAGACGGTGTCGGTTTGAATCAACTGTGGCGCCGTCGGCAAACGACCAAATTCAACGGCGTCAGTTACATCGTGCAACGGGGGGCGGAGGCGGTGTTATCACCCGCTGGGCTCAAGGCAATACAACAAAACATTGCATACTACCGCCGTAACGTACGGTTAATTTGCCAAACCTTAAAAACCCTGCATTGGCAATACGTCGGTGGCGTGCATTCGCCGTATGTCTGGGTACGGTGTCCACAACAAATGAAGTCATGGGAATGTTTTGATTGGCTCTTAAAACAAACGGGCATTGTTTGTACTCCCGGGGTCGGTTTTGGCGCCGCGGGCGAAAATTATTTGCGTTTAACGGGTTTCAACACTTACACGAACACCCGCCGCGCCTGCCAGCGTTTATTGGCTTTACAACGAAAATAAATTATGCTAAGAAATTTGCAGTGAATCCACAACGCAAAGCCAAATTGAAAAGCATGATTTTGAAATTACCCTTGGGTGCAAAAATACTGGAATTAAGACGAAAAATTATTGCACAGCGGCAAAAATGTCGGCGGAAAAAGATTAGTAAAAAAGAAAAAAAATTAAGAAACTCCGTTCAAGCGGCCGCTATCGCGCTTGAACGCCAAATTGAAGCCAAAAAAACGTCATTAAAATATAATTATCGGTGGTTATGGATACTGCGATTGACTCATTTAAACTATTATTATCGGCGCATAGTGCAATATGCCAATCGCTTCAAAACCTTCTGTCAATTTCAACCTGAAGATGTAACTGTATTTGAAATTGGCACGGGACCAGCCGTTGGTTCCGCGATTGGCTTGTCTTTAATTGGTTTCAAACAAATTATTACGGTTGATATTCGACGTGCCAATCCAAAATTTGTCCAAATGACGTGTCAACATTACCGCAAATATGCCAAAAAATTGGGTTTGAAATCTGTGCCGAAAATTAAAGAAAGGATCACGGATGAAAATTTAGACGAAATTTTGCGTGATGATTTTAACATCGATTATCGCGTACCATACGACGCTGCGCATACTGATTTACCTGATAACAGTGTTGGATATGTCAACGCCGAATTGGTATTTAATTTCATTCGTGTTGAAATTTTAACCGACATGATTAAAGAAGCCTTTCGTATTTTACGGGGGGGGGGGTAATGTATGTCTGTACAGACTATGTGGATCAACGCAGTATATATAATTCCAAATTAAATCGGTATAGTTGTTTACAATTTACTGATGAAGAATGGAAAAAACAAAATTCGATTCCATATCAAAATCGTTTGCGCTCAAAAGATTATCGGGCTATGTTTACCGCGGCAGGATTTGAAATCGTTGATTACCGAAGCAAATCCGTCACCGACGCGGACCGCGCGGCGTTTGCCACGGTTAAAGTCGCCGACGAATTCAAACAAAAATACACGGACGAAGAATTGCTGGAAAAGGGTGGAGTGTTTATTTTAAGAAAACCATGATGTGTGCCGCTGATTGACTTTACAACAGAAATAAATTATGCTAAGAAATTTGCAGTGAATCCACAACGCAAAGCCAAGTTCAAGAACCTCATTTTGAAATTACCCTTGGGTGCGCAATTATTGCAATTAAGGCGAAAAATTATTGCAAGGCAACAAAAAAATGATACGCGAAAAAAAATATGGCAGTTAATTGATAAGTCAAAATTTCATAATCAAGAATTTTTTTATGAACGGAGTGTAAAGCATTTAAAAATTTTTCAACGTTATAGTCAACTACATCCTGAAAATTCAACGGTTCTTGAGATTGGGACAGGAGTATATCTTGCTGCACCAATTGGGTTATCATTGTTTTTCAAAAAGGTAATTGCAGTTGATGTTCGTCGTGCGACTCCAATAAAGGTACAATTAATGTTTGAATATTATCGCAAATTCCAAAAAGAATTAGGTATCAGTAAATTGCCAAAAATTAAGGAAGAGATTACTGAAAAAAATTTAGATAAAATTTTGTTTAAGTACTTTAACATAGACTACCGTGCTCCATACGATGCTGCGCATACCGATTTACCGGATTGTAGTGTCGATTACATTTTTTCACAATTTACTTTTGAACATATTCATGCAGAATTACTACCTGAAATTGTCCAAGAAGCATTTCGGATTTTACGAAAGGGAAAAATTTTTTATCTTGAAATTGATTTTAAGGATCACCGTGCGTACAAAAATTTTGTTTTGACTATTTATGATTATTTACAATACACCAGTATAGGATGGCAAAAATTAGAGAATTTATGTTCTAATCAATTTCACCAAAATCGATTACGATCGGTGGACTTCTTGGCGGTTTTCACCGCAGTAGGGTTTGAGATTGTTGATTTCAGATGTTATGGCAAAGTCACCAACGCGGATCGTGCGGCGTTCGCCATGGTTAAAGTCGCCGACGAATTTAAACAGAAATACACGGACGAAGAATTGCTGGAAAAGGGTGGAATATTTATTTTAAGAAAGCCGTGAGAAAGATCGTTAAACTTTACAATAAAAACATTTTATGTTAAAAAATTCAAGTGAATTCACAACGCAAAGCCAAATTGAAAAGTATCATTTTGAAGTTGCCATTGGGTGCACAATTACTGGGATTGAAACGAAAAATTATTGCGTGGCAACAACAATGTCGGCAAAACAGGCAGCGTAAGTTACGGGAAAAATTGAAGATACGAAAGAGAATGCAACGCGAAAAGCAAATGATACAATTGATTCGACGGGAAATCCGACAGGAAAAATGGGAAAAGCGACAACTAAAAAAATCTAGGTTACGTAATCAACTTTTTTATCGTTGGAGAACTGTTGATTTAGTTTCAACTTTTCAGTATTACAGTTCAGTACCAGTTGAACAAGCAACGGCCTTTGAAATTGGTGCGGGCTTATATTTGATTGCTCCGATTGGATTATCATTGTTAGGATTTAAAAAAATAATTACAGTAGATCTCAAGCGCGCAAAGCCTGGTAATGTGGCACGGGTGATTAAATATTTTCAAAAATACCATGCTAAATTTGGTATACGGCACGTGCCGAAGATTAAAAATAAGATAACGGACGAAAATCTTGACAAAATCTTATTAAGCAAATTCAATGTCGATTATCGCGCTCCTTACGATGCTACTCACACTGATTTACCAGACGAAAGTATTGATTTTGTTTTTTCGCAAGTGACTTTTGAACATATCCGTGCTGAGTTATTACCTGATATCGTCAAGGAGGCGTTTCGCATTTTACATGGGGGGGGGGTATTGTATTTAACAATTGATTATAAGGACCATCGTGCGAAAAGTAATTCTACTTTAACCATTTATGATTATTTACAGTATACAAGTGCCAAATGGTCTAAAATGAGGAAAGGGGGATTATACTTACCTGATATACCTGTTCAAAACAGGTTACGTTCGGCGGATTATTTAGCAATCCTTACTGCGGCTGGATTTGAAATTATTAAATATAAACCTCGTCCCGTCACCGACGCGGACCGTGCGGCGTTTGCTACGGTTAAGGTCGCCGACGAATTCAAACAAAAATACACGGACGAAGAATTGCTGGAAAAAGGTGGAATGTTTATTTTAAGAAAGCCGTGAGAAATTAGTTACTGTCAATGATTTGGCGCCAGGCGGCGATTAAATCGTCATCAGTTTTGTAGACACTGCGGTTGGCGGCGGAAGGCGAAGGTAAACAAGTAACGGAAATGGCAGGGGAAATTTGACCTTGCCAGTGCTTGACAAAGTCGGTGTAGGCTTTCTTTGATGTGATAAAAATGCGGCGGATGTTGGTGCCTTGAATGATGTGGGGGATGTCTTGAAAAACGGCGTGGATGATGTTGCTGTCCAGCGAACTGCCGACTTTTTTCATTTCGCAAGTGGCGTACACGTCGGACAAGGCGAGGTGGTGCTTTTGGAGTAAGTCAGTTTTGGTGGCGCGATCGGCGTGGACAAAATCTTCGTCATAAAGCGCGGACAAGATTTTCCAAAAACGGTTGGTCGGGTTACCATAAAAGAACTGGTTTTGGCGCGATAAAACACTGGGAGCGGAGCCTAAAAACAAAATTTCACTGTCAGTTTGAAGCAGTGGCGCAAAACTGTGAATGGTGGTGTCGTTGTTCATGAAGATTAAATTTTCCGTCCGTCGGCAAATGCTTGTCCAATTTTCGCGCCCAAAGCGTAGTAGCCGTGTTGGGCGGGGTCATAGGTAATGGGATGGAATTTCTTCAAATCAACCTGACCATCGGTTAAAATTTTTTCGTCGGCCAGCACATTTTCGATGCGGAAGATGTATTTTACGTCGTCGATCACTTTGACAAGCGTGCATTCCAAGGTCAGCGGTAATTCGTTAATGATGGGTGCGTTCACGGTTGTGCTTTTGGTCACCGTCCAACCGACTTTGGCAATTTTGTCGGGAACTTTGTTCCCCGAAGCAATCCCCACATAATCGCACGCGGTAACCTGTGCAACATCGCCCATGGCAATGGTGCAGGCGTGGTTAATGGCTAAATTGGCGGTGGTTTTGTGTTGTGACAAGCAAATCATGATTTCGTTGTCGTCCGCCATGCCGCCCCAAGCGGCGTTCATCGCGTTCGGGTGACCGTTTTCGTCGTATGTAGCGATGATTAAAACGGGTTGCGGAAAAATGTATGGCTTGACTCCCAAGGATTTTTTCATTTTCAGACCTCCCAAAAATTAACTAATCAAGTTTATCACATTGCGCCAAATCAAGCAAATGTGTTAAACTGTTGCATCGTCCCCGTAGTTCAACGGATAGAACAGATCCCTCCTAAGGATCAGATGAGGTTTCGATTACCGCCGGGGACACCAAATTACTAATTGATTAAATCGGGCTAAACTTGTTGACAAATCAACAAGTTACGTGTTACCGTGCTTTGACCGGTTAAAATTAACATTAAAAAAGGAGAAAATATGAAAAGAAACGCGATACTTCATGGTATCAGTGCGGTTTGCAGTGGGTTAGTTTACGCCTTCTTCGCTTTGCCGTTTTACAGCGTCAGCATTAAACCCGCGGAAATGGTTGAAACCATAACGGGGGTTGGGGTTCCGTCGGGCGCAACCAGTGGTTACAGTTTTTTGGACACCGCTTTGCAACAATCGGACGGTTCCGCGTTAGCCACTTTGACCCTGGTCATGTCAATCATAACTTTGGTGTTGGCGGGCATGGTATTCTTGGCTTCGGTGTTTGCCTTGCTCAATGACTTTCACGTGATTAAAAATGCCAAAGTCGCCAAAGTTGCGAACTGGGTTGCCTTTGGTTGCGGGGCGGTCTTGTGCGTAGCCGCCATCATGTTGACCATTGCCAATGCCAATTTCGTCGGTACGGAATTACAAGATAAATTCAAACCAGTTGCGCAGTTGTTCGCCTTGGCAGGTGTGACAATTAAAGCGACCGCGGGTTGGGCGTTGACCATCATCACGACCTTGCTTGGCTTAGGTACGGCTGTGTCTAACCTTGTTCCCGCTTGCAAAAAATAATTGATGCAGTTGGACATTGTCAAAGGGGGAGTGCGAACTTCCCCTTTTTGGTGTGGCGGTATAATTGTTGCTGTTTCGGGAGATGCTACCGTTATGCGTAAATTTTTGTTAGCGGCGGTTTGTTTCTGCACGGCGGCGGCAACCGCAGTGATGGGCAACAGCAGTGATGTTGTCAGTTGGGGACTCAGTCACCATGGGAACGGGACAACGCCCACGGTCAGCGATGTCGGTGCCAAATTATTGCAACAGTATAACGGGATGTATCTGGGGGACGCAAGTCAAAAGCAAGTTTATTTTACGTTTGATTTGGGGTACGAAGCGGGGTACACCGCGGAAGTCTTGGACATCTTAAAGGAGTATCAAATCCAAGGTATTTTCTTTTTGTGCGGCAATTATTTGCAACAAACCGAGTTAATTGCGCGGATGCAAAACGAAGGTCATCAAATCGGAAACCACACCAACAAGCACCGCGATTTACCCAGTTTAAGCGCCGACGGGATTCGCCGCGACCTAAGCGATTTACAATTACCAACCACTACGCAATTTTTCCGTCCGCCGCAGGGACGTTTTGATGAAAAGACTTTGCAGGTCGCACAGGATTTGGGCTTACGCGCAGTGTTGTGGAGTTTAGCCATTGTTGATTGGCAATCCAAACCCAAACTGGACGTGGCGGCGTGCCAGCATAAAATTTTGGAACGGGTGCACCCCGGGGCGATCATGCTGTTCCATATTACGAACCCAGGCACTCCCGAATTACTGCGCCAAGTGATTCCCGCTTTGCAAGACCAAGGTTATACGTTTGGTAAGTTGGCTTAATTAAATGTAAACGGGGGCGTCCAATTTGGTACCGTTGCTGAACGCGACTTCGGCGTAAGCCAGGCGGCGTAAAATAATGCAATCACGCTTGATGTCGTGGCGTTCCAAGACCGCGACTTCGACCGCCGCCCAAATGAAGACCCAAGCGGTAATGTTCAAAATGGAGGTTAAGAAAAAATTGTTCACGTAGGTCACGGCGAAATAGTTCAAAATTAAAGCAATCATGCCCAGACCGAACAAGACCAGTGCCATGCGTAGCGCGTGGTGCAATTGCCGTTTCGCGGCATCGTATTCATTGTGAAAATGGCGGTGGATGCAACGGGTAATCTCGGGCAGCCGTAGATGATGATTGTCACTGTGAATTTTAATGATGAAATTTTCTTTCGCGGGCAAGGGGAACGCGCATTCGGCTTTTTCTTTTAAGTAATTGCTGAGTTCGGAACTTAAATTATCTTCGTTATACGCAAAATCGGAAAAGATTTGATTTTCGTTGTCGACTTTCACGTGTAACGTCAGTTTTTCCAGCAGTAAATGGTCGTTCATCAATTTTTTATATTATATCGGCGAAAGATTGTCAAATATCTTGACGAAATTACCCGCATTGGGATAAACTATTTTGTCCCACACGGAAGTTTAGCTCAGTTGGGAGAGCAACTGCCTTACAAGCAGTAGGTCATAGGTTCGAGCCCTATAACTTCCACCAGGACTTATTTGATACAATTAGTACTAGTTTGTCCAGCAAAAATGTGATAATCTATTTATGTGGTTGGTGTGTTGATAAATGGCAAAGACATTCTTGAGCAAAAATATATAGACTATTCCATTGATAAGTATTACCAAGACATCGAATTAAATGGGTTGGAAAAAACATGGAATGATATTTGTTTATATATTACCAATTATAGTAGAGAATGCGAAAGTTTATTGCAAATTCATAATCTAGATAATTTGTACGAAATGGGGTTGGCTTATTGCAATAAAGCATCAAAAAAAAATAGTGGACAATACTATACGCCAACTGATGTTGCAAATGTAATGATTGATTGGTTTAGTAAATGCGATGGCGAAATTATTTGTGACGTTGCTTGCGGAACTGGTAAATTGATTTTAGACTATTTAGATTTTATTGGTTTTGATAAAGCACGTGAATTGATTGCGGACGGAAAAGTGTATCTTTATGATAATGACCCGATTGCGTTAAGGATTTGTCAAACAATATTTATCGTACACTATGGAATGGATGTTGCAAAATTTTTGCATTTAGAGTTAGGCGATTTTTTGAATAAAGATGTAGTTTTGCCGAAAAATTGTAAAGTAATTTCTAACCCCCCCTATTCGCGGGTTTTAACAATACCAGATACATGGAAACAGAGTGATGTCGTGAGTGGAACAAAAGAATTATATTCTTCCTTTATGGAAAAAATCATCTTACAATCTAAGTCAGCAGTGATTATTACGCCATTTAGTTTTGTGTCTGGAAATAAATTTGTTGCGTTAAGAAAAGTTATGTGTGTGCAGGGGACGGGCTTCGTTGTGTCTTTTGATAATGTCCCTGGTAATATATTTTACGGTAAAAAGCATGGAATATTCAATTCAAACCATGTAAACTCGGTGCGTGCTGCTATTACTGTTTACACAAAAAATGACATACACAAAGGTTTTAGAATATCGCCATTGATTAGGTTCAAAAATAATGAACGGCAAGAATTGTTAAAAGCAGCAACATTAGAGAAATTTTTACCTGAGAAAACTCAAATAATCAATTCACAAAACCAGTCTTTCAAAAAGATACAGAATTCTTTACAAGATGTTTTTGATGTATGGGTAACGAAATCAAAATTAAAATTAAATGATTTAGTAATTCACCAAAAAACTGATTTTACCCTCGATTTTCCTAATACCTGTCGGTATTTTACAACAGCAAGTTCAAAAAAATTAAAACGTAATGGAGTCGTAACTTTTAATGTAAAAACTCAAGAGGAGTTTAATTTTTTGTATTGTTGGCTTAATTCCAGTTTTACTTATTGGTGGTGGCGTATTTACGATGGTGGGATTACTTACCCCATTAGGCTACTGAAAGAAATGCCATTGCCATTTGATTGTTTATCGGCTGAAGACAAAACTTTTTTTGCTAATATGTGTAATAAGATGACTAATAACGAAGACAAATATATAATTACAAAGTTAAACGCCGGTATGAAACAGGAGAACATTAAATTTCCTAAAAATTATAGATTGGAAATTAATGAAAGAATATTGCGAATTTTGGGATTTGCAGAAACAAAAGATGTTTTTGCTATAGTACATTCCAATTCATTGTTTGGAGAATAAATGGAACGAGTTATTTTAGAAAGTGTTATCAAACATCATTTTACGCAAAACAGAAAGTGTGTTGTTAATGCAGATTTAGATGGCATCTTATCGGGGATGTTTTTGCAACATTTTTTAGATTGGAAAGTGGTGGGGTATAGTTCTTGTTCTGGTAAGTATAATGATGAATTATGGTTACGTAATCCCAACGAAAGTTTAGAAGAGTGCGTATTTATAGATTTACCAGTTTGTCAAAAATCAATACCAGTAATTGATCAACATTTTGTTGCGGTGGATGAACAATCAGTTAGAGACTATTATGACGATAATAATAAAATTAACCCTAATATTTTAAGAAATAAAGTGCTTAGCGATAATAAAATCAATCATTATACAGAAAAATATCCTTTTGGCACTGTACATTTTGTGTTGGCATGTCTAGAAAATTTGGGAGTTATTGATCAAAACATCGCTATTGACTGGAATAAACAACTTGATAAGTTTGATCTCGCCGATTTGATTTGTCGAGCCGATCGAGTGATTCGTAATACCAATGACTATAATCAAAATTGTGTTGACTGGGGTAATTGGTTAAAAGGCATTGGTGGAATTAATACTAATACTTTGTTAGATATTGTTTTGAATCAATATAGCAACAGAGTGCAGAATGAGTGTGATGTAGAACAAAAATTACTATTATTGGGTTGTAAGGGGAAGGATGGTGATTGCTCAAATCTATTTAGAGAACATAACTATCTGGCACTAAAAAAATATTTCAATTTTTTAAGTAAATGCTTTAAAATGGAAGCAATGCCGATTTGGAAATTTGAAGAGTTTGCGCAACTAGACGGGAAAAGAATAAAATTTAATAATAACCAATTAAGTTATATTAAAGACTGCGTGCAACACCCGAATGTCTTTTCGTATGCTTTTGTCGCTAAGCAAATGTTATCAATAACTTATATTAAGGAGAAAAACAAATGATACCGTTAACAAAATTGCAAACAGATATTATGAAAGAGTTTTACTCATTGCCACAAACGCCAGTTGTTTTTAACAAAACAGTGCGCAATTCTTTGTGGAATCAGGCTAAATCTAGATCTAAGTCACTTGATTTAGAGATACTTGCGATAAAGTGCCCAGCACTTGCACATCAAATCCAAAAAAGTTTTACTACTGGTAAAAACATTCAATCGGCAGTTTTCAGTGAGTGTGTTTATGCGCAAACTTTTGCGAACATGATGCAATTGAATGTATTTGTTAATTGTATGAACGATACTAACTATATCCCAGATAGTATAAAAAACTTATTGTCGTCATATCGCTTGTACCCGCGATATGTTTATGGTAACGATACAAAGTCTAGAATGTTAATTCAAGCAGGTGGGTGTAATGGTATTGATAGTGCTTTAATAACCGTATTTGACCTTAACATCTTTACAATTGAGTTTAAGGAGCCTGGGGCGAAAACTTGCGAACCGGATTTGCCTAAATATCTTGAAGATGGTAAGTTACGGATAACCGAAGAATTTCTTGAACGATATCCACAATTTGCAGAGATGCTAAATGAACAAGAGGAGTTGAATTTCTTTGAAGTAATGGGAAGTAATATAAACAACTTTTCTGCTCACAGTGTTAACATTGCAGTGTCAAATAATTATACCAAAAAGTATGCCGATGTAATTTGTACTGAAGATACTAAGGGTAATCTGGTTATGCTACCAGCGAATCAAGTATCTATTTGGGCAAAACTGGAGGGTGAAATTAGACCAGCGGGGAGAAATCATTACAATGTGTGGACGCCGAAAGCATTGGAAAACTTTTTACTTAAAAAAGGGGCTGTAGTAAATAATGGTAGAGTGAAAATCGATATTTCACAACTTGTTGGTAGAAAGGAACGTGGCGGAAACAGTAAAATTTCGGGTTATAAAATAAATAATTTGTTTTTTATTTATGCAAATGATTGCGTTGTCAATGACAAATTTGTAATGTTCACTATCGATAAAGTACAGCAGTTAAATCCAACCATCGCGGGGAAGATGTTCTTTAAAACATTAGATTATACCAGAGTGAAGCAATATTACTTACAATATTTGGGGTGATCAGTGAAAATTAGTATTAAAAGTATCAATATGACCGAACCAACGAATGCGACCGTGAACCCGCCACCACGGGAATTTAACCCGTGGTTAGTTTATGTTTGGTGTTTAGGCATCGCGTTGGTGTTCATGTTCTTTTTCGGCTTGAATTCGCCGTTACACACGTTTAATTCGCTGTGCGATTTTCAATGGTTTATGACGATGGGGCATGGTCTGCTGGCGGGCAAGGTTCCTTATCGTGATTTATTTGAACAAAAAGGGCCGCTGACTTATGTGGTGTTTGCGGTGGCGTGTTGCTTTCCGAACGAGCAATTGGCGATTTGGTGCGTGGAAGTTTTGTGCATCAGTTTATACCTCTTTTTTGGTTACCGCATTGCGCGTAAATTTTTGTCGCCGTGGTTAAGTTTGGCGGTGGTACCGTTGATGATGGCGGTCTTGTGTCCTAATTACGCGCGTGGTTTGGACGGGGCGTGTGTGGAAGAATACTGCTTACCGATTTTTGCGTACGGGCTGTTGTGCTTTTTGGATGCGTTGATGGACCAACGCCCTGTGACTTGGCGGCGCAGTTTGGCCATCGGCATCTGTTTGGGTTTGTTGCTGTGGGTCAAATATTCTATGCTGGAATTTTGTTTGGTGCCGTTGCTGATTTGGCTGATAATCAATTTGGTGCATCGTAATTTTACCCAAATTTTGCGCAGTGGGCTCATTATGGGTGGTGGTATTTTGTTGGTGACCATTCCCGTGTTGATTGGGTTTGCGGCGGTGGGGGCACTCAACGATTTATGGACGGTTTATTTTCAACTCAATCTCAACAGTTATTCGGGTTCGACAGAAACGGCTACGGTTAACCCATGGCACAATTTCTTGCAGTCGTTCTTTTTGGGCGATTGGTTTATGATTTTTTTCATTTGGGGTGTGATTTGTTTCGCGGTGTGTCATTGGCGCCAAAAAAGCGGTTGGTTGTTGTTAATTACTGTCGTCATTACCTGGGTGATGATAGGTTTTTTCTGTGGTTATCTTTATTATTATTTGCCATTGTTCACTTACACCATCTTGGGAGCCATTTATGCCGTGAAAGTTTTAACCAAAGTTTTGTACGCGGTAGGTGTCGTGGTACAACGTCGTCGTGTGAAAAGTTTATGGTTGGCATTGGTGACCGTACTCAGTTTTTTGGTGATGTTGCCTTTCGTGCATAATCTCGCGGAAATCAATCGTCCGCGGTCGGCATACGCACCTTTGGTGGTGGCGGATTTAATTGCGGAATATAACCAAACTGCGGCACAGTCAGCAACTTTATTTTGTTACCAGATGTCGGATTGTGGTTTTTACAACGCGGCTGGAATCGTTCCGAACGTGCGCTTTTATGCGCAAAATAGTTTTACGCGCGAAGCCTTTCCCGTCATGTTCGATGACTTTGATGCCACAATTCGCAACCAACTTTGTGATTTTGTGGTAACTTATTTGCAAACTTATCAGGAAAATGAGACACTATTGTCAACTTATTACCACCCATATTTGGGAACATTGGCAGAAAGCACCTTGACTTTTAATTTTTACGATTCCGTGCAATACGGCAAAAACCAGATCGTAATTTTACTGAAAAAGGAGCAAAGTGCATGATTAAATTTTTAATCACCGACGCAAATTTCCAGCAAGTCAAATCGCGTCAGGAAAAGACCAACGCAGGGATTGCGACGAAACTAATTAAAACAAAAAAGAAAGTTAAAATTGTGGTCAACACCATGGCGCCGTTTGCCGTCTACAAATGGGAACAGGGTGAACATTTCGCAATTTCCAACAAATTGGACATGATTGCCGAATATATCGTGCCGTTGGGATATGAATTGGAATTTACACCGACCGAATCAAGATATATCAATTGGAAACCATATCTCGATCGGGCCCGTAATTGTTCCAACGTAGAAAAAATCACTTGTTGGAGTGCAATTAGTGTAGATCGTCATGGCAATTTGAAAATTACTCCCCCAAAAAAAAAGCCGTTTAGTGTTCCATTGATAAGTCGGCGCGGGGTCAAACTATTGTTAAAGTGGCTCAAAAAATATCTGCAACTTGCCACGAAGGAAATTGAAAATGATAATTTTATCCCAAATTTGACGGGTGGTTTAGATTCGCGGTCATTAACTTGGTTCTGGCGTGATTTGTACCATGGTGAAGATTTTTATTTGGAGGCCGTTAAACCAGACGGGAAAAATGAGGTTGCCCGCGGACAGGAGGAAGTGGAAACGGCAAGTCAAGTTTTGAACCGCTTGGGGTTACCCCTGAAAAGGGTGGAAAAGTTCCAGCGCACAATTTTCTCGGGTGCCTTTACGGACAACGGTTGTAATTCAAAAAAATGGTTAAACAACACAACATTCATTTATGACTATATGGCCTTACACTTCGGTTTTGGGTCTGGTAAATATTTCTCTAACAGTTTTGTTTGCCCCTTTAGTGATAATTTATATTTACGAATCAGCCACCCAGATCGGCATTATATGCGCACTTTGTTGGGGTTATTATTATGCCCAGATTTACTGGATATTCCGTTGTATAGTTTTAGTGGTGAACCTCAATATCAATTTTATGAAAAATTTGCTAATTTAATTTCCAAGGTGGAGCAGTTTATTAAACAATATAATTTGCGCAAACTTGTCACGAAATTAAAAATCAAAGTGTTGGGGAAAGTTAAATGATTGAATTTATAATCACTGATGCAAATTTTCAGCAAATCAAATCGTGCCAAGAAAGAACCAACGCGGGAATTGTGACTAAATTAAGCAAATCTAATAAGACGATTAAAATTACGGTGAATACCATGGCGCCGTTTGCCGTCTACAAATGGGAACAGGGTAAACATTTCGCAATATCCAACAAACTAGATATGATTGCCGAATACATTGCACCGTTGGGAAATGAATTGGAATTTACGCTGACCGAATCAAAATATGCCAACGTTAAACCATTGGTTGATAAAGCCCGCGACTGCTCGAATGTGAAAAAAATTACCTGCTGGAACACGATTATTATCAACAGCAATGGTGTTATGCAGGTTACTAAATTGCCGAAGCGACCTTATACTGTCCCTTTAACAAGTCGGCGTGGAGTTAATCTTTTGTTAAAATGGCTCAAAAAATATTTGCAAATTGCCACGAAGGAAATTGAAAAGGATAATTTTATCCCAACCTTGACAGGTGGCTTGGATACCCGAACCTTAACTTGGTTCTGGCGCGATTTGTACCATGGAAAAGAATTTTATTTGAAAGATATTAAGCCAGATAGGAAAAATAAAGTCACACGTGGACAGGAAGAAGTAGAAATCGCTTCCCAAGTTTTGAATCGCTTAGGTTTACCCTTGAAAAGGGTAGAAAAATTTAATCAAACGACTTTTTCAGGTTTATTTACCGAAAATGGTCGTGGTTGGCGAAAATGCATAAATGATGAAAGTTTTATTTATGATTATATTGTTTTTCATTTCGCTTTCGGGGCTGATAAATTTTATAAGAAAAATATAATTTGTCCCTATATTGATAATTTATATTTGCAATTAAGACACCCAGAGAACCATTTCATGCGAACCATACTGGTTTTGTTATTATCCCATGATTTACTTGATCTTCCGTTATATGGTTTTAGCAGTGATCCTCAATATCAATTCTATGAAAAATTTGCTGATTTGATTCCTAGGGTGGAGCAGTTCATCCAACAATATAATTTGCGGCAACGCGTCGCAAAAATCAAAAAGCGAGTCTACCGGTCTGTTCGGGGTATCGAGTTAAAAGCAAAATAAGCGCATGGTTGCGCCGTTGTCCGCCGCTGGTCAAATTTGCGAAAAAGATGCGCAGATTTTTTGTAGGTTGTCGCTGATAATTGTTAAGCCGTTGTAGAGTGCGGCGCGGTCGATTTCGTTCAAACCATTGCTGGCTTTGGACAGTATGCTGTCAATTTTGGCGGTGATTGCTCGAGCGGTGGTGGTGCCTTTGGGTGTAAGTAAAATTTCGCTTTTATAGCGTTTGCCAGTGTCACAATCGCAGGTAACGAAACCGAGTTTTTCTAAATCATCAATGGCGCGGGAAATTGCCGCTTTGTCTTCGCCACAAATATCGCACAATTGTTTGGCGGTCAATCCACCTTCGCGGTAAAGGTAGTACATACAAGTCACGTGTGCGCATTTTAGTCCGAACTTGCTCATTTCGGTACTTTTAATTTTATGGATGCTTTTCAAAATGCGATTGATTAAAACTGTGAAACGCTCGAATCGATCCATTGTTATGTTCTCCATACTTCATTAGCGTAACTTTCTATTTGTTGATTTGTCAATAAATTTGCAATCAAACTAAAGAGAAGATCAATTTATTTACTCTATCGGGCAACCGTGTTATCTTAAATTAAGTAGGGGAGGGACCCAATGATTTATGTCGTACGGCACGGGCAAACGGATTGGAATTTGCAAGGCAGATGTCAAGGTTGGCACGATATAGCATTAAACCAAACAGGGCTTGAACAAGCGACGAAATTGGCGGAGATGTTGGCGGATGTAAAATTTGATGTTTGTTTCTCTAGTCCGTTAAAACGTGCGTTAAAAACCACACAAACCATTTATGACGGTGAAATCATTGTTGATCAACGGATTAAAGAACGGGGCAAAGGCAAATTGGAAGGGCGAACTGATGTGAGACAAATGGTGAAGCAAATGGCAATCAATTATTACGACCCGAACGAAAATCGCTATGGGATTGAAAGGTTGGCGGATTTTGAAAAGCGTGTTCATGCGTTTTTGAACGAAGTTTTGAAAAACTATGTGGGGAAAAATGTATTGGTGGTTACGCATGGTGGAGTGGCAATGTGTTTGCGTGCGTACCTCGATGGAATACCAGAAAATCAAGATTTTGAACGCTACCGCTTAGAAAATTGTGAAATCTGGCAAATCGACAACAGCCAACCATTAAAAATCGGGTATTGAAAAACACCCACATGCAGGGTGTTTTTACATTCTTTATCGTTGTTGTGGTGAGCCGCCAGGGACTCGAACCCTGGACCAAAAGATTAAGAGTCTCTTGCTCTACCAACTGAGCTAGCGGCCCGCACCTGTTGGTAGCGTAACACAAATTTTGCTTGGCGTCAAATAATCGCTTGGGTAAATGCATAAGATTAGGTTAGAATAAAGGTAGGCATGAAACATTTTTACGTGGTGTTGTGTCGGACAGGAACAATCTTATCGCGTACAATCAGTAAACTGACGGGCGATTGGTTTACACACGCGTCCATTTCTTTGGACGACGATTTACAGACGATGTACTCGTTTGGTCGGCTGTGGACATACAATCCGTGGATTGGTGGTTTCGTGAAAGAATCGACCGAGTACGGTATTATGCGCCGTTTCCGCAGTGCGGACACCTTGGTGATGCAGGTGGAAGTGAGCGATGAAACGTATACCAAAATTGTGCATTATGTCACCACCATGTACGCCGAACGGAAAAAGTATAAATACAACTATTGGGGGCTCTTTTTGTCCAAGTGGAAAGTCGCGGTGCGTTCACGGAAAGCCAACCGTTTTTATTGTTCCGAATTTGTGAATGACCTGTTAGAACGTTTTGGTATCATTGAGCAGGGCGAGTTTGGTAAAGTCGTGCGTCCCATGGAATTGTTAAAACTGCGCCGCGGTGGCAAAGGACAAATTATTTATCATGGCGCCTTGTGCCAATTTATGCCCGCCAAAATCTAACCAGAATAAAACTCTTGCAAAATTTGGAAAAGGTGTGTATACTATCAACTATGAATTTAGTAGAACTGATCGAAAAAGAAAATCAAACCAAAGAAATCACTCCGTTCAAAGTCGGCGATACGGTGAAAGTGTATTTCAAAATTGTTGAAGGTAACAAAGAACGTATCCAGGTGTTTGAAGGCTTGGTAATTGCGCGCAAAAACGGTGGCATCCGTGAAACTTTTACCGTCCGTAAAATCAGTTTCGGTGTGGGTGTTGAACGTACGTTCCCTGTTTATTCACCACGCATTGATAAAATTGAAGTGGTGCGCGAAGGTAAAGTCCGTCGTGCCAAATTATATTATATCCGCGATTTGAGCGGTAAGGCTGGCGTTAAAGTTAAAGAAAAAATCAAAGTCAGCGACAAGAAAAAACAAGTGCGCACGGAAGCCGAAAAAGTGGCGTTGATTGCGGCGAACAAAGCCAAACCGACTGCCAAGAAAAAAACTGCCACAGCCAGCAAACCTGCTACGGCAAAAACTACGACTGCCAAAACGGCGACCACAGCAACGAAAACTGCTACGGCTGCTAAACCTGCTGCCACTGAAACTACCGCAAAATAATTTTTCATTATGGATTTTTTCACACAGTTTATTTTACCAATTGGCGTCATTGCCGTGATTGCGGGACTTTACATTTGGTTCTTACGTTCACGTCGTAACCGCAACCAAAAAAGCGAAACCAAGGCTTTGCGGGTTTTGCCCAAAAGTGCGCCCGTGGTGCCGTACATCGAATCGATTTTAATCAATTTCCACCAAGCCTTGAAACAGGCTCTGCCCGAAAAATACATCATTTATGTCAATGTCCCGATTGAAAAATTGTTTGACCCCACCAAACGCGAAAGTTTGCACATGGTGGGGCAGTATGCTGATTTTGTCATTTTCACGCCCGATTTGCTACCCGTTTTGGTGATCGACTTGTTTGATCTGTCAATTATCAATTTGGATCGCGTGAACCGCATTAAAAACGTTTCCAAAGAAATCTTACGCAACAGCGGCATCCCCGTCTTGGATTACCAATACACCGACAATTGCAATATCGACGAATTGCGCCGCAAAATTGCCAATTTGTTAAACCCGTTACGTAAAGATTAAACGCACGGCGCCACATTAAAACCGACTTGCAACGCGTGGGTAACCCGCGTTTTTTGTTGTCTTGGCGTTTTTAACCCGTCTTTTG
>JAMPCO010000007.1:0-8346 GCA_023666145.1 Prevotella sp. | reverse complement strand
GGTTCGGCACAGGGGGAAACACCTCCCATTACTTCATCATGCGTGATGACCACATCGACAACAGTGTTACTTGTACGGACACAGTGACGCAAGTGTGATGCGACCCTATGACAGTAAAAGTGCACGGCAACCCGCCGATTAAAAGTTGACAGTCAGGGAGGACTATGGTAAACTGCAAATGTTTGGTCCGCTAGCTCAGTTGGTAGAGCACATCACTTTTAATGATGTTGTCCCGAGTTCGAGCCTCGGGCGGATCACCAGATGAAAACCAAAATCGTGGCCGCCACCAGCAATGCCCATAAGTTAGTGGAGTTGCGGAACATCTTAACCGATTTTGTTATTGTCAGCGCAGCAGACGTGGGCTTCCATGATGACATCGCAGAAACAGGAACGACCTTTCGGGAAAACGCTTTAATAAAAGCGCAGGCGGTGTGTCGCGCGACGGGATTGCCAGCGTTAGGTGATGACAGTGGTTTATGTGTGGACGCTTTGCAGGGTGCCCCTGGTATTTACAGTGCACGCTATTCGGGGCAAGGAATGTCCGCCAATCGTCAGTTATTGTTACAAAATTTGCAAGGGCAAACTAACCGCGCGGCGCATTTTCATTGCGCGGTTGCTTTAGTTTTTCCCGATGGACGTACCTACACCGCGGAAGGGCAGACCTTTGGCGTGATTACCACCGAGCCGCAGGGTGAACAGGGTTTTGGTTACGATTGTTTGTTTTACAGTGATGAATTAGGTAAAACTTTTGCGGCTGCCAGCGCCGACGAAAAGAATGCAGTTTCGCACCGCGGGCGTGCGTTAAGCCAATTATTGACGGTTTTGCCAAATTAAATTTTACGCAGCAAGACGAAACTATCATCATAGTAAAATGGCGCGTCCAGTCGGTGTTATAGGTACTGGCCGCAATGTTGTCGGTGTAGTTGCCTTGACGGTCACAGGGTTGATAATATTGGGCGATAAAGTCTTTTTCGTTGTACCAAGTGTCCAGCGAAGTCACGACAAAATCATGGGATTGATCCGTGATGTAGCGGTGTTGGCTGTCGTACATGGCGGGCAATTGGTCGTAGGAGAAATTATTTTGCGCATAATAATAAACATTGGGCGTTTTGCCTGCGGCGTTATAAAAGCCGAAATCCAACAATTTGTAACAAAATAAAGTGGTTGTGGTTTGCTGTGCATCTTCGTATTGTTGAATGGTCGCGGCAACCATCAGCGGGGCGTAATCTTCTTTGGCACGTCCCCAGTTACGGGAATTGTCAGCCAGTGGGATGCAAACCGCAACGCAAACCAAGACCAAGAGTGGCATTAAAATTATTTGCACGTAACGTGGCGCAAATGACTTGCGTTTGAAGTGAGTCCCAATGCCTGTTATCCCATCATCGATGCAGGACATAATGTCGATAATTCCCAAAATGACGTAGGGAAACAATTCGCCGTAATAATAGATGATGCATTGACGGGAAGTAACGAGCAAAATAAAATTGACCAAAAAGGCGGTCAACAAAAGCCAACCAAGATGGTTTTTGCGGTGACGGACTTCAAAACTGACGACACCAAAGATAATTAAAAATATCATCAAAGGGTTAATTTGGAAAAACATTTCGTAATTACCACGGAAATTTATTTGGGTGGACTGACCATAACTGGTTAAGTTAATCCAGAAGTAGACATGGAATAAATCGTCGATGGCGTGGTTGACCGTGTAAAAAAGGAAAACAGGGGCAGTGATGATTAGTACACCGACCAACATCATACCCAGGTTAATAATCACTTGACGGTATTCATGGCGACATAAACTCAGCACAAACCAAATCAATAATGGTGCCACTGTAAAATACAGTAACGTGTATTTTGTCCAAAATAAGATGCCCAGACATAAACCCAAACATAACGCACGCACCCGATTCCATTGACTTTTTCCCAACAAAAATTCTAACCAACAAAATAGGAAGTAAGTATAAATTGGCAAACAAAATTCTTCGACGGCCGATGCATTGCACATCCGACAATTGCTGCTGAAAATTACCAGCGCCAGGATGGAAACGGCCAACAAACTGTAAAAGGTGTTCAAACGTTTACGGGCAATACGGTAAGCGAAAAAGAAAAATAAACTCATGGAAAGGATTTCTAACAGTAACATGGTAAAATTGGGATTGCCGAACAAGCAAGTCAAGGCCGCAACGAAAAAGACCATTGGTCCCTTTTGTTCAAACAAATCGCGGTAAGGAATTTTACCATTCACCAGTCCATGTCCCATGGTGATAAACCAGTTGTAATCAACATCGGAATTAAATGTGTACAGCGGAGAATTGAAGCCAAATAAAAAGCAGAAAATCGCGGCGATCAGCAAACAAATCCCGTAAGCCGCCCATGGATGGCGCGGACGCGGCGGAGTGGTGGTTTGATGTTCTACAGAATTGGTTGCTTTGTCTTTTGCCATCACAACCTCCTTTGATTAGTTAAGCACTTCTTCAATCACGAAGCGTGGACGATGTTTTGTTTCTGTGTAGGTTTTACCTAAATAAAATCCGATGATGCCTAAGGCGAGCAGTACAATGCCCGTTAACCATACCATCGCGGCGAATAACGGCCACATAAAATGCAAGTCAATGACGAACATTAAAGTGAGGGTAGTCACAAAACCAATTAAGCCTAACAAGTGCAACCAGAAACCAGTCCACCAGATCATCGATAATGGCTTGGTGCTGAACGAGGTAATGCCATCCAAAGCCAACGAGAACAATTTTGATAAAGGATATTTGCTTTCACCGGCCTGGCGCTTGGCACGCGGGTAGGCTACTTTGGCGGTTTTGAAACCAATTTGTGGCACGATGCCAGGTAAATAAAGATTATTTTCTTGGTATTGGAATAAAGCGTTTAAGGCGGTTCGACTCATCAAACGGAAAGTGGAATGATTGTTGATAATTTCAATGCCCATTTTGGTCATCAATTTATAAAAAGCGTGAGCGGACGTACGTTTGAAAATCGTGTCTTTTTTGCGTGCGGAACGCACTCCGTAAACGATTTCCGCGCCGTTAACATATTCGTCAATCATTTTATCAATCGCGTCAACGTCGTCCTGTAAATCTGCATCGATGGTAATGCTGACATCGGCCGATTCGCGTGCAATGCTTAATCCCGCCAACATGGCATTTTGTTGTCCGCGGTTACGGGAAAGTTTCACGCCCGCACAGATCGGATTGGCGTGGTGTAAATCGGTAATGATTTGGTAAGTTTGGTCATGAGAACCGTCATCGACAAATAAGATACGGCTGTTGGCGGCAATGCGCTGCTCGGCAATCAAACTTTCCATCTTTTGGAGTAAGATATTGGAAGTGTCAGGTAGGACAGGTTCTTCGTTGTAACAAGGTACAACCAAATATAAAATCGGGGTATTCCTTTGCATAATGCGATTATAAAATAACGCGCTTACGTCGTCAAGTTATTATGTTTCAAAACACGGCGTTTAAACATTCTTGTACAGTAAAACAAAGTCAAAATTTTTGTAATAAAAGTAATGTACTTTGTGATAATGATAGGTACTGGTTTCAATGTCGCCTGTGTAAGGGTGGTAGTATTGTGCCAAAAAATCTTGTTCGTCTTCCCAAACCTGGGGATCGGTAATCACGAAATCGCTGGTTTGGTCGGTAATAGAGGCGGTAAAGGCGGCGTACATCGCGGGGAAACGGTCGACGTCAAAAACATTATTGGCGAAGTAATAATTATTCGGGACAATACCCGCGGCATTATAAAATCCAAAGTCGCCAATTTTATAACAAAAGAGTGTCGCGGCCGTGTCGTTTTGTGTTTCGTAGTCTTGGATGACGGCGGCGATTTGTAAGGGGACATAGTCTTTTTCACTGCGTCCTAATTCGTAGGTATGAATTGAAAAAGGCAGACTGATAAGGACGCAAACGGCGGTGATGGCGGTATAAATCAATTGGCGGTAATGGGCGATGGAGAGTTTGGCACTGATGATTGCCAAAAGGTCGACCACACCCAAAATCGCGTAGGGAATCAATTCGCCGTAATAATAGGCAATCTGCTTGGATGACCAAACGAGCAATGACAGGGTGACCAAAAAAGCAGTCAATAAAATCCATCCAGCGCGTTCTCGCCAATAACGAATGGCGAAACGGATGACACCCCATAACATGAAAAACAAAACAATGGGACCGATGGTAAAGAAGACGCCGAAACTGCCCAAAATGGTCAACACGTTGGCTGTCCCGTAGGCGGTCAAGTTAATGAAAAAATACACGTGGAGTAAATCACCGAACGCATGGTTGGCGACAAAGAAAATGACGATTGGCACGGAAATGATGACGACCCCAGCCAACATCAACAAGAGGTTGGTCACCAAGGTGCGGTATTGGCGGCGCCTTAAACTCAGAATGAACCAAGCCAGCATAGGTACCAACATAAAATAAAACAGGGTGTATTTGACCCATAGGCAGATGCCGAAACATAATCCCAGGCACAAAGCGCGCACCCAAGTCCAACTCTTTTTCTCTAATAAAAATTCTAACCAACATAATAAGAAGTAAGCGTAAATGGGTAAGCAAAATTCTTCGACTGTCGCGGCACTGCGCATCCGACACCAACAAGTGAAAATCGCCATTGCCATGATGGAAACCACGGTCAGACTGTAAAAGGTGTTCAAGCGTTTATGGGCGATGCGATAAGTAAAAAAGAAAAACCAACTCATACAAAAAATTTCGAGCAATAACATGACGAAATCGGGATTGGCAAACAAACAAGCAAAGGCGGTGACAAAATAAACGATGGGGCCTTTGTGTTCAAATAAGTCGCGGTAAGGAATTTTGCCGCCCGCAAAACCGTGACCGACCGTCATAAACCAGTGATAATCGTTGTCGGAATTAAAAGTATAAAGTGGGGAATTAAAACCATACAAAAAAAAGAAAATGGTGGAGATTAACAAACAAATACCATAAACCGCCCACCAGTTCAGTGGTCGGGGGGCAGTAGTGTCTTTTGCGGTGGGCAAGGTTGTCGTCATGCTTGCTGCTCCTTTCGATTGGTCGGTTGCGCTTTGAAAAGTAGAATTTTACGGGTCAAGTAATTATACACCAAAACCACGATGGTGAAGAAGGTTTTTACCAACCATTCATTGATGCCAATAACGTTATAGCCAAGATACATCCCACCTAAGTTAATCAGTAACCCTCCAATGGATAAGACCGCAAAGATGAAGAAACCTTTCGCGGAGCGCGCGTTACCTTTTTCGCGAAAAACAAATAATATGGAAAAGATATAATTGAAAACCAGGCTGGTCGCAAAGCCGATGCCCGTCCCAACAACGGTGGCCAGGGTGGAGGGGGCGCCACCGCCAATCCAGATATTATAGAAATGGGGGTAAAGGCTGGGTTCAAAACAATATAAAACCACGCCCATGACAAAATAATCAATCAGCGTGGCGGAACCACCGACGATTAAAAAACGGATAATTTCTGCCAAGCGCGGATGTTGTGCCGTGAATTGCCGGATCAATTGTTCCATTGCCTTATTATAATGAAAAACCTGTCGCAAAAGCAAGAAAAAAGCGTGCCACCCAAGCCAAAAAAATTTCGACAAAAAATAAAAAAACCCTTGACAGCGGAATGATAATTCGTTATAGTATCTTTACTGTTTGCTGGGCGACCGGTGAACGGTAAGTGAACATTGACAACTGCATATTGTAAGAGTAAAACAAATATCTGTTGTTTACGGATGCAAATCCGTAAATGATATTAGTGTAATACGTATTTAATTTTAACCATTAAACTACAATTACGCTGAGTTAAATTAACAAAAACTCATGCAAATTCTGTAAATTCTTAGGAATCCAAAAACATGATATATTTAAGATCAAGCTATTAAGAGCGTATAGTGGATGCCTTGGCAATTGGCGCCGACGAAGGCCGTGATTAACTGCGATAAGCCACGGGTAAGTGTAAATAACTTGTGATCCGTGGATTGCCGAATGAGGAAACTCACTTGGGGTAATGCCCAAGTATCCTGCAATGAATTCATAGTTGCAGTGAAGGGAACCTACTGAACCGAAACATCTTAGTAAGTAGAGGAAAAGAAAATAAAACAATGATTCCGTTAGTAGTGGCGAGCGAACGCGGAAGAGCCCAAACTTTCGGGGGTAACCTTGAAAGGGTTAGGACTGCATTTAGGATTGTTCGACGATAGACGAACTCACCTTGAAAGGTGGACAAAACAGTGTGATAGTCACGTAGTCGAAATTGAAGAACACCGAGCAGTATCCAGAGTAGCACAGGACACGTGAAATCCGGTGTGAATGCGGGAGGACCATCTCCTAAGGCTAAATACGACCAATTGACCGATAGCGTATAGTACCGTGAGGGAAAGGTGAAAAGAACCCCGGGAGGGGAGTGAAATAGAATCTGAAACTGTATGCTTACAAGCAGAGGAAGGCCCTTATGTGGCTGACCTCGTACTTTTTGTAGAACGGGCCGGCGAGTTACGTTGCGTTGCAAGGTTAAGTGTTTAAGACACAGAGCCGTAGCGAAAGCGAGTCTGAACAGGGCGAAATTTAGTAGCGTTACGTAGACCCGAAACCCAGTGATCTTGCCATGAGCAGGATGAAGTAGCGGTAACACGCTATGGAGGTCCGAACCCACGCCTGTTGAAACAGTCGGGGATGACTTGTGGCAAGCGCGGAAATTGTAATCGAACTGGGTTATAGCTGGTTCTCCTCGAAATACTTTTAGGAGTTACGTTACACGATCTTTTATCGGGGGTAGAGCACTGAATAGGCTAGGGGGTGTCACAATCTACTGAACCTTATCAAACTCCGAATACCGATCAAATGCGTGTGGCAGTCAGGCGGCGAGGGATAAGCCCCGTCGCCAAAAGGGAAACAGCCCAGATCTACAGCTAAGGTCCCTAAATATGTGTTAAGTGGTAAAGGATGTGCAATCACAAAAACAGCCAGGACGTTGGCTTAGAAGCAGCCACTCATTTAAAGAGTGCGTAATAGCTCACTGGTCGAGTGGTCGTGCGCCGAAGATTTCCGGGGCTTAAACACATTACCGAAGCTTAGGGTTTAACCGTAAGGTTAAGCGGTAGAGGAGCAATGTTTGCGGGCTGAAGTGGTACCGTAAGGAGCCATGGACTGCAAACAAGAGAGAATGCCGGCATGAGTAGCGAGAGTGAAGTGAGAATCTTCACCGTCGAATACGCAAGGTTTCCTGGGGAAGGTTCGTCCCCCCAGGGTTAGTCAGGACCTAAGGTGAGGCCGAAAGGCGTAACCGATGGACGGCTGGTAGATATTCCAGCACCACCGTCATGCGATTAAGACCGATGCAGGGACACAGGAGGATAGTGGACCCCGAGGGATGGAAATCTCGGGCCAAATAACGAGTAGGATTGGGTAGTGAAGTACGCCCGGTTATCAAACTATGAGTTAAATGGGTAATGAAATTTAGTAAGGAAATCCATGAATTCACACTGGCGAGAAAATCTGCTAAGGGGCATGAAGGTGCCTGTACCGCAAACCGACACAGGTGCGTGATGAGAGAATCATAAGACGGACGGGATAACCCTTGTTAAGGAACTCGGCAAATTGACCACATAACTTCGGGATAAGTGGTGCCTGCCATTAACTTGGTAGGTCGCAGTGAAATGGCCCAAGCAACTGTTTACCAAAAACACAGGTCTATGCAAACACGCAAGTGGAAGTATATGGGCTGACACCTGCCCGGTGCTGGAAGGTTAAGACGATTTGTTAGCGCAAGCGAAGCATTGAATTGAAGCCCCAGTGAACGGCGGCCGTAACTATAACGGTCCTAAGGTAGCGAAATTCCTTGTCGGGTAAATTCCGACCCGCATGAATGGTGTAATGACTTGGGCACTGTCTCGACAGGGGACCCGGCGAAATTGAAGTATACGTGAAGATGCGTATTACCCGCGACTGGACGGAAAGACCCCGTAGAGCTTTACTGTAAGTTCATATTGTTTTGGGGAAAAGTTTGCACAGGATAGGTGGGACGCTTTGAAGCGGTGGCTTTGGCCATCGTGGAGCGGCCGTTGGGATACCACCCTGACTTTTCTCCGATTCTAACACCATGCCGTGATCCGGGTGGTGGACAGTGTGTGCTGGACAGTTTGACTGGGGCGGTCGCCTCCTAAAATGTAACGGAGGCGTTCAAAGGTTCCCTCAGCATGGTTGGAAACCATGCGTAGAGCGCAATAGTATAAGGGGGCTTTACTGCAAGACCTACAAGTCAAGCAGTTACGAAAGTAGGATATAGTGATCCGGCGGTAGAGTATGGAATTGCCGTCGCTTAACGGATAAAAGTTACCTCGGGGATA
>JAMPCO010000006.1 GCA_023666145.1 Prevotella sp. | reverse complement strand
ATTGGAGCGGGAAATGAGGTTCGAACTCACGACCTTCGCCTTGGCAAGGCGACGCACTACCGCTGTGCTACTCCCGCAATTGGAACATCATAACATGGTTTGCCAAATAAGACAAGCACTTTTTGATTTAGTAGTTTGGTTAAGGTTTTAGATTATGAAAAATTGTCAAAATATTTATACGGGACTTATTGACGAGAATAATTATTTTTGGTAAAATGCAAGCATGGAAAAAAAATTAAAAATTAACAAATTAGGGAAAGTTGGGACACTGATTCCTGCTGTTTTAGCGGCTGGAATGTTACATTGTGCTGCCGCAACTTTCCAAAATACGCCGCACAGTAATGCAACGTCACTGGGCAACCAAACATTGGTTTATCAAAAAGCAGCGGAAAAATACTCCGAAAAGAAAACCGTAAAAACCATGACCGATGTCATTAACAGTGACTTAAATCAAATGAAAGGTTATGACAAATTAGAAGCCAAAGTGCAAAACGAAATTGTTAGTTATTTGGCCGATATGAACGCAAACAGTTTGGAATTGGCACGCCTTTACAAATCGTTGGAAGACAACACGGTTGCTAATTCTGGCTTAACTCCACAAGAAATCAATAAGATTGCAATCAACAATGGTGTTGGGACCTCCGACCAAGTTAATGTTCAAGTGGTACGCAGTGCTATCCAACATTTTATGCACATGGTGTTGGATACCTCAACTTTAATTCGTTTCCGCGCTGATGCGGCCGAAATTACCGTTATGGATGAAGGCGACGGACACAACGAATATCTCAAATTTAATACCAAAGGCGAACGTGATTTGCGTCAAGAAGCCACTGCGGTCTTGAATGCTGCCGAAACGGATATTTTGAACTATACTCAATATGAATACACCGTGAAAGGACAAGACGGCAAAAAAGCAGCAAAACAAATTGCCGATTATTTAAGTAAAGTCAAATCTTTGGTTACTCAAGCCAATATCGACCAAACACATTACCAAGCATTGTTGAACACTATCAATGAAACCGCTGACCTGTTACCCGCATCAATGTATGGCACCCAAGCAATGCGACGCGGTTTAATTGTCGAATTTGCTTCTCAATATGCCATGAACCACTTATTAACCAATATGGCAAAATTAGGTTACGACATCAATAACTTAAAAGCCGATAGTTTGATTCAAGATAGTAAGCAAAAGATGACTATGACTCCCTCGTTGACCGTTAATGCTACCAATAAACACGCTGGTGTCGGTCTTGGTTTTGAAGCAACCCAACCGCTTGCCAATAATTGGGATATCTCCTATGGTGGCGAAGTCGACCTGAACAAGGGCTACAACGGTGTCAATAATTCTATTCAATTACTGGGTACTGTTAACGGAGGCAAAACTTTAAACAATAACGATCATGTATCCGCAGGCGTTAAGGCGGGTGTGCAATTCGACAACCAAGGAGCCAGTGCCCCCTTTGGCGTCAACGCTGGCTATACTTGGCAAATTAACGACAAATTCTCACTTGATTTTGGGGTTGCCAGTTTACTTAACGTACAACGTTCCTTGGCGGATGTTGGTGCCACGATTGGTGCTTCTTACCGTACTAAATCTTTAATTTTCAAATTTGGCGTTAATTTAGGTTACACTTTTGATTGGAATAAAGAAACCAATATTCTATCCACCCCAACTCCTACACCCACTCCAACGCCAACACCTGATGATCAACAAACTCCACCGGTTTATGGCGAAGACGAAGTGATTAAACCTGTATCTGGCACTACCGTTGATTTGGGAAACATTCAAGATTTACCAGAAAAACCTGTTGATTTATCTTTATTTTAATCATAAGGTCAATTAAAAAAGCGTGTTATTTAACACGCTTTTTTAATAGTTTTAAGTTAGTATTAACACGTAACGCGTTCAGAATTGTCAGCATCGCAACGCCAACATCGCCAAAAATTGCCACCCACATATTCGTAATGCCAAAGGCTGACAAAACTAAAATGCCAATCTTAACTAAAATTGAGAAGACAATGTTTTGACGTACGATTCCCATTGTACGTCGTGCTAAATATTGGGCAGTAATTAAGTCGCGTAAATCGTCATGCATTAAGACGATATCAGCGGCCTCAATTGCGGCATCACTGCCAATTCCTCCCATGGTAATCCCCACATCTGCACGCGTCAAAACTGGAGCATCGTTAATTCCATCTCCGATAAAGCATAAAGCATCTTTCGGTGCTTTTTGGGCAAATAACTCCTCAACCGCAGTTACTTTATCTTGTGGTAATAATTCAGCACGGTACGACGTTACCCCCAAAGTTTGGGCAACCTGTGCCGCCACGGCCGTGTTATCACCTGTTAACATGACGGTTTGTGCCGATTGGGATAAACTAGCCAAAACATCGCTTGCTTCGGGTTTGATTTCATCTTGAATAACAATACAACCAACATAGTCTTGGTTATGCGCCACATAGACAACAGTACCGATAACAGTTTGCGGCGTAAATCGAATTTTATGTGTTTGTAAAAGGTTAACATTTCCGCAATAAATTGTATCCTGCCCCTTTGTTGCAATCACACCCGCACCTGATAAATTAGTTAAGGTATAACCGTTGGGGATTTTCTGACCATATGCAGATACAATTGCGCGAGCAATCGGATGACTAGAATCTTTTTCCGCGATTGCCGCCAAACTTAAAATTTGTTCACGGTTAGCGGCTGGCTCTACCGACGCGATTACAAAATTACCTTTCGTTAAAGTGCCAGTTTTATCAAATACGTAAATGCGTGCTTGGTTCAATTTTTCTAAATAATTTGACCCTTTTACCAAAATACCGTTTTTCGACGCTACACCCAGAGCCACAAAAAACGATAAAGGCACCGAAATTACCAAAGCACATGGACACGAAACTACCAAAAAATTTAACGCGCGATAAATTGCGGTACCCCAGTTTGCGGTAATTAAACCCGAAACTATGACTAAAAGTATGGCTGAAAAGATGACAATTGGCGTATAGAATCGTGCAAACTTAGTAATGAAATTTTCGGCTTTGGATTTTTTCATGGAAGCATTTTCAACCAAATCTAAAATTTTTGCTGCTGTCGAATCGTAAAAGGCTTTGGTAACCTTGACCATAATTTGTCCTGTTAGGTTCACGCAACCACTCAAAACTATGTCGTTGACTTTGACAGCCCGCGGTAATGATTCACCAGTCAGACTCTTTGTGTCAACATCGGAACAACCTTTGATAACAATACCATCCAAAGGGATTTTTTCGCCTGGATTAACAATAATGACCGCGCCAACCTGCACTTCACTTGGGTCAACTTTGGTAATTTGGCCGTCAACTTGTAAATTAGCATAGTCGGGACGCAAATCCATTAAATGAGTAATTGAATCGCGTGATTTTCCTGTTGCATATTTTTGCAGCCATTCCCCAACTTGGTAAAACAATAAAACCGCACACGCTTCATCAAAACCCTCTAACGTTTGACCTGTTGCACCGCGGTAAATGGCTAATCCAAACGCTCCCATGGTGGCAAGAACCATTAAGAAATTTTCATCCAAAAATTGACCACGTGTAATGTTGCGTACAGCCTTCCATAGCACATCATAACCAACTAACAAATAAACAGCCAAATAAAGAGCAAACGGAAACATAAATCCTGCAACGCCCGTAAAAACGCTACCAAGGTCAATCATCTTGTCAACCGTAAAAATGATAAAGAATAACACTAACGCGGCAACAATGCGAATCAATTTCTTTTTCATATCATTTTCCTTCTTTTTCACATAATAATCTTGCAATCAGGTTCAATCTTTTTACAGACTTTAATGACTTGTTGCATCACATTTTCAAATTCCCTCTCTTCGGCATCAATCATCATTTTTTGTGTTAAATAATTAACGGTAGCATGGTTGACCGCACTAATTTTTTTCACGGCTTGTTCCATTTTTGCCGCACAATTTGGGCAATCCAAATCCCTTAAACGAAAGATTTTAGTCATTTTAATCTCCTCTTTATTGTTCTCGAACGTGGGTTAAACCACATTCCATAATTAAATTCACATGGTCGTCGTCCAAAGAATATTTAACTTCTTTGCCTTCCTTAACACCTTTAACCAGTTTTGCCGCCCGTAAAATCCATAATTGGTGCGACACAGCGGAAATACTCATTCCAAGCACTTCGGCAATCTCCCCTACATACAAATCACTTAAATGTAAGCAGTGTAAAATTTTCGCACGGGTCGGATTGCCAAACATTTTGAAAAATTCCGCCAAATTATAGATGTCTTGATCGTCGGGTAATTGCTGACGGATGTTTGCGACTTGATCCACGAAAGTCCTCCTTTGATTATTTGAACAATTTTTCAATTGTTCCACTATTATAGTATATGCAAACAATGTTCCTGTCAATGATTATTTTTATTTTTTTATTGGTGTTTCCGCCGTGGCTCGAACACGGGACCCTCGCCTTAGAAGGGCGATGCTCTATCCAACTGAGCTACGGAAACGTCAATACAGCATACCACAAAACCAAATTTTGTAAAGTGTCATAAACCGCTGAGCAGCCATAAAATTAAGTGATGGGAAAGTTTGATATGTCGGGCAAAGTCGTAATTGAGTTTTACGGTACAGGCTGTTTGAATTGTCAAATGATGACGCCGATAATAAACCAATTAGAACACGATTTTCCTGACATCCGCTTTTACCGCGTCAATGCCGACCAATACCCTAATTTAATCCAAAAGTATCATATAACTTCCTTGCCAACCCTACTCATGTTCCGTCAAGGTCAAATGCTTCCCCCAATCGTTGGCATCAAGCCATTACAAGTGATGCAAAGATTGATTGACCAAACCTTAAATTACGCCTAATAACAACGGTTGAATTTGTTGTCCTTGTAACGCAGCATCAACCGTTGCCACAACTTTATCAAAGTCACAAATACACGAATATGGCTTCGTAATTGGTTGGTCTTGCCGAAATGGCACAAAATAAAAATTGCGACGATTAAATAATTCGCCGATATTTTTCGCACTGCCCGACAATGCATCATTCGTTGCAAAGCCAACAACACACGGCTTGTTATTGCGCAATAAGGCTTTTACCGCCATTAAAACACAAGTGTCGGTAATGCCATGTGCTAATTTAGCAATGGTATTACCAGTCGCAGGGAAAACAAGACTACCACGGATTTTAGAGATACTCGATAAGCGTTCTGCGCCAGCGATCGTGGTAATCAGTTCGTGGCCTGTCAAACGGCGGAGATCGGCTTGGAAAGTCAAATTGTCAACAAATCGGTTTGGTACATTAGCATTGGGAGAAATCACAGGAATAATCTCGTAACGTTGCACTAGTTTTTCTAAAACCGCAATAAGTTTAACAAAACTACAAGCACTACCCGTAATACACAACACCATAGTCGGTTTCGCATGGGTGGTCATATAGCGTTGGATGCAATCGTAAACCACCGCAGCGGCCTCTTGCGGATAAAACTTACCTGGTAAACCTGGTAAGATTTGGTAATCAAAATTTTCACGTGCAACACCTGTCCAATCAAAGCCGAACGGCGCAGAAGCCAAATCATAAATTTTTTGTTTTGCCCGACATTTTTGCCAGTTACTTGGTTGTATCAATGTGCGCGGAATGGTATTCACGATGATGGGAAAATCGTGAAACGGCGCGTTTTCAAAATACGCCCGCTTACCGTATTTGGCAGTTAGTTCTGCCATTTTGTGCCAATTAAAATTTAGGACTGAGATTTCCCAATCGGCAAAAACATCTTCTAATGCGGCGGTTAATTTTCCGCAACCACAAAATAAGATTTTTTTGGTTTTATTGTGGTACTCCTTGTCCACAATTTGGCGAAAGGCTTTGGCGGTCAACTGGTTATTCGCTGTGATAAATTCCGCGTCATGATTCAAACTGATGTAGGTAATTTCAGACGGCAAATCAGGTACAGTCGGTTGGTAACCAAAAACTAAACTACCCTTAACCACTTGCTGCCAAAAAGATTGATCAACCGTAATCCGCGGTTCCAAATAATAAATACCTTTTTGTGTACATTCGGTATTGAACTCCACAGTTTGGTATCCTTGTTTCAAAAACATATCATTCAATTTTGCAACGCGCGCGTCAGTACTGCTTTGGTTGAAGCGAAAAACATATTCCATAATTATGAATATGATATAATTGTGGAAATAGTCAAATTTGGTGGTTCATCTATGGCAACACCGACAACGATTAAATTGTGTCGCGACATCGTTATCAGCAATCGACAACAGCAAGCAATCGTGGTTTCCGCACCAGGCAAATATGGAATTTACCAAACGAAGATTACCGATGATTTAATTCGTTACACCAAAGGTGCACCGTTGCTGGAGGACATAATCACGCGTTTCGATGATTTGGCCCACGAATTATTGAATCAAGAACAATACCAAGCGTTTGACAAGATTTTGCAAGAAACTGGTAATGCCATGCGTCAATCTCTTGAAGATTATAATTTCATTGTTTCGCGGGGGGAGTATTTATCTGCCAAGTTATTTGCCTTATATCTCGGTTACAATTTTATCGATGCACAAGACATTTTAATCATTAACCCAGATGCAACTATCAATTTAGATGCAACCCAACAACAAATTAAAATCCATCAATTAAAACATAAAATGCCATTTGTAATTGGTGGGTTTTACGGGCAACGCGATGGTAAAACCGCGCTTTTTACCCGCGGTGGCAGCGATTATACAGGTGCAATTTTAGCCGTCTTGATGCACGCCAGTTTGTACAAAAATTACACGGATACCAACGGCATCCAAACTGCAAACCCGCGTTTAGTCTACGGCACGCAAACTATCCCTTGTTTAGATTTTGAATCATTAGATATTTTGACCCACAACGGCGCTGGGATCATCCACGAAAACGTGGCCAAATTATTATGGACTTATCGTGTTCCATTACGTGTGGACAATACGTTCAATCCACACCGCATCTACACCGAAGTTCACAGTCCCCGTTGTCGCCATTGCCAACGTAATTTCTTTTGCGTTACCCATAAAGATAACCGCATTTTAGTCGTGCGTCAAAGACACAGTAACCCAGTTACGGTGCAAATCTTTGACAGTACACCAGAAACTTTGACCGCCGATATGCAAAAACTTCATCTTGAATTATTGAAAACATTATAAAACGTACTTATGCAAATCAAACTTTTTAATCATTTGTTTCATATTCTTTTCAACAAATGCTTTGTCAACCAAGACAATTTCTTTTTGCGCCGATTTTTTACTGCCTGCATTAAACAAAACATCTTCCAATAATTGTTCCATAATCGAATGTAAACGACGCGCGCCTAAATTTTCGTTGGTTTCGTTTTCACTTTCGGCTAATTGAGCGACCAACATCAAAGCCTCTTTTTCAAATTTCACTTCAACATTATCTACCGCTAACAATTCTTGGTATTGTTTGGTAATCGCGTTATCTGGTTGGGTTAAAATTTTATAGAAATCGTCCTTATTCAAAGAATTTAATTCAACCCGAATCGGGAAACGACCTTGTAACTCAGGAATTAAATCGTCAATTTTACTGACATGGAAAGCACCAGCCGCAATGAACAAAATGTAATCAGTTTTTATCATACCATATTTGGTTTGTACAGTACAACCTTCCACAATAGGTAAAATATCACGTTGTACACCTTCACGGCTGACTTCGGGGCCATTACCACCGCCCGTTGATCCAATTTTATCAATTTCATCAATAAAGATAATTCCTTTCTGCTCCGCCAAAGCGATACCCTCAGCATTGATGGTATCTTTATCAATTAGTTTACTACATTCTTCTTCAATGAACATTTCCCGTGCCGCACTGACGGTCATCGTTTTCTTTTTTGTTTGTTTCGGGAAAATACCAGGTGCCACTTTATCGAAAATTGAACCAATTTCAATGCCAACCCCCATACCGACAGGAATGTCGACCATAGGCTTCATTTCGCGTACGACATCAAATTCAATCAAAAAGTTTTCTAATTTACCGTCGCGGTATTCGCTTAAAGATTGTTCATATAATAAATTTTCCGCGGTATCCGTAACTTTCTTTTTCTTTTCGGACACGACCGCATTCACAATCCGGCGTTCCACTAAGGCTTCGGCTTTCTTTTTCACTTCGGCATATTTTTGGTCGCGCACCATGCGGATTGCTACTTCCACCAAATCACGAATCATACTTTCAACATCACGTCCGACGTAACCGACTTCGGTATATTTGGTGGCTTCCACTTTAATAAACGGTGCGCCAACCAATTTTGATAAGCGGCGGGCAATTTCGGTTTTACCGACTCCAGTTGGGCCTTTCATAATAATATTTTTTGGTGTGATTTCATCCGCAACCGTTTTCGGTAACTGCGAACGACGATAACGGTTACGTAAAGCGATGGCCACCACGCGTTTTGCTTCTTTTTGACCAATCACAAAGCGGTCAAGTTGTTCAACAATTTCTTTTGGGAAAATATCCATTAACGGGTCCCTCCTACTAAATGACAATATTATATTACATTTTACAAATTTCCGCAATTATTATATCATTATATTGATTAAATAATAATTGGGGGAAAAAGATGAAAGATTTTTTCAAACGTAATCTAGTTTGGGGAGCAATCGTGCTCTGTGTTATCGGTGTTGTCCTATCAATAATTGGTATTCCAACCGGTAAACCAATTTTCTTCTTTATTGGAGTGATTCTGGCGTTACCAACCATTGGTTATTTAATTTACCAAGTGTTTTTTGACCGCAGTAAAGCGGAAATTGATTTGGTACCTTCTACTGCTAAATTCAGTTCTTCCAATATTACTTCGATTGTTGCCGATAAAAATGATCTTATGTTGGCCGACAAGATTACCGACGAAGACGACTTGGAACCTTTGTATCATGGCTACGCAAACGAACAAGAAATTACTAAACGCTTACACGAAGTTACGAATGCCGAACGCGAACGTGCTGTCATTGAATTGCCAGAAATTATTCTCCCCGAAGCCAAACCCAGTAATTCTTTTGAAGATCCAACAACCACAGTTCAAACGGCCACTAATGAAGAACTTACCCGTCAACGTCAAATGGCGGTCAACGCTTCGGATAATTTTGACCCTGAAATTCCAACCGCTTTGACCGAAACCGAAATTGTGACACCCGCTAATGATAGAGTAGATTACGTTGAAACCAATGTCGTTGAACCACAAATGAATCACCAATCACCGATTGAAAACATCGCCGAACCACAATCTGCCAACCCGACTTTAACTGACCCACTGTTTATTCAACCAGCCGAACCAGTCATGCCGCAAGTGGACTTGACCAACCAACCGACACTGACCCCTGTCGATTTAACTAACGCCACCGTGATTCACCGCAACGCACAAAATGCCGAACTTCGCAAACAAAAAGCCCAAGAGAAAAAAGCGTTACTATCGCAAGTCAATTTGGAGCGTTATTTGCAACGTTACTTTATCGAAACTGCGGCTTGTTTTATGTTGGATCGCACCATTTATAAAGATAAATACGGCATTGCCCCGTACAACAAATTTGCTGTCAATAAAGACACTGGTTTACCCGAATACACAATGTCCAGCACCAAGGGACGTTTGTACAAGTTCTGTGCTTATTTGGTTGATGCCGAACGTTTTATTACACATCCAGCCTTCTACGATGATTTTATTACCGCCGTCGAACAAGGTGTTCCCTTGGCGCGTATCAGCGAAACATTACATCCCCTGTATCGCAAAAAATACAAAAAAGATTTTATCTTAAATTTATCGAACCGTGAAGATTGGGACAATGTGATGATTTTGGTTTATAACAACTATATTTTGAACAACGATAATTTCAAAGATATTTTCACCCATGTTCCCTTTGAAATTCCCATTGCCTTTAACGAAAATAACGTGGTTGATTATCTGAAGGACCCCGACTTGCAAGACCGTTTCGCGGAAAGATATGCGGTTCTCGAAGAAATGGGAATCCCCACTTTCTGGGACGCATTATTTATTTGCTTTATCAATTCAATTAAGCAAAAATTAAAAATTGAACAAATTGAAAGCGCGATGTTACGTGATTACAAGAAAATTACCCGTGCCTTAAAACGTGCTGATAATACGCGCCGCAAATTATTGAAAAAAGCCTCCTAAACGGAGGTTTTTTATTTGGCATGAATTACTTACAGTTCTTCAACGGTTAAATTTTTATTGGTAAAGATACAAATGTCACTCGCCACACTCATGGCTTCTTTGGCAATTTCTTTGGCGGACATTTTGGTGTTTTTCAATAAGGCTTTGGCGGCCGCCAAGGCGTAATTTCCACCACTACCGATTGCAACACAACCACCATCTGGTTCGATTACGTTTCCATCACCACTGATTAACAAAAAACGTTCCTTATCCGCAACAATCATCATGGCTTCCAATTTACCTAACGCCCTGTCGGTGCGCCAACTTTGCGCCAATTCCACCGCTGAACGCAACAAATTGCCTGAATGCTTTTGTAACATCTCTTCAAATTTATTGCACAAAGTGAACGCATCTGCAACCGAGCCAGCAAAACCCACCACCACTTTATCATCATACAAACGGCGAACTTTGACCGCGTTACCTTTCAAGATTACCGATTCGCCAGCCGTAACTTGCCCATCGCCAGCCACAACCGTTTTGTTATCACGTTTTACCGCTATAATTGTCGTTCCATGTAATTCCATTTTGTTAATACCTCCTAATGACAATTACGATTACTGCATTTTACTACATCTTTGATTTTTACCAAAGGACTTTTACATTTGGGACACAATTCACCCGTGGGTTCGTCAAAAGCCACAAAATCACAGTTCGGATAACCTGAACAGCCATAAAAGGTTTTGCCTTTTTTGCTGCGACGTTTATAAATATCGTTACCACATTTAGGGCATTTACAAACAGGCTTGGCATACGGTTTCGTGGTCTTACATTCGGGATAACCACTACAAGCCAAGAACTTCCCGTAACGACTTTCACGGATTAACATGACTTTTCCACAGTTCGGGCAATGTTCATCACTTTCAACGGGTTTAATGCGGTTCTCCGCTCCGTCGTTGGCACGGACTTCATCAACCACTTTAATGAATGGACGATAAAAATCGTCGACCACGCCAACCCAATCAATTCCATTGGCCGCGATGTCGTCAAGTTTGTCTTCCATATCGGCGGTAAAACCAGTGTTCATAATTTCAGGGAAATATTTAATTAACCAATCCACCACGACACACCCCAATTCGGTTGGTTTTAAGGCTTTACCTTCTTTTTCAATATACAAACGTGCGAATAAGGTAGCGACCGTCGGCGTATACGTGGCGGGACGTCCAATCCCTTTTTCTTCCATGGCTTTAACCAAGGTTGCTTCGGTGTAACGTGCTGGTGGTTGAGT
Source organism: Prevotella sp. (assembly GCA_023666145.1). GTDB lineage: Bacteria > Bacillota > Clostridia > Christensenellales > UBA1242 > RGIG8050. The sequence continues at coordinate 38,086 of JAMPCO010000006.1, read as the reverse complement.
AAATTTTTGGACATACTCTAACTTTTTGAAATCTAATTGATCACCAACATTGATTTCGGGCAAAATACCTGCGTTTTCGCCAGCATCATCATCGCCCTCTTTCTCGGGTTCATCTTTGGTTTTACTGCCACCATAGACCGCTAACCAACCGTCAAACAACGGTGTACGACCTGTAACGCGGAAAGTGTAAGCATTGGCGTCAATGTCTACGCGTACGCTGTTAAACGTGGCTTCGGACATTTGCGAAGCGATGAAACGGTTATAAATCAAACGATAAAGTTTGGCTTCATCGGGTTTGCAATACTTGTCGGCTTCATCGGGTGTAATTTCCAAATGGGTCGGTCGAATCGCTTCGTGCGCGTCTTGCGCTGATTTTTTCGTTTTGTAAATATTTGGAGTGGCGGGAACAAAATCTGCGCCATATTTTTGCGTGATATATTCTTTGGCTGCGACTTGTGCTTCCGCCGAAACACGTACACTGTCGGTACGAATATAGGTTACCAACGCCGTCATACCACGTTCACCCATTTGTACCCCTTGATAAAGCGTTTGTGCCGCCATGGTTGTACGTTTCAAAGACAAGCCCAATTTTGCACCAGCATCTTGTTGCATTGAACTGGTGGTAAATGGTGCCGGTGCATGACGTTTAGAAATTGATTTCTTAACGTCTTTGGCAATGTATGTTGCGCCTTTCAAAGCGGCAACGATTTGTTGAACCTGGGCTTCACTACTCGGTTTCAAGCGTTTACCGTCGGGACCATAATACAAGGCGGCACGGAACTTCAATTTATCTTTTTCTAAGTGTGCCCAAAAATCCCAGTATTCTTCGGGTTTGAAATTTTGAATTTCGCGTTCGCGTTCTACAACCAATTTCAATGTAACACTTTGTACCCGCCCAGCCGACAAACCCGACTTAATTTTTTTGGATAAGACTGGTGACAATTTGTAGCCAACTAAACGGTCCAGAACGCGCCGTGTTTGTTGGGCGTAAACCAAATTCATATCAATTGCGCGCGGTTTAGTCAAGGCTTGGTTAATCGCATTTTTGGTAATTTCATTAAATTCAATGCGGTTCGCTTGCGCTGGGTCAATTCCTAAAATATAGGTTAAATGATAAGCAATCGCTTCCCCCTCGCGGTCAGGGTCGGTGGCAATTAAAACGGTTTCGGCTTTGGCAGCCGATTCCTTCAACGATTTAACTACGTCTTTTTTATCCGACGATATCACATACTGTGGCGTGTAGCCATTTTCAACGTCGACCGATAAATCGCGTTTTTTCAAATCACGAAAATGCCCACCTGTTGCCATGACTTGATAACCATTGCCCAGATATTTTTTGATGGTATCTTTTTTACCAATACCTTCGATAATTACGAGTTTCATGGACCTCCTAATGCTTACTTAGCAACAAAATAATTGCCGGGTAATTTCTCTATTAAACCAATCATTTCCATATTTGTCAAGAGCGTAGACACTTGTGCCACCGACAAACCGCTGTCAATCACCAAATCGTCAAAATGGACTTCGTCAGTTTTCAAAAGGTTCAAAATGTTCTGTTGCTCCATACTAATTTGTTTCACCGCAGTGGCAGCCGCAGCCTTACTCACCCGACCAGTCAATGCCTTCACTAAATCAGTCGCACTGGTAACCATTTGTGCATTATGGTTGGCAATTAAAGCATTGGTACCTTGGCTGGCATAACAATTGATGTTGCCAGGCACCGCATAAACGTCACGATTGATTGTCTGAGCCATTTTTACGGTAATTAATGTTCCGCTGTGCGAATCGGCTTCTACGGCGATTACCGCCTGTCCTAAGGCCGCGACAATCCGATTACGTTGTGGAAAAGTCGTTTTATCGCCATGAAGTTCGGGTGGATATTCCGAAATTAACAAGCCCGTTGTTCCAATCTCTTCTTGCAAACTTTTATTCGCTTGGGGATAATAATGATTGAATCCATTACCTAGTACCGCGATTGTGGTGCCATTTGCTCCTTGATGTGCGGCCGTGTCAATCCCTTCCGCCAACCCCGAAACCACGGTAAAACCTGCGGCAACACACTGCGCCGCTATGTCTTTGGCAACCATAATCCCGTAGCGGGTACAATCACGCGTGCCAACAATCGACACTAAGGGACGATACAATAAATCCAAATTGCCTTTCAAGTATAACTGTTTGGGCGGGTCTTTCAAATCCATTAAGGCACGTGGGTAATGTGCATCGCCCTGCCGAACGATATGAAAATCATTATTCATGTCCACCCCGATTGAAGCGGTCTAAACTGCGATAAGAAATGGCTTCGGTTAAATGTTCAGGTAAGATTTCGTTTGATCCTGCTAAATCGGCAATCGTTCGTGCAACTTTCAAAATACGTGTGTAGGCTCGCGCCGACAAATGTAAATTTTCAAAGGCAGTTTTCAAAATGTTTTCACCGTCGGCATCCAAGGCGCAAAATTTTTTGGTCATGGCCGTGTCCATGGTGGCATTACTGTGGATGGTGGTATCGGCAAAACGCTGGTTTTGGATTGCACGGGCTGCGGTAACACGTTCACGGATTGTCGCACTATCCTCCGCCAACTTATCATTACTTAGGTCATCATAAGTTACTTGGTCGACTTCAATATGTAAATCAATGCGGTCTAATAATGGGCCAGAAATTTTTCCCAGATACCGTTGGATTTTCGATTGGGTACATTTACAACGGTTGATGCGACTGCCATAGTAACCACAGGGGCAAGGATTCATACTAGCAACTAAAACAAATGACGCGGGGTACTCCACCGTCATTGCGGCACGCGAAATCATGATATTGTGATTTTCCAACGGTTGACGTAACAATTCTAAACAACCACGGTTATATTCAGGCATTTCGTCTAAAAATAAAACTCCGTTATGGGCTAAAGAGATTTCACCAGGGCGCGCATACTTGCCCCCACCCGCCAACGACACGGTCGAAGCCGTGTGGTGTGGGCAACGGAACGGACGGGTCAAAACGATGCCGTGTTCTGCGTCTAATAAGCCCGCGCAACTGTGAATTTTTGTCGTTTCCATACTTTCCGCAAAAGTCATCGGCGGCAAGATAGTTTGAAAACATTTCGCTAACATCGTTTTACCGCTACCTGGTGGGCCAATCAATAAAATGTTATGTCCACCTGCTGCGGCAATTTCCAAAGCCCGTTTGGCGACAAATTGACCCCGTACATATTTCATATCGCAAGGATAAATGGCGTCCGCCAGTAAAGTTTCAAAATTTGTCGCTTGTACACGTTGTAACGGTGCTGGCTCCGACATATCACCAACAAAATAATTCACAACATCAGTCAAGTTACGTGCGGTATAGACGTTAATTCCTGATACAAAAGATGCTTCATGATAATTTTCAACAGGAATCACGACATTTTTAATTTTGTGGTCGACTGCGGTTAACAAAGCCGGTAAGACCCCGTTCACGCGGCGCAACTCGCCATTCAAAGACAATTCACCAAAAAAAGCCCAATCAGCCAAAGGTTTGGTAATAACATGAGTATTAGCCAGAATTCCGACCGCAATTGGTAAATCATAAATCGCACCTTCCTTTTTGGCGGCAGCCGGTGCCAAATTGATGACGATATTACCAACGGGGAATTTATAACCGATGTTCAATATCGCGCTCTTAACGCGTTCCTTGCCTTCTTTTACCGCGACATCAGGCAAGCCAACCAACGTGTATCCTGGCAAACCCTTCGCAATATCAACTTCGACATCGACAATGTAGCCATTAACCCCACTGATTCCAAAACTTTTAATCGTGATCACTTAATAGAAAATTACAACAAAGTGGCAGTAAAGTAAACCGAAATAAATTTTATGTGCTAAATTACGCTAGATTTCGACATATACCGCAAATTTCGACTTTATTCGTAATTGTCGAATTGGAAAATCTCCAATATGATTGAAGTCATAACCATAAATAAAAGGAGAAAAACAAATTATGGAAAACAAAGTTTATCTTTATGGATTGGTGGTTAGTAATCCGACACCATGCGACGATTATTACGGGAGCGATTATTACAATCTGCAAATCTCAGTGCGGCGCTTGTCCAGTATTGTCGACACGATTCCGTTGACCATCCATCGCGATTTGGTCGAACAGTACAATGTTAAATTGGGCGACAATTTAGCATTGCTGGGAGAATTTCGCAGTTATAACAAAATTGAAAATAACCGCAGTCGCTTAATGTTAACGGTTTTTGTGCAAGAAATTACCGACGATATTGACACAACCAACCCAAACATCATTGAATTGTCAGGTTACATTTGCAAAATGCCAGTTTACCGCACAACCCCGTTTAACCGTGAAATTGCGGATTTGTTGATTGCTTGCAACCGTAGTGTAAATAAAAGCGATTACTTGCCCGCCATCGCTTGGGGACGCAACGCCCGTTTTGCAAAAAACATCATGGTTGGCGAGCAAATTCATATTTCTGGTCGCATACAAAGCCGGGAATATCAAAAACGCTTAGACGACGGCACCGTGCAAACGCGCACCGCTTACGAAATTTCTATTAACCAAATGGACTGTGAAAACGCCAACGCACAAAACGGCGATACGAATTTTATCTTAAATAATTTATAATTTTGCTTGTCCCGTCAATCCAATTTTGTTTGGCACACTGAGTAATGTACCGTTGTCGGTCGCGGTAAACTTGATTTAGGAGTTTAATTAAATTTTCTGTGTTCAATGCTGCTTGCGGCAAAACTTCACACACGCCTAATTTTTGTAAATACGCCGCATTTTGAATTTGGTCGCCACGGCTTTCAGTTTTGGGGAGTGGACAATATACGGCAGGTTTTTTCAAAGCCAATAATTCAGATACCGTTCCCGAACCAGAGCGCGCCAACACTACATCCGCCCACGCAAACGCATCTTGTGGTTGGTTTAAATAATCGACTTGCAAATACTGTGCGTGGCGGTAGGTTGGATTGGTCTTTCCCTTGCCCGTAACATGCAACACATTCCAATCGTTACAAAGAGGTGTCAGGGCTGACCAGACTGCCTGGTTAATCGCGGTTGCGCCTAGGCTGCCACCGATGACTAATAAATTGGGTTTTCCGTTGTTTGGTATCTTAATTTGCTTGGGGTCTCCGTGATAAATACTGTTACGGATAATCGCCCCCGTTTGCACCATTTGCGGATACTTGGTTTGATCTAAAGGGAAAGTCGTACACAAAGTTTGGCATTTCTTTGCGGATAAACGGTTTGCTAATCCTAACGACATATCGCTTTCGTGTGCTACGATTTTAATGCCCAAACTGGCCGCCGCGTAAACCACGGGCAAAGCGACAAAACCACCCTTGGAAAAGACGACCGATGGTTGTAATTGGCGTAAAATTTTTTTTGCTTCGCGAATCCCCTTCATTAACTTAAACGGAATCAGCAAATTCTTTAACGTCAAAGTGCGACGTAACTTGACTGTCGTAATCTCATAATAAGGCAACCCATTTTCTTTTGCAATCGACTTCTCAACTCCCTCACCACCAAGGTAAACAATTTGGTCGAAATATGGCCTTAAATACGGCAACAAAGCCATTTGCGGTAAAACATGACCGGCTGTGCCACCGCCAGTTAATACAATGGTTCGCATATCATTATTTATATGTGATTTAGCCTAAATCTATTGAACAAACTTTTCCCGCTGTCAAATGAACTGCGGCAATACCGTTAATGTTTTTGTCCCAGGATAAATCTTTATTGCGCAATTTACGGAACGCATCATTGAAAATGATTTTAATGGTAGCATTTTTGGTCGGTAAAATTTTCAAGTTAATTTTACCTTTATTTGCGTCCCAATACATTGAAACTTTGGCCGCAAAATCGGTGGCTAAATTTTTCACACTACCCACAGTTAACGGGTCAATCAAAATTGGCAAAACTTTCAAAACTGAGTGAGCACTTTGTAAAACACAATCAGTAATTGCCGTCGCAACACCTAATGAAACGGCCACATCTAAATTTGGTTTGTCATTGGTTGTCATACCTGAACCACGCCAATCATTCGATAAGAACAACCCTGACGGTGTTGCCGAACTGTTGACAATTTTGACTAACAAATTTTTTACTGCGGTAACATCACCCGCATAAGCCAATTGGCACGCCGCCATGACCAAGTTACTGGTCGGTTGATAAGATGCAGCGTTGCGCACCCGCATTTTGACGGCATTGCCACTGGCAACACTGGCAGCAATTTCGACTTCGGGATTTGCCCCCTGCACTACATAGGGTCGATAAAGAATTTGTGGGTCAAGTGTCATAAAATTTTTCAACGGGTACAATCCATAGCCGTGCATCACGCCCGCATTTTCAATTTTATCAACAAATACTGAATTAGTATATTCTTTCAAGCAACCGTCGCCATTAACCGTTAAAGTTGGGATTTTGGTCAACATATCTTGCCAAACTGCGACATCGTCTTTAGCGGTCTTTAATAAAGTAGCCGCATTGATTAAGTTATTCAACAATGTTTGCAATGCCAAGAAATCGATGGTTGAAGATGAAGCCATCGCAAAATTAACTAACGGACGTCCTGCCACCAAGTTTCCTGGCGTTGCATTCGGACTGTAACTGGGAATGGTAACGTATTTACCCGATGCATCCAATTTTAAGAAATCAGAATAGAATTCAAACACATTCCGCATAAACGGGAAAATTTTACTGCGCAAAGTTTTTTCATCACCCGTTACCAAATAATATTCATAGAACAAATTGGCAGCCAAAGCCGACGAAGCGATAAAATGTAATGTTGCCGAATCGACACTACCAAAGGTCGCCGAGTCCATGGCAGTTATACGCGGTACAAAATACCCACGCATACCATAAACACGCGCCGCATTTTTTTTCAAATCTGATTCATAACTCATTAAGAAATCTAAATAGCGTAACAAAGCATCAGGCGTAATTGACTTAATCACGCCCGAATACAATAATTGGGCACTACCGTCCAACGCCGCCACACCATGATCGCATAGATTATCCGCACACCACAATCCGGCTGGTGTCAATAATGTTCCGTCTAAACAAAGACATAAATATTTGGCAAAGTTCCACATCCGTTCTAATAATTCAGACGTCAATTCATTGTTGCCAGTTTTATCAATCAGTTCTTTCAAATCGGCTTCGGTCTTCGCTGTGTTTAATTCGAGGTCAGTTTCATCAAAGGCTTTCTTGAACGGCGCTGCGTTACGGGTGGCCAATTTATTGTAATTGTCTTTAATTAACGACAATTCCATTTTAATTTTGTTAAATTCGGTACTGGCATCCGCGTTGACAAACGGTTTTGCTAAAATCGTTAATTCATTGACGTCTTTCAATGTGACCACGTTGTTCGCTACCTGCACGTTACCACCAGCAATAATCAAACGTAAGACTAAACCATAATCACGACCATTTTCACTACGTGAACTGAAATAAAAGTACCCATTTTCGTACTTGACCATGTTAAATTTACTGTCCAAATCGCAAGGTTGTAATTGAATCGACACACGCAGTTTGCCGTTCGATTTAGTAGCATGGTAAGCAATGACGTCGGTCGCTTTCGCGATTGAAAGCCGGCGGACAGTTTGTTCTTTTTCATCGGCCAAGAAACTGACTGCTAATTCGCCATTTTTCATATCGGTCAAACGTTCATAATTGGTAATCACACCTGGGTTATAAAAGTCTAATTTGACTTTGACCATTGGTTTGGGTTGTGCTGGTGCCAGACGGCAATTTTTTTTCATGAAAGATTTTTCCAAGATTTGTTCAACTTCCAAAATCTTACCATCCGCAAATTTCTTACGTAGAGTGGTGAAATCATCACTGACGTCTTGCAAGACACCATTTTTACCATGATGAACCAGGCTTTGATGGTTAATCAAAATTTGCTCATTGGAGATTGCCCCCAAGATTGCGACACCAACCCGCCCGTTGCCAAGGATACTGCCATCTAAAAAGGCATTTTCCATAAAAGCCGCTGGTGTTTTATTGAATAAAATGGTACTGTCGTATTTGCTCATAATACATAAAAATTATACCATAGAGCAGATTAAATTTCAACCACTAATTGTCGGTTTTTTGTCAAAATATCACTGTCAAATTGCGTTACATAGTGCTGTTTCTGTTTGTGTCGTGTTAAAGCATCCTGAATTAAATTATCAATCACAACACCGTACGGGATTTGCGCTTTCAACCATAAATGGTAAGCCATGAACCCAGGCACAGTATTGATTTCGTTTAAGATGATTCTTTCACCCTGCACCATAAAATCTACACGCACCACTCCACACGAACCAAACAACTGATATGCTTGTTGCGCTAACTTTTTAATTTGCGGCTCAATTTTGGCTAAAAATTCATCATCAGGTGTTTTACCACTTTTCTTTACAAAACCACTGTCGGTATTAAAATATTTTTCGTCAAAGGAAAAAAACTTTTCGCTGCCCACGACTTCTAAGGCTGATGTAATTACGTTTCCCCGCTCGCGCATGACCGCAACGTTTACTTCGCGCATATTAGCAATCAGTTCTTCCACAATCACACGGTTGCCTAAACGTAAAGCCGTGTCGACCGCGATACTTAATTCCTCCTGTGTGCGCGCAACCGTAATACCAATTGAACTACCTTGTAAGTCGGGCTTAACTACCAATGGCAATGGTAAGTTTATTTGTGAAATATCGGTGGAAGTAACGACTTGAAAACGTGGTTGCAAAAAACCAGCGGCCGTTAAAATTTGGCGTGTAGCAATTTTGCTTTGTTGCAACCACCCTGCCACCGCATCACAACTGGTTACTGGCAGATGATACATCTGTAAAGTCGCCGCCAAAGTCCCATCTTCTCCCATTCCTCCATGACAACAATTAACCACACACGCCAATTGACGCCAGCGACGGAATGCTTTTGCCTTAGCCGCTTTGCCCGTGATGTAATCGTCAATTTTCCGACTGCCGACCACCGCACGATTGTCACGTGTGAGATAAATTAACACTACCTGATAAGCATCGGTCAGATGTTTGACTAAATGCAATCCTGTTAAGATTGACACGTCGTGTTCGGTACTTTTTCCGCCGTAAATCACTCCAATTTTTAACATAATTAGATATATGCAAAGCGACAAAATTTGTCGTCAAAATCCACGGAGAATCTTTTGTCCAAACGCCTGAACCGTGCTAAACTGGCAACATGGATGCAAAACAAAACCAACCATTTGAAACCATTTCTGGCAATGAAGCCGCGGCACGTACCGCCTATTTACTCACCGAAGCCGCATCAATTTACCCGATAACTCCCAGTTCCGATATGGCGGAATACTGCGACCAATGGGCGAACAAAGGTCGTACTAACATCTTTGGCAAAATTCCCGATGTCATTGAAATGCAAAGCGAAGCGGGCGCCGCCGGTACGTTGCATGGCTTAATGTTAGGCGGGACGTTAGGTACAACCTTTACTGCCAGCCAAGGTCTCCTGCTGATGATTCCTAATCTTTACAAAATTGTTGGTGAATTACTGCCTGCCGTGGTACACGTTGCCGCGCGCACAGTAGCGATGCAAGCACTTTCAATCTTTGGCGACCACAGTGACATTTACGCCTGCCGCAGTACAGGAATTGCAATGTTGGCATCCAATTCTGTACAAGAAAATGCTGACTTATCACTTATTGCGCATTTGGCTGCCATTGAAGCCAGTTATCCATTTATGCACTTTTTTGACGGTTTCCGCACCAGCCACGAATTTAATAAAATTCAAGTTCCGTCTGCGGGGATAGCCGAAAAACTTTTGAACCGCGATGCACTCGATAAATTTCGTTCCCGTGCGCTGAACCCTGAACATCCCAAAATGTACGGCACCGCGGAAAATTCAGATACCTTTTTCCAACACCGTGAAGCCGCTAACCTCTACATCAATGCGGTGCCAAGCATCGTAGAAAAATACTTGCAAAAATTTGCAAAATTAACAGGACGCACATATCACTTATTTGATTACGTTGGCGACCCAAATGCGGAACACGTCATTGTTGCCATGGGATCGGCTTGCGAAACGATCGCGGAAACATTGCCCAAATTAAATGGTAAATACGGCTTAATCAAAGTACGTCTTTATCGCCCTTTCTCGAGCGAACACCTCATAAACGCACTGCCGAAAACCGCCCAAACCATCACCGTTTTGGATCGTACCAAAGAAAATGGCGCGGTTGGTGACCCACTTTATATGGACGTTGCGGCAGTCGTACGTGATAAAACGATTTTGGCTGGTCGCTATGGGTTATCAAGTAAAGAATTCACCCCCGATATGGTAGCGGCCATTTATGCCAATGCTACCGCTGCACAACCCAAGAACCACTTTACGATTGGCATCAATGATGATGTAACCCATACATCTTTGGATGTCGTACCACGCCCGGATTTACATTCCCAAGGCGGTTGCCGTTTTTACGGACTCGGTAGCGACGGTACGGTTGGTGCCAACAAAAACAGTTGTGCCATTATTGGTGATCATACTGACCTGTATAGTCAAGCCTACTTTGTATATGACAGTAAAAAAAGCGGTGGCACCACGATTTCACATCTGCGGTTTAATCAAACACCAATTCATGCGCCATACTTGGTCACACACCCCGATTTTGTCGCGTGCCACAATCAAACATTTCTTACAAAATTTGATATGCTGACGGGAATCACCGACGGCGGAACGTTCTTATTGAACACCACTTACCCCGCCGCAGATTTGAATCGCATTTTACCAAACGACGTGAAACGCACGCTACGCAACCATAAAATCAATTTCTACATTATCAATGCTTACAAGATTGCCAATGATTTAGGGCTCGGTGTGCGAATCAATACCATTATGCAAACTGCATTTTTCAAGTTAGTCAATTTGATTGATTACCAAAAAATCAAGTCATTATTGAAAGCCGCGATTGAAAAAAGTTATGGTAAAAAAGGTCCCACGGTCGTGGAAATGAATTACCGTGCCGTCGACAGTGCGGATACCGCGTTGCAAAAAATTGATGTCAACACTCTAACCGTCAGCATCGAAAAAAACGCCAACAAAAAAATGACGATGATTGAAACTATCAATAGTTTGGCAGGCGACACGCTCCCTGTTTCGGCGTTCACACCCGATGGCAGCGCCCCCACCGCCACAACACAATACGAGAAACGCGATATCGCGACCAGCCTGCCCCGGTGGATTCCCGAAAATTGCATCCAATGCAACCGCTGTGCAATGGTCTGTCCACACGCGACCATTCGCCCAGTTTTAACCAATCAAACACCACCAAACGATTTCCAAACCATCAAAGCGTTAGGTGTGCCAGGTTACGATGGATATCAATACCGCATTCAGGTTTCGCCCCATGACTGTACAGGTTGCGGTTCTTGTGCCAATGTTTGCCCCGCCCGCAACAAAGCGTTAGTCATGGAACCATTTGACCAGGTGCAAGAAGATGAGAACTACAAATATTCGTTAACCTTACCCGAAACACCGATGACGCCGACCAATGTCAAATTAGCACAATTTAACCGTCCTTTATTTGAATTTTCTGGTGCTTGTGCTGGTTGTGGTGAAACACCGTACATTAAATTGTTAACCCAACTTTATGGTGACAAATTGGTCATAGCCAACGCTACGGGTTGTTCATCAATTTATGGTGGCAGTTCCCCCACTTGTCCTTATGCCAAGAATTCTCAAGGACATGGTCCTGCTTGGGCCAACAGTTTATTTGAAGATAATGCTGAATTTGGTTTTGGATTGCGCAAAGCCTTGAACATCCAAGGCGCAACCGACAAAATCGTATGGGTCATTGGCGGTGATGGTTGGGCATATGATATTGGGTTTGGCGGACTTGACCATGTGCTGGCTTCACAAGAAAACATTAACCTTTTGGTGCTTGATACCGAAGTTTACTCCAACACTGGCGGACAAGCCAGCAAAGCCACTCCGAAAGGCGCGATTGCTAAATTCGCCGCAGGTGGTAAGCCAACGGACAAAAAAGATTTGGGTGCTATGATGATGCAATATCCACACGTGTATGTCGCACAAATTGCCATGGGTGCCAATATGGAACACACCTTAAAAATTTTGAAAGAAGCCACCGAACACAATGGCCCGTCACTGGTGATTGCCATGGCTACTTGTATTAACCAAGGAATCAATATGTCAAACGGCATGGGAATCATGGCGGATGCCGTCAAATGCGGTTATACAACACTTTATCATCGTGATCCGAAAAACGGGGAAAAAATTATTGACTCACCGGCTCCGACTGGCGACATGAACGAATTCAAAGCCAAACAAACCCGCTTCCGCAAAAAATCTTAACACGAGGATTTTGGTTGCATTAAACAACAATTCTCATGCGGTGTGATTTCCACATTGCAAGCATTTTTGTATGCGCTCATCGGGCGTAACTCAACCAAAACGGCATCTACACCGATACGGATAATCCGTTCGTAAGGAATAAACAATTCGTTTTTACGTCCCCACAAATGAAAACATTTATCGCCAGGAACTACAACACCAATCACTTTGGCATTTTCGCGCGAAAAAATGATATCAACAATGCGCCCTAAGGCCTTGCCGTCAACGACATTGATTACCATCTTAGCGCGCAGTTCGCAAAACGAAACTTCTACGCCCATGGTAATATATATGACAAACACACCAAAGATTGAGAATAATTTTATGATGAATTGTAAAAAATTATCATAATGAAAAAAGTCGATATTGTGGGAATCGACACCAGCAGTTTACCGAAATTATCCAATGCACAAACATTGGAAATGCTCCACCGTATTCGCAACCATGACCTTGAAGCCCGTCAACAATTTATCTTTGCCAATATGCGTTTGGTTTTGTCAGTCATTCAAAAATACATCCACGCCAAAAATAATTATGACGATTTATTTCAAGTCGGCTGTATCGGTTTAATTAAAGCGATTGACAATTTCAATCCGTCTTTCAACGTTAAATTTTCGACTTATGCTGTTCCGATGATAATCGGCGAAATTCGCCGTTACTTACGTGATGAAAATGGCATTCATGTTTCGCGCAGTATCCGCGATACGGCTTACCGTGCCCTCCAAACAGCCGAACAAATGAGTAAAAACCTCAACCGCGAAGTTACCATGGAGGAAGTCGCCAACGCACTTAGTGAATCATTATCCAATGTTTATTTTGCTTTGGCAGCCACTGGCAGTGTTTCTTCACTCGATGAACCGATTGGTGAACGTAGCAGCGACAATACGACTTTGATTGAACAAATTTCCGACAACAACACGAACAGCGATGACTGGTTAGGCTATAAAGCCATGCACGACGCAATTGACAATTTGGTTCAAAAAGAACGTGAAATTCTGATGATGCGTTATTATGACGGCAAAACCCAAATGGAAGTCAGTAATGAAATCGGCATCAGTCAAGCCCAAGTTTCACGATTGGAAAAGAATGCTCTGGCAAACATTAAGAACCGCCTTTAATCGCATGAAATTGAAAATCAAAATCGTAAAAATTACGGTTACGTAAATCGTGTTGAAACTGCTTCCATTGTTGACTGTTTTCTAAAAACTCAATCAAATTTGATGGCAAAGATAAATCTACGTACCAAGTACGTCCATCCAAGCGCACAGTGACATCATCGTTTTTTGTTTTGTTTGCCATTGCTCCGTATTTTTTCCGCAAAAATGCGGTAATATCTAATTGTAAACTCAAGGCGTCGCTAAAAACTTTTTGGTAAACAAAATCATATTTCAACGGCAAAGCAACTTGACGCATGAATAACTCTTCCAACCTTTTTTGCAATGTGGGCAAACACTCTTCGATTTCCGCATTGTAAATATAACGTACTACCAAACGCTGTTGGGTTTGATAATACGTGCAAGATAAGAATTTCAAATTCACGTAGTCTTGATTTTCGTGATAATATAAATATTCTTCAACGTTTTTCATGCTACCTCTGCTTACAACAGCAAATTAAAAGCCAAATTATTAAACAGCCAGAACACATCCGCAAAAACCACAAAGCCCAGTAAGCAAATGATTCCAATCGTGTGAATTTTGGCTTCCAATTCGCGGTTAATCGGTTTGCCACGAATCCATTCAATGATAACAAAGACCATCCGCGCACCATCTAAGGATGGAATCGGTAACCAATTAAAGACCGCCAGATTGATACTGATCAACGTCAATAAATAAAAGATTTGGGCAAACGCAACATCCGCCGAAAACGACGTTATCGCTTCCCCAATCGAACTGCCCATGACCGAAACCGTGGCGACCGTCCCCCCGATTGCATTCATGCCTAATTGTCCTGTCACTAATTGCCATAGAATCTTCAAAACCATACCAGCAATTTCAAACGAAAAAGGCACGGCTTTTAAGATCGCACCACCAACATTGTGGTAAATTTTATCACCGAGCGGTAAAGAATAACTGGTGTTGGACAGCGCTGACCATTGGCGCGAAGAAATACTTTGTAAAGTTACCTCTTCTTTCACAATTCCGCCCGTTGCGTCTTTCCACGTTACCGACAAAGTAACATTATCGCCAACGTGCGCATTTTCCAAGATGGTGGAAGTTCCCGTAAACAAATTCATGCTCCTTCCGTTCACCGTTTCAATCAGCATTTGCTTAGTTTCATCGGCGGTATCATAGTAAAAAGTAAATTGGTCACCATGACTATCAACCGCTTTTTCATCAAGGTTTAGAATTTCAGCCAAAGTAATTGTTTCTGGTTTTGTGGGGTCGGTTTCATGGTCTTTGTTCAAAAAAGTCGTTCCAACATTGGCTACGCGTCCGTATCCCATTAACGACAACAAAATCACAGCAAAGATAATCGCCGAAAGAAAATTAAAGAACGCTCCCGAAAACATCACAATTAAACGTTTCCATGGTGCTTTGTTATTAAACGAATTGGGGTCAGTGTCAGGGATTTCGGTATTATCCTCCCCGAACGAACAGTATCCACCGACGGGAATCATGCGAATTGCAAAAATTTCACCATTCTTTTTAACTTTTTTATAAATTGGCTTACCCATGCCAATCGAAAATTCATAAATTTTGAATTTTAAGATTTTGGCGGTAATGTAATGTCCAAATTCATGAATGGTAATCATTAGCATTAACAACAAAACTGCCAATGCTAAATAACCAACCGTTTGCAATCCACTCAAAAATTGAGACATATATTATATTATCCCCATAATTAACAATATGAATGGCACGTTTAGAATAATACCATCAACACGATCCATGATGCCGCCATGTCCTGGCAATAAATGACCAAAATCTTTGGCACCGACTCTGCGTTTTACGTAACTGGCAAACAAATCGCCAATGGTTGTTAAGATGGCACCTGCTAAACCAACCGCTAAGAACACAATTTGCGTTAAGAATGCGTCATCGGTCAAATCAAACAAACGCGCGGAAACTGCACTATTAACACTGATAATCCAAACCGCAATCAACGCACCTAAAATTCCACCAAACAAACCACCAACAAAACCAACCCAAGTTTTTTTTGGGCTGACTTTGGGCGCCATTTTGGCAGAACCTTTTCCCAATATCATTCCCACAAGATAAGCAAAAATATCGGTAAAACACGAAATAAAGATTACCAACAACAAACCGAACATACCAATGTCATCGGTTGTCATGTGATTTAAGATTATGGCGCAGGCAAAAAATAGGCCAGGATAAATTAACATAAACACCAAATCCAAAGCGCCACCCCATGCTTGCTGGTTAATATTCTTTTTTTGTAAAACACATTCTTTGGCAAATTTCTTATCTATCATATTGGAGAAACCAATAAACAACACAAAAATGCCAATTATTATTAACGAAACAATTAGTTGCAACCACCAAGGTAAGGTTTCATTGAGTACTTGAGTGCCAATAATGTAAAACATATAAATCAACGCTTCCACAATCATCGCCACAATGGCATTTGCACCACGGCGATTTAATTTACAAGCGCTG
The DNA here is from genome assembly GCA_023666145.1 of Prevotella sp. GTDB lineage: Bacteria > Bacillota > Clostridia > Christensenellales > UBA1242 > RGIG8050. The sequence goes on along the minus strand of JAMPCO010000006.1, from coordinate 22,095 downwards.
CAAATTTCCCAAGTCGCAAAACCAGTCGCCAACAAAATTAAAATGTCGAAAAGGTAAACGCCAAAAGTACCAGCAAATACACGCACAATAAATATGACGGTAAATGCCGCAATCAGTGCCAACGCAGTTAAAAATCTTTTGCCAAATTCAGTAATCACCATATTAAAATATATAACACAAAAAAAATGTATCGTCTAGACAATTATATTGTCATTATGTCTTTTTCTTTTTGGGTCAAAGACGTATCAACGTTACCGATATAATCATCTAACATTTTTTGGATATCGCGTTCTACATTTTTAACGTCGTCTTCGCTTAATTTATCGGTATTGTTAATTTTTCTTAATTGGTCCAACGCATCGCGACGTTCGTTGCGCATACCAACCCGAGTTTCTTCCGCAATTTTGTGAACTTTTTTCACTAATTCTTTGCGCGTTTCCGCAGTCAATTGTGGAAAAATCAGACGGATAATACGACCGTCATCGACAGGCATCGTACCTATATTTGCCGCACCCAAAGCCTTGACCATGGATGACAAAACCGAACCATCCCAAGGGTTAATCACGATGGTGCGTGCGTCAGTACAAGAAATGTTTGCTAAATTTTTAATTGGGGTCATGGTACCGAAATAATCGACCGAAACGCGCTCAACGATGCGCGTATCGACCCGCCCTGCACGTACAGCAATAAACTCATTCTTGAGATAATCAAAGCGTTTGCTTAACTTTTCCTCGTAGTTAATCAGCAATTCGTTAAGTTTGTCGTTAAGATAATCCACATCCCCTCCTTAATGATTATTTAGCAGCAATAGTTTTTGAAACTTCGGCAGCGAAATCTTCCTTCGGTTTTTCAATTCCTTCGCCCATTTCATAACGCACGAAACGGCGAATAGTGATTTTTTCTCCCACGAATGCAATAGTTTCGTTGACAATGTCGGTAATGGTTTTAGAACCGTCTTTAACAAACGGTTGGTCCATCAAACAATAATCTTGGTAGTATTTTTTGATGCGACCTTCCACCATTTTTTCGGCGATATTGGCAGGTTTTCCTTCTTCCATGGCTTGTTTTTTTAAAATTTCTTTTTCGTGTTCTAAAATTGCCGTTGGTACTTCGCTTGAATTAACATATTTAGGATTTGCTGCCGCAATATGCATCGCAACGTCTTTGACTAATTGGTTGAATTGTTCGCTTTTTTGTGCAAAATCAGTTTCGCAATTAACTTCTACTAAAACGCCAATTTTGCCACCCATGTGGATATAAGAACCCACCACACCTTCGGCGGCGACACGGTCACTATTACCCTTTTTTAAGGCTTTGGCCTTACCTTTTTCACGCAACAGAGCCACGGCTTTATCGTAATCACCCTTGGTTTCGTCCAAAGCCTTTTTGCAATCCAAGACACCAGCCCCAGTTGCTTCTTTTAATTTCATAATATCACTCATGATTATTTATCTCCATTTACATTTTTTACAGTTTTGGTTTTGTCAGTGACAACCGCGTTTTCATCTTCTTTTTGTTCAACTGGTTCCAACACCGCTTTGGTTTTAATGGCAGCAGCCATGGAAACAGTTTCTTTTTCACCCGCTGTCGAACGCAATTCAACACCTTCTTTGGCTTCAATTACTGCATCTGCCAAAGCCGCCAAAATCAAACTGACACTACGGGTTGCATCGTCATTTGCTGGGATAATCACATCAACATCGTCAGGGTCACAATTGGTATCGATAATACCAATGACTGGAATTCCCAATTTACGCGCTTCGCCGACCGCAATGTGTTCTTTTTTAGAATCAACAACAACCAAAACACCTGGCAAAGATGTCATTTCGGCAATACCACGTAAATTTTTTTCCAGTTTGTCGCGTTCGTCCATCAATTTAGCGACTTCTTTTTTAGGTAAATAAGCAAATTCACCCATTTTTTCCATGTTGTGCAACTTGTTCATGCGTTCAACACGGCTACGAATCGTGGTAAAATTGGTTAAAGTACCACCTAAGAAACGGCTGTTAACATAATATGCACCGCAACGTTCCGCTTCGGTTTTGATTGCTTCTTCGGCTTGTTTTTTGGTGCCAACAAATAAGACTTTTTTACCCGCAGCCACTTGATCGCGCAAAAACTCATAGGCACGGTCAATTAAAACTGTGGTTTGTTCCAAGTCCAAGATGTGGACATTGTTACGGGCGGTGAAGATGTATTTCTTCATTTTTGGATTCCACTTACTGACTTGATGTCCGAAGTGGGTTCCCGACTCCAAAAGTTGTTTCATTGAAATTACTGACATTTTATTTTCCTCCTTGTTTGTCTGCCTTCAATTGGTCTTCATATTCGCTAAACGGATTTTTCCGCAACAAGTAAATACTCACAATCAAAGTGAAATTTTAATGCAAATCCATTATAACACTTCGCGATGATACATGTCAATCGCATCTTGAATTACTTTCTTAGCCGCAGCCTTATTCTTTGGCGCAAAGACTTCCACTTTATCGGTTGTGTTTTTATAAACTTTCAAGAAATGTTCGATTTCATCGACTAAGATTTTGGGTACATCGTTGATGTCTTGGTATTGGTTTACGTAGGGGTCATCCACCGCGACGGCAATAATTTTTTCGTCTTTTTCACCTTTGTCAATCATTTCAATTAAACCGACAGGACGGCATTTAACCAAAGTATTTGGGTCCAAAGTTTCCGAACAAATAACCATTACGTCCAACGGGTCGTGATCCTCCGACAAAGTCAGTGGAATCAAACCATAAGAACAAGGATAATGGGTGGCCGTACGTAAAACGCGGTCCAAAATAATCATCCCCGTTTCTTTGTCTAATTCATATTTCTTTTTGCAGCCTTTGGGAATTTCAATTACCGCCACAAATTCATCTGGTGTCACTCGTTTTGGGTTCATTGAGTGCCAAATTACGTTTTTATTAATTGAATGCGTTGACATCTTCTGCATATACCTCCAATATTTTTTTTGATAATTCTTCATCGGTGATTAAATCCAAACTGTCTTCATCATTTTCGATAATTTTAAAAATAACCACCTCTTCTGCTTTTTTTAATTCAAGCGGATGCAAAATTGCGTAGTATTCTGAATTATAAGCCACGACCGCAACTTGTTCGAATTTAACGGTTTTACCATTGGCATTTGACAGTTCAATAATATCGTCATTATCTTCATCGAACAATTTTTCGACAATACTTTCGTAAACCATTATTGACCTACCTTTTCATCAGCATGGTCAGCCACAATGGCCTCCACAGGACAAATATTGATACAAGCCGTACAAGCAATACATTTGTTCGGGTCGACTTCGTAATGATCACCACTGGCAGCCATACTGATGGCACCCACAGGACAAATCCCCGCACATGAACCGCAACAAATACAAGTGTTAGTGATTTTTGCCTTCATTTAACGCTTTTCTCCTTTTGTCAAGATATAATTGAAGTATAATTGAAGCCGCCACTTTGTCAATTAAATTTTTACTTTGGCGCGGATTGCCGATGATTGATTCCGCTTCAAATGAAGTGTAACGTTCATCAACATATTCCACTGGGTAACCCAATGCGACGATATGCGAGCCAAATTGACGTGCTTCGCGGGACATTTCACTTTCATCCCCGTTCGTATGCAAAGGCAAACCAACGACAACCTGATGGACGTCGTTTTTTTGGATAATGTCCAAAATTTGCATCAACGTTTTTTTAATGCCCCGATTTTCAATGATTACTAATGGTGTGGCAATTAACAAAGTTGGGTCGGACAATGCCAACCCAATTCTTCGTCTACCATAATCGATACCTAAACAGCGCATTTTATTCTTGCACTGCACCAGCCGTTGCATCTTCCCCGAACATGGCCATTGCGGCTTTGACTTCTTCCAAATCACGATGGATTTGCTCGTTTTGTGCACGCAATACTTTGTCCAAGTTTTCCAAAGTCGGATAACGGTCTTTGTTTTTATTCAAGATGGTTTCGCAGTTAGCCACACTTTGTTGCAAGCCAGTTAATTGTTTAATATCTTGTTCTAATTTCTTGATACGTTCTGGGTCAACTGTTGAAATATTGTTAACACCATAGACCAAAACTTCTTGCTTAGCGACGATGGCTTCACGTTTACGTAACAAGCGCAAATCACGGTCCAAGGTATTTTTGATACGGCGCAACGGGATAAATTCACGGTTGTTTTCACGCAACGCCTTTTCGTTTTGGCGTAAACGGTCTTCCAAATCTTGCAATTTCAAACTATAATCCAAGACCAACCGTTCGCGTTCTTCTTTAGTATATTCGCGATTGGTAATCATCGTAGTTACCGCTTTCGATTGTTCGCGGATTCGTTCTTCTTCGTGTTCAATGTTGGTTTCTTTCAATTTTAATTGGGCTTCACGTGCCACCAAGGCTTGTTTTTCTTCTTCCAATTTATCCAACATCTCTTTTTCGCGTTGTTGGTATTCGGCTTCCAACGAGGCACGGACTTCGGCCAACTGTTCTTCGGTAATCGTGCCGTTTTGGTCGTTGTCTTGAGTCTTGATTTCCAAAACTTGTTGTTTTAACATGGCAACTTCGTTTTGTAAACGTGCTTTTTCTTCTTCTAAGTCTTTCTTTTTATCTTCAATCGCTTGTTTTTCTGCTGCAATTTCTTCGGATTGCTTGGTAACCTGTTCGGCCTCTTTCATCAATTCATTACGTAATTGCATATACTTTTCGCGCAAACGTTTTTCGTTTTCTTCGTATTCTGCTTGTTTTGCTTCATCATCATTATCCTTTTCGGCACGTGCTTTTTCCAATTCGGCTTGCAAGGCAGCATTCTTTTCTTCCAAAGCCACTACTTCGTCCGCGATACGTTGTTTGAATTCTTCATATTCTTGTTTGATGCGGGCTTCTTCGGCTTCGTTTTGTTGCAATTTTTCTTGGTTGTGTGCTTCGATTTCGCGTTCCATGGCATCAAATTTTTCTTTGATTTCCAATTCGCTGGACAATTCGGACACCAAACCTTCTTTGACTTCAGACAATTGTTTCATCAGTTTGGCTTCGGTTTCAATTCGTTGGGCTTCCAATTCTTCACGTAATGCTTGCGCCTCAGCCCGTGCGGCTTGACGTTCTTCACGCAATTGTTCCATCATTTCTTGCACATCAAATTGTTGTTCCTTGATAGCCGCTTGATCGGCTTCACTCGCCTGTTCCACCAAAGCCTCATATTCTTTTTGCGCATTTTCCGCCTCTTCTTTCTTTTCTTTCAACGCGTTCAAAAATTCTTCATATTGGCGATTCATTTCTTCTTTGAAACTAGCAATAATGGCGTTGGTTTGTTCGTTTACGTCTTGTGTTTGTTGTTCTTTGTTTTCTGCGTCGGCTTGTTCTTTGGCGGCTTCAATTTCTGCACGCTGTTCCGCCAAGGCCTGTTGCATTTTCAATTCGTTCATTTCACGTTCTTTTTCCAATTCCATTTCCAGACGTTGAACTTTCATCGAATCTTCTAAGACTTTGTTTAATTCATCATAGCGTTGTTCAAATTCAGCCCGTTCTGCATTGCGTGCCTCTTCCAATGCCGCAATGTTTTCTTGTAACTGGGCTAATTGTGCCAACACTTCGTCGTTAACAATTTCATTTGAAGTGAATTCGACTTCATTACCATTGTCATCATCTTCGTCAGAAACTTTTTTCTTCGCGGTGACCGCAGTTTGGTTTGCGACTTCTTCCACCGCTGCTTGATTGGCAATCGTATCACGCAAACTGGCTAATTCGGCTTCGTATTGTTCACGCATATTGGCAATCATTTGTTCGTATTCGGCTTGCTTGTTTTGTTCTTCAACCAAATTTTGTTTTTGTTCTTCAATGGTTGAAACCGCTAAGTTCAATTTATCTTCGTGTTCCGCCAAACGTTTTTCTTGCATTTCGCGTTCGTGTGCCAACAAATCTTTCAAAGCATTCATGGTTTCTTCATCAATGCCACGGATTTCTTGTTTGTTATTCAATTGGTTAATCAATTCTGAACTTTCTTGAATTAACTGTTGCATCGCTTCTTGGGCTTTTTTAGTATCTTCACGACTTTCTGCCAATTCGTTCATGATATCCGCAAAACGGTCTTGTTCAAGGCGATTTTGGTGTTCCAAGTCGTTCAAAATACGGTCAACACTTTCCCGCTCGGCTTGTTGAGTTTCTGGCGTTCTCGCATTTTCACCAGTGACAATCGTACGATTCAAAGTTTCTAATAATTCGGCATGACGTTGTTCCGATGCTTCACGTTCGGCTTCCCGCAAAGCGTTCAAACGTTGAATTTCATTTTGCATGGCTTCAATTTGGTTTTTCATGGCTTCATCGGCTTCGGTATCACGTGCCGCGTAGACAACTTGATTGCCCGCATCTTCATCGTCGTGTTTCTTTTGTTCTAACTCCGCCGCGATAGTTTCACGTAAAGCAGCAATTTCGTTTTTGTATTCCGCCATTTCATCCGCACGTTGTTTTTCCATGTCTTGCAAAATTTTTTCAACGTTTGCTACATTGGCTTCGGCAGCACGTTGTTGCGCTTGTTCAAATTCATTACGTTGCGTTTGCAATGCTTCCGCCATCGCCGTATCCAAAGCACGTTGTTTTTCGGCGTATTCACGGCGTTCGGCTTCACGTTCCGCGTTCATTTTGTCAACTTCACGTTGCATTTGGTCAATTAACGCTGCGGTATCCGCGCGTTCGCGTTCTAACTGTGCTTGGTAAGCATTTTGGATTTCACGTTCTTCGGCATTGGTCGGCGTTACTTGTTTTTGAGCGTTCGCGTCTTCCAGCATTTGTTGGAATTTTTCTTGCATTTGCATAATTGCATCTTGGTATTGATTTTGCATGCGCATAAATTCGTCTTCTTTTTTGGCTTCTTTTTCGGCGTTCAAAGCATTTTCTTCTTTTGCGCGACGTTCATTTTCCATTGCACTTAACACCGCGGCTAAACTATTTTCTTGATCACGTAAACGTTGTTCTTGTGCTTCACGTTCCGCCGCCAAAACATTTTTAATTTCACTCAGCAAATCTTTGTTATCTTTATCTTTGTTTTCTAACTTTTCAATGTTATCAATTTTTGCTTGGCTGTCTTTAATCATTTGTTCCATTTCTTTTTTCGCTTGCGCAACCAAATCTTCAGATTTTTCTTTCGCACTTAATTCACCTTGCAAGCGTGCGGTTTCTTGTTTTTGTTGTTCCAGTTCCGCCATCAAGTTAGCAAAACGGGTTTGTTCGGCTTGTTTTTGGTTTTCCAATTCTTCCAAAACTTTTTCCAGACGCGGGTCGGTAGCAGGCGCAGTTTCGACCATAACTGGTGCTTTACCCCTGTCATTAGTTTCTGCCTGATTCCAGAAATTCAACGCGTCATCATCTTGTTCGTTTTCGGCTTCATTGAAGTTAAAGGCCGCGGCATCATCTTCGTCCGCAACAAAGAAATTGTTTTCATTACGATTACGATTCTTTTTCGCCGCTTTTGCCGCTTCTTTTTCGGCGCGGATACGTTCTTTTTCCGCCAAGCGTTCGGCGGCTTGACGTTCTTTTTCTGCCAGACGTTCTTCCGCTTGGCGTTCACGTTCTAAGCGTGCTTCTTCTTCACGCTGACGTTTTTCGTCAAACGCACGTTCTTTGGCTTCTAATTCTTTACGTTTGCGTTCCTCTTCTAACATTAACGCTTGCAAACGTTCTTCTTCTTGACGACGTTTTTCTTCTTCGGCACGTTGTTGTTCTTCAATTTGTGCGGCCTCTTCACGGGCTTTGGCAGGATCATAAAATTCTAATTGATTGTTATCTTCCCGCTTTTCAAACGGTGTCGGTTCGGCAGGTGTATAATCGACGACGTTATCTTTGTTCTCTTCTGCTATTTTACGTTTGCGAACACTGCGTCCATACAAACGGAAGATTAAGAACATGATACCTGCAAAAACGATAACCGCCGCCAAAGTCAATGCAGCCCACATAAATGCGCCTGGCTTACCGTCTTCATTGAACCATCTCCAATCTAATAAAAATAAATTTTCCATTTTTTTCCCCTTATTTTATCCTTATTTAGTTTTTCCCAACATATTAGTTATAATGTTATCAAAAAGGTCAATATTTGTCAATATTCCATCAAGAGTTTTATCAAATATTTTCTGAAAACAAAAATGTTTACACTCAACGAAAAATGTACTATAACTAGAATATGATGTATCGAGAATTTAACATTACGGGTATGGCGTGTGCCAGTTGTCAACACAATATCCAAAAAGCCGTCAGCAAGATGCGTGGCGTGCGCAAAGTCAACGTTAATTTGGTTTCTGCAACCATGTCGTTAGAATGTGATGATAATATAACAGCACAAGCAATTATTGATCGGGTTACCAGTATTGGCTACGGCGCAACCGAACGCGATTGTCAAGCCCCAGACGCAACCGACGCCCAACAAATTCAATTAAAAAAAAACTAATTAAACTGATTATCTCCTTAGCCATCTGGCTCCCACTCATGATTTTTGCGATGTCGACCATGCATGACAGCGCACATCAGTTATTATTTGGTGTCATCCAATTAGTCGCTACCACGGTAATTTTGATTTTGAATTACCAATTTTTTACCCGTGGTACCAAAGCATTATGCAAGTTAATGCCGAACATGGATACTTTGGTGGCGATCGGGGCGGGTGCCGCATACCTGTATGGCATTGTTGTGATTATTTTAATGATTGTCGGTCATCAATTCGCGCACGCCCTTTATTTCGAAAGCGCTGCTACAATTGTCACCTTAGTTTCATTAGGTAAATATTTTGAACAACGTGCCAAAGTCCGCACTTCAAATGCCATCAACCAATTGATGCAATTAGCCCCACAAACTTGCACTGTCATCAAAAACGGAGCGCCCCACACGGTGGCCGTGGCAAAATTAGCCATCAACGACATTATCTTAATCAAACCTGGTGATGTTGTCCCCGTTGATGGCATCATAACCAGCGGTAATGGTTTGTTGAATCAAGCCGCAATTACAGGCGAAAGTTTACCCGTAACCAAAAATGTGGGTGACACAGTCATCTCTGCTACCCATAATGAAAACGGAACTTTTACCTTCAAAGCAACCAAAGTTGGCAAAGACACAACATTGTCCCAAATTATTAACTTAGTCAACCAAGCCAGCAATTCCAAAGCCCCAATTGCCCGTCTTGCGGACAAAGTCAGTGGCGTTTTTGTTCCCGTCGTGATTGGCATCGCTTTCATCACTTTAGCCATTTGGTGGATTGTTAGCCGTGATTTTGCGACCGCTTTTAATTTCGGTATCAGCGTTTTGGTGATTTCTTGCCCATGCGCCTTGGGCTTGGCTACCCCATTGGCGATTATGATCTCCACGGGCAAAGCAGCATCTTCGGGAATTTTAATTAAAAATGCGACTTATCTGGAAAACCTGAACAAAATTGATACTGTAGTCTTGGACAAAACTGGTACCATTACCAACGGCACCTTAAAAGTTACCGATGTGCGCCCGTTACAAGCCAATTTAAGTCAAAATAACTTATTGCAATTTTATGCCAGCATTGAACGTTACAGTGGACACCCGTTAGCCAAAGCCATTGTCGCAGCATACGGCGATAAAAATGTTTATCTTGATGTCCAAAATTTCCACGAAGTTCCTGGTCAAGGGACGCAAGCCAATTTGGGCAGTCGTCCAATTTACCTGGGCAACGCAAAATTCATCGCGCCCTACCTGCACCAAGCCGACCGTCAAAAAGCCGTTGATTTAACCGAACAATACGCTTTGGAAGGTAAAACAACGATTATTTGTGCCACCACTGACAAACTGCTGGGTGTAGTCGCATTAGCAGACACCGTCCGCAACGACAGCGTTCACGCCATTCAACAATTAAAACAACTGGGTAAACAAGTCATTATGTTAACTGGCGACAATCAAACTACCGCCACGGCATTTGCCAAACACGTAGGGATTGACCAAGTCATTGCTAACGTTTTACCTGCGGAAAAGTATCAACAAATTGCCAAACTGCAAAAAGCAGGCCATCGTGTTCTCATGGTTGGCGACGGGATTAACGATTCCCCCGCTTTGAAAGCCGCGGATATTGGTGTTGCCATTGGCAGCGGTACCGATATTGCGGTTGAAGCCGCTGGTGTCGTTTTAATTAAGAACTCCTTAAATGATTTAGTAACTGCACTGAAACTCAGCCACCGTACTATGCGCAACATTAAAATGGGTTTGTTCTGGGCTTTCTTTTATAACATTCTGGGTATTCCATTGGCGGCTGGGGCGTTATATCCTTGGTTGCATTTAACCTTAAATCCCATGATTGCCGCTGGGGCGATGAGTTTGAGTTCGGTCTGTGTTGTCTTAAACGCGTTGACTTTGCAATTATAAATTCACGTTTTCGTGACGATAAACCACAATTCTTTCGCCAGGCGTACAACCGTTTTCTAAGTTCGGATTTTGTTGTAACAGCGAAGCGCAACTCAGATTAGTGCGTTTGGCCAAATCCCACAAATTTTCTTTATCGCCAATAATGTAGATGCGAATTGCACTGCCGTCATCGGCTTTGGCTTGTCCTTCTTCTAAATTATTCACAATCGTCATCTGCTTTTTCGTACTGGCTTGGATGACAACACCTAATTGAGCATCAACCAATAATTCGGTACCACGACGGGCTTTAACATTCACGTTCAAAGGTACGACAGTGGCGGTTAACGTATAATCGCGGTCGATGTTTTCCATACGAACGTGGGTTTGAAATGGTACTTCAAAACGGTCACCAGTAATCAAGTGTTCCTCATTTTCTAATAACAAGTTTGCCACTAAAACGCCATCAATCAAGGTTTTGCCGTCCGCCGCGGTGACTTGTAAATTGTTAATCCGTGCACCATCCACCGCCAAAACGTGGGAAATATACGGCGAATTTGGCGCTAAATTGATATTGTTTTCAATGTCAAGCGTGGTGTTGACTTGTGGCAAAATATCAACATAATTGATTTGCGCAGTTTGGAAAGTCAATTCTTTATCAAACGAAATTGCGTCGGCCACAGTATTGAATTTACGGTTACTGTAAACGCAACCATTAAAAGTTAATTGGACAGTTAAAACCAACACAGCCCCTTTGTTGTTATTTTCAATGTGCAGATTGACCGCATCAACTGCTACCGTACCACACGCCAAATCTTCACTGGTAACACCGTTCAGTGCAATACTCTTGGCAAAATCAATCTCATGTGATGCGTTATACGGAACGCCAACATTCTCAACCGTTTTGATACCCAAAAGATTAACCGTCAAGGTGCCTTTCAAATTGATTTTACCATTGTTTGCAACCACATCTTTCAAATTTGGATTGACATCGACACCTAAGACGCCTTCACAAGCCGCATCTAATTCGATATTTTCGGCAATTTCAAATTTATCATGTAACTGCGCATTAAACGTCAAAATTTGGTGTTCGGCTTTGCGAACTTCGACATCCCCCGTCAAATCACTGACAACTTGCAAATCATGGGCTTTGACACCTTGCACGGCAACCGCCAACACATTTTCCAACGTCACTTGATTGTCTTGCAATTGCCAACGACTGTCAATTAAAGTGGCGGCGGCAAAAATTTGATTGGCACCACCAAGGTCTTTGACCGTAACTTTTTTGTCGAATGCTTCGGTTACATCTTGGCTGTCGAATTTATCAAACTCATTGATAAAGACCAAGCGCGTAACGATGTTGCCGCTGATAGCAATTTCGTTGTCATTAACAACCGCGTTTTGTCCCAACAATTGGCAAGTGACACCAATTAACTTTTTGGCGTTTTCGGGTAAAGCCGTTTTGTGTTCAATCTTCAATTGTACGTTATCTAACGATACTAACTCCTGTTCTGCTAAATTTTCCATCAAAACTTCCATGATAATATTCCCCCTATAACAAAAGTATATTTGGGCAATAATTGAGTTATGCGTAAAAAATCTCAATCAATTGAAGCAATTAAAGCCAAAATTCAAGCCATGCTTGGCAAAGACATCAATATGTCGGTTTGTCGTGGGCGTAAGCGCGTATCAAAATACGCAGGAACAATCGAAAATACCTTCCCCAGTGTTTTTATTGTGCGTTTGAAAAACAATGAAAAAAACACGGAACGAATTCCGTGTCTTTCATATTCATACAATGATGTGCTATGCGGCGAAGTACGCATTGACGAAGTTAGTTAAACTAATTCAACAATTGCGGTCATCGCATCGTCGCCTTTACGAATTCCCGTTTTCAAAACGCGTGTGTAACCACCAGCACTGCCAGTATCTTGGATACGTTTCGCATATTTAGGTGCCAATTCATTGAAGATTTTTTCAATAATCGGATGGTTGATGTGTTGAGTACGTTTTTCAAAACTTTTCTTGCTTTCGTCTTTACTGCGAATTTCTTGATAATCGTAAAGCGATGCCATCAATTTACGCCGGGCGGCTAATTTTTTGGGGCCGTCGACCAAAACTTTACGTTTGGTTTTGACACCTTTTTTATCGGTAAATTCTTTTTCAACCGTCACCGTATCCGCGTATGTATTGATTGCCAAAGTTAAATATTTTTCGGCTAAGGCACCTGTGGCTTTGGCACGCGCCAGCGTTGTCGAAACACGGCCAGTCCAAAATAACGTAGAAACTTGATTACGCAAGATTGCCATGTGCTGCGAAGTTTCGCGTCCTAATTTTGCTGGTTTCATTAAAAGTTCCCCTCCTCTTCCGATCGCAATGACAAACCAAGGCTTGCCAATTTAGAAATAATTTCGTCCAGACTCTTGGAACCCAAATTACGTACGCGCAACATATCTTCTTTTGATTTGCTGGTCAAATCGCGAATCGTTTTAATATTGGCACGATTCAAGCAATTCGCACTACGCGGTGAAAGTTCCATATCTTCAATGCTGGTTTCAAAGATCTTTTCAACCGTTTCTTCTTTGCTTTCAACAAAGGTATTGTGTCCGGCCATGCTCTCCACCAGATTGATTAACAAAGTCAAATGGTCTTGAATCAATTTAGCCGACAAGGCAACCACTTCTTTGGCTTCAACACTACCGTTGGTGGTTAATTCGACCGTCAGTTTGTCGTAGTTCATATCGCCACCTACACGGCTCGGTTCAACGAAATAATTGCATTTGACAACTGGGCTGTAAAGACTGTCTACTGCGATGTAGCCAATGCTGTCATGGGCACCTTTTTGATCTTTTGCGACAACATAGCCGCGACCACGTGCAACCGATAATTCCATTTTGAATTCGATATTGCTATCTAATGTGGCAATCACCAAATCTGGGTTGCAAATTTCGATCAAACTGTCATGTTCAATATCCTTCGCATAAATTGGCCCAGCCGTCTTTTTGTTAATACGCATGGTGGTCGTATAGGTCATATCGTCGGTCAAAGCCTTCAAAATCAAACTTTTGACATTTAAGACAATATCGGTAACATCTTCGACCACACCTTTAACCGTCGAAAACTCGTTATTAACGCCGTTAATACGGATGGCGGTAACGGCCGTACCTGGCAAGTTTCCCAAAGACACACGACGAATCATATTACCCAACGTTGTACCATAACCACGTTCCAAAGGTTCAATGATGAAATGAGCGCTTTTGGCTCCGGTACTTTCGTTAACCGTAATTTTCGGTTTCATTAATTCCATTTTTAGCATAATAATTTTCTCCCTTTCAAATTACATTTTATTTAGAATACAATTCAATAATCAAGTTTTCTTGAATGTTCAAATCAATATCTTCGCGTGTTGGTAATTCCAAAATTTTACCTGATAATTTTGCCCCCGAAAATTCCAACCACTTTGGTAAACTCATTTTTTGGTCTTTCAAAACCTTGAAAATTTCCAAATCTTTTTTGGTTTCTTTAATTGCGATGACGTCATCTTTTTCCACCAAATAAGATGGAATGTTCACGGCTTGCGCGTTCACGGTAATATGTCCGTGCGAAACCAATTGACGGGCTTCACTGCGACTGTCCGCAATCCCCATACGATAAACCACATTGTCCAAACGACGTTCCAAATACGATAACAAATTGTCACCCGTACGACCTTTGGATTTCGCAGCCTTTTCGTATAACGCGTGAAATTGTTTTTCTTGCAAACCGTAAGCACGTTTCACTTTTTGTTTTTCGCGCAATTGGATACCATATTCTTTTTCTTTCTTACGCGCTAAACCATGTTGTCCTGGAACGACAGGACGTTTTTCAATTGCACATTTTGCCGACAAGCATCGTTCGCCTTTCAAAAACAATTTGCAACCTTCGCGACGGCAAAGACGGCAATCAGGTCCAGTATATTTTGCCATGATTATTTTCTCCTCCTCTTAGGTGGTCGACAACCGTTATGCGCAACTGGTGAAGTATCAGTAATCGACAACACTTCTAAACCTGCTTGGTTAAGAGCACGGATAGCGTTTTCACGACCTGCTCCAGGGCCCTTAACAAAAACATCGACTTTTAATAAGCCCATTTCTTTGGCGGTGGCTGCCGCTTTTTCCGCGGTAGTTTGTGCCGCGAAGGGGGTTGATTTTCGACTACCTTTGAAACCAGCAACCCCAGCACTGGCCCAGTTAATCACGTTACCTTGCTCATCGGTTAAAGTAACGATTGTGTTATTGAATGATGCATTGATATAAGCCTTACCCTTGGCGTTCAACGTCTTTTTTTGTTTACGCTTCGTGGCTGGCTTTTTTTTCATCGGTGCATTTGATTTTGCTTCTGCCATTTATTTCCTCCTAAACTCCCTTATGCGGACTTGGTCCTGATAACCATTTTCTTCGGACCTTTGCGCGTACGTGCATTTTGTTTGGTCGATTGACCACGGACGGGTAAACCTTTACGATGACGAATACCACGGTAACAACCGATTTCCGTTAAACGTTTAATATCCAAAGATACTTCACGACGCAAATCGCCTTCCGTTTTAATATTCTTATCAATGTAAGTTCTGATTTCGTTAATTTTTGTTTCGGGCACATCCTTTGTACGAACTGTCGGGTCAACTTTGCACGCCGCACAAATTTTGTCGGCCGTTTTTTCACCAATGCCATAGATATACGTCAAAGCGTATTTAATGCACTTATCTTTCGGTATATCCACACCACTAATTCTTGCCATTATTTTCTCCTTTTTTGATTTATCTATAAAAACGCACACCCCAAAATGCCGCGCGGGGTGCGCGAGAATTTGCCTTAACGCGGTGATTTGGACGGACGCGGTTGGCGCTGTTTGTGTTTTGGATTTTCACAAATGACCATAACGGTGCCATCGCGTTTGATAACCTTGCATTTGTTGCAAATTGGTTTAACCCCACTTCTCACTTTCATTGTCCATTTCCTCCGTTCTCAATTACAGATTTACTGCGCCAGGTAATGCGTCCATTGTTCAGGTCGTATGGCGAAATTTCTAATTTGACCATATCACCTTCCAGGACTTTGATGTTGTTTTTGTAAAGTTTTCCCGATAAGTACGCCATGATGACATGACCATTGGACAATTTCACCTTGAATTTTGCGTTGCGCATCACTTCGATGACTTTGCCCTCGACCTCAATCGCATCAACCTTACTCAAAAACCGCTCCTCCCCGTTGATAAATCCACAATATCGATAATATTACAACATTAAAAACAATTTGTAAAGCACAATTTTTACAATGTTGTCAAACAATTTATTGCAGTTTGGATCGCAAAGATTAAATGTAAGTATCTTCTTCCTCTTCCGCAGATTCGGCGGCTGGTGTTTTAACTTGTTTAGCGGTGGCTTTTTCGGTTACTTTTTGCTCGGGCGCCATGCGACGTTTATTTAACACAATGTCTACACCAACATAACCGCCCGCACCAGCCATCAAGACTAACACAATCAACACCCCCAGCAACACGGGTGAAATCGGTAACGCCGATTTTTTGTTAGCGTTGTTGTTATCATTACCACCTTCATTGGTTACGCTTCTTGGTTTCAAGTCTTTAATCGCATTTTCCAAAACGGTAATCGCATTTTCCACATCTTTCAAATCGACGTCAGAGGCGGTACTATTCCAGAGTTTATCCACTTCGGATTTGGCATCTTCCACCATGGTCAGCGATTCGCTATCATATTTCGCTGCATTGTTTAATTTGTTTTCACTCTCGTTTTGAAGCGTGTTGTATTTTTCGATTAGTTGTTTCACATTATTCGATTCCAAGCCTCCCGCCTTAACTACACTGCCGGTCAAATTATCTTTCAAGTCGTTATATACCTTCATCAAGTATTCATAATGTTTGATAAAAGCATCAATATTTTTCAAATCGTCACCTTCGGTTGTTTCAATGTAATTTTTCACCGTTTTTTTGTAAGTGTCATAACTCAAATATGCGGTGTAATTATACAAGAACGGACAGGTATTTTCAACCGACGTTTCATCAAACATGACCAAACCTAACAAGTTTTTGGGTTCAACCCGCAAAGCGGAAATTGCCGACTGCAAATTGATCAGTAATTGATTCGCATCGACATTTTTACCTTCACGTGCCTCCAGTGCTTTGTCATAAGCATTGTGAAAGTTTACAGCACACTTTTCTTGGAAATACAGATACGCATTCTCGTAATAATCAGCGTACGTTGAATTATTCAGTAGTTCATTTAATTCAGTAAATTTATCCACCCAACCAGCATACAAAACTAAATCTTCACTCGGCATTTTATTGCCGTCATTACCAAGCACCCATTGCAAACTTGCGTTGGCATCTTCATGCTCTTTTTGGGGTAAATCTTCTGCCAAAAACCATCCGACAAAAGTACGTCCATCGGTCGATTTTGGAGTTTCATCATTCGGTTTACCATAAATCGCGGAATCATAAGATACTTCTTCGGTGTAAAATTCTTTATCACCGTTCATAAAAGTAACTGTGTATGTTTTGCGTTTCCAATTAGCATAAAAACGGTAACCCGATTCGGTAATGCGTTGCTTGCCAAAAACGTAATAACAATTTTCATCTTTACCGTCACTGCTGTAACTATAATAGCCCAAGCGTTGGTAACCTTTGATTTCTTCTGACGTTAATTCCTGTTTAATATCGGGATACTTGGGACTATATAATTTCCAACCAAGAAATTCGAATCCTTCGCAAACTAAATTGATTTCCTCACTGGGGTCAGTAATAAATTGTTGATAAGTATAGGCTTGATTCAATTCATGCACTGCTTCAATGTACCCATATTTATTTTCAACTTCAAAATAAGCGTCGTAATTATCACCTGGGGATTTGGTGTCAAAAATGCAAATTAAATCAGCGCCATAATAACCGCCAAAGCGCAGTTCTTTATGCCTGGCTTCGTTTAACGTCCAAGTTCGGAATTGGTAAATCGCTTCTACGCGTTTCTCATATTCCGCCTCAGTATTATTTTCGTTTTTTTCATTAACAGTTAATCCAGTTTCGTAGGCTACGATTGGCAACGCCGCATGATACATATACCCTTCCTCGCCATTGTAATAACTCAACATATCATATCGGAGTCGTTGTTCAATTTTAGTTTTTCCTGGATTGGCTTCATCTTCAACAGTTACGTCTACGGTCTTTGTGATAAAATCTTGGTATTCTTGGTCATTATCCAACCCAACATTATACGCAGTAAAACAAAAATTGTACTTTCTCATGGTTTCGTCAGTACCATAATTATCTTTATTTTTATAATTATACAATGCACCTTGATGCACCGAGCAATATGTGTACGTTTCCCCATCACTGGTCACCGTACCGTAAAGGCAATTAGGATAAGTCGAATTTGCCTTGCCTTTCAAATAATATTCATCCACCGCGCCGTGAAGATGTCCGATGCAAGCGGGATCGGTCACTAAATAAATTTGCGAATTATACAATTGTCCCCATAAATCGTATGCCATTGCACCAAAGATGACATTGTTATAGATCCAGCCGCCAGAATAAGCGCGACCAACCAATTTTCCACCATAGTATTTACCGTCACTGGTTTCATCGCTACCTTCACCGATTTCCCCAATGGTAACATTTGACAATAAATTATTGTACAAACCCGACGCCACCAACAATTTTTCATCAGTAGCAATTTGAGTTGTCATTCCTGCCAAACCACCAACACTGTATGTGCCTGCCATGTTCGCATCTAATTCAGGGTTAATAAAACAATCCAGCAATGTTGAGTTGATAATTTTACTGGAAAGATTGAGCCCCACCAATCCGCCCAAATAACCGTTGGTGGCTTGACCATAAGTAACGCCAGTTCTGGTACCCGCCTTAATTTTCATCGTCACCCCAGTTGACTCACTATCGTTTTTCACCACGTTTACCGTATCCAGTCCCCATTGCGTGGGTGTGACCGTATTGATTGTCTCCGATTTATCTTTATCGTTTAAATGGGAAGTGAAAATTGATTTACCAACCGCGGTTCCCACGTAAAAATTGTGTCCATTTGAGTTTTCAGTATTAAATGTCACGGTGGGGTTCTCGATTGTAACGTTATTGACGTAGGTTGTATCCGCCACACCCGCGATCACACCGACACATACTTCCACTGGTTTATCCAGACGGGACGAACTGTTCGCCGCAATACTGTTACCCGTGTAGTCATACGTGATAACGGGGTTTTTGAAAGTGACATTTTCAAAAACACCGCCCATCATTTCCGCAAAAAAACCCACATTTTGTGCGGTATCACTATTGATTTTAATGGTCATCCCTTCAATGCTGTAACCATTGCCATTAAAAGTGATGTTCTGATTTTTATCCGTGCCAAGTTCAATCGGTGTCCACAAAGGTGTGGTTTCTCGATTTGAATTATTGGAAAATTGTATTTTATTTAATTTAATATCGGCATCCAAAATAAATATAGAACCCGAATAGTCTATTTCCGATTTCGTTAAACGGTAATTCAATTCCGCTAAGTCGGCCGCCGTGGTAATATGATAAGTATTTTCTTCATGTGTAAACGGTAAATAGCCACTATGGCTGTCGATCCAATAAATATCACTGTCACTGGTATTACCAGTTCCCGCGGGACCGAAATTTTCGACCATAGAATTAGCCGAACGACGGGAATCAAGCAAAGCGAAACCAGCGGTCATCATTAAACAGCAAACCGCCATGACAACACTCAGAATACCGAGGCGCCAACCGTTAAATTTCTTTTGTTGTTCCCCCATGCTTGGAATTAGTATATATCAATCACCATATTTTAGACAATCAATTTTTATGGTCTTTGTTGGGAAAATAATTCTTGCCCAATAAACTGTCTGGCAAGTATTGTTGTGCCACGTAACCACCAAAATCATGCGGGTATTTGTAGTTTTTGCTGGCAGGTGTGTGGTTTTTCAAATAATCGGGAACGCGATCGTCGGCATGATTCTGTGCGTCGTCTTGTGCTTGTCCCATTGCCACCACTACGCGGTTGTCTTTGGGTGCTCGGCAAACATAGACAATCGCTTGTGTCAAGGCTAAATTACCTTCGGGCATTCCTAAGTTATCCAAAGCGTACAACGCCGCACACGCCTGTACTAACGCTTGAGGGTCGGACAATCCAACGTCTTCGCTGGCGTGAGCCATCACGCGCCGTGCCAAAATTTGCGGTTGCATCCCTGCGGTAATCAACCGATTTGCATAATACAAAGCCGCGGTAGTATCACTGCCACGCAGACTTTTACAAAACGCGCTTAAAATGTGATAATACAAATCTTCGTCCAAATTCAAAGCCTTCTGTTGTAGACATTCGGCAGCAATTGATTTATCGACCAAAATTACCCCGTCCGCATTGGGTTTGGTGGTCACCGCACATAATTCCAAACCATTTAACGCACTGCGCACATCGCCCCCGCACGCCGTAGCGAAATAAGTTAACGCATCTTCATCGATTTGCATTTGAAAATCACGTAAACCTTGTTCCGCCGTCAACGCATGACGTAAGATTTTTTTGATGTCCGATTCACTCAGTCGCTTGAATTCGAAAACGGTACACCGTGAAACGATAGCACGCGTCATGCTGTAACTGGGGTTTTCCGTCGTACAGCCCACCAACAATAAATACCCCGCTTCCAAAGCCCCCAACAGCGAATCGCTTTGGGCTTTGTTCCAACGATGACATTCATCCAACAATAAATAAGTTTTCTTACCCGCCACCTCAAAATCTGCTTTGGCTTGTTGCATGACCGCTTTTACTTCGGCTACGCCGGTTGATACGGCATTCAATTTCACGAATTTAGCATTACTGCTGTCCGCGATTATTTGTGCCAAAGTCGTTTTTCCCGTTCCAGGTGGCCCAAAAAAAATCACACTGGGAACGCGACCCGCTTGAATCAAACGGCGCAACATTTTTCCTTCCGCCAATAAATGTTGTTGTCCAGCAAATTCACTTAACACCCGCGGACGCATCCGTTCCGCTAACGGTTTTCGTGTTTGATGTAATTGATCAAACAAAGTTTCCACGTTTCAATTAAAACACATTTTGACATGACCACGCAAGTACCTATTCCGCGGCTGACTTATAAACGGATATTGTATTCCTGCCCGACCACAAACGATTCACCTTGGGCGTTTTGGTCAATGTAAATACACGGGTCGACTTCGGGACTTTGTGCCGCCGTCCGACAACGCGCTACGCCATCCACCACCGCATCACAAATGACACGCACGGTGTGTCCGTGTTCACTTTGGTGTTTTGTATCAAGTATCGCCTGTTGCACCTGTTGGATTTGACGCAAACGTGCACGTTTCACCGCCGCCTTGACTTGGGGTAAATGGTATGCCGCGGTGCCTGCTTCGCGCGAATAAGCAAAAAATCCCACATAATCTAATTTGACCGTTCGTAAAAATTGCACCAATTCGGCGAAGTCCTCATCGGTTTCGGTCGGGAAACCCACCATCATGGTGGCGCGCAACGTTACCCCGGGAATCATTTGCCGAATCTTTGCAATTAAACGGCGATAACTTTCCGCGTCACCACGTCGTCCCATCAACTTTAAAATCCGCGCATTGCAATGCTGGAAAGGAATATCTAAATACTTCACCACACGGTCGTTAGCAGCAATTTCCTGCAATAACTCATCCGTCAACAGATCTGGATAACAATAATGCAAACGTACCCGTTTCACGCCGTCCACCGCCGTGATAGCGCGCAGCAAATTGACGAGATTTGTACCAAGGTCAATGCCATACATGGTAACATCTTGCGCCACCAAAATGTATTCGGGTACTCCGAGTATCGCAAAATGTCGCACTTCCGCCACAATGTCATCAACCGTACGGGATACATATTGTCCACGAATGGACGGAATCGTACAAAAAGCACAACGTCGATTGCAACCATCCGCAATTTTGACGTAAACATAACTGGGTGGAGTCGACAACAATTTGTTACCCGCCACCGCGGCTTTCCCCGTCAGTAACGCCGCCAAATCTTGATAGTCTTTGATTTCCCACCAAACATCAACTTCTGGTAAACCGTCGCGTAATGCTTGGCGGTTGTTCGGTACAATGCAACCACAAACCACCAACTGCGCGTGTGACTTGTGCGACAGTTTTGCAGTGATAGCGTCAATACTCTCTTGCCGTGCGCTATTGATAAAACCACAAGTATTCACAATGATGATGTCCGCCAACGCGTCATCGGCGACCATTTGACAACCCGCCCGTTGTAAATATCCTGCTAACACTTCACTGTCAGCGCGGTTTTTATCGCACCCCAAAGTCGTGATACAAACTTTTTTCGGTGGTAAATTCATATTGCATCATAACGCTTTTTCGCGTATAATTCAACTGTAATTGTTCCACTCACTAGTAAGGAACAAAGCGTTCCGTGCACAGCCGGAGTAAAGATTCCGCGCACAGTCAGGAACGGATGCTCCGTGCGTAGCCGGAGCGAAGTTTTTAGCGTAGCGATGAAAATTCGCTCCGATGGTCAAGCGGTTAAGACGACACCCTCTCACGGTGTAATCACGGGTTCGATTCCCGTTCGGAGTACCAAAGCCAAACATCGTATGCATCGCCACCGTCAATGCGGTAAATTTTATGTAATTACATTGATACTTGCGTCACTGTGTCCGTACAAGTAACGTTGTTGTCAATGTGGTCATCACGCATGATGAAGTAATGGG
>JAMPCO010000005.1 GCA_023666145.1 Prevotella sp. | reverse complement strand
TGGTGCGCACGTACAGCACCCGCCGCGACACGAAGAAAGAGAGCAAAAAGGACGCCAAAAAGCCCGACAAGAAACCCACGGAGAAAACCAGTAAATAACCCCGTCGAAAATTTCTCCCAACAAAAAAACGGATAAATCAACGGGTTGTGGGTTTGCGTCTGACTAGGCGCCGACTTCTGCTGGTGCGGGGTCTTCGTGTTTTTGCAATGTGTAACGGTGCGGGGTGGCGTGGTAGGTGTTACGGCGCAACAATTTCCGCGACAAACGTTTGTCACCTTGGTAAGTTTCTAAATAGGTGTCCACAACGTGACCTTCTTGTCCGCTTTGCAACAATACGCGGTCGTAGTTGTCGGGATGTTTTTGATAATCTTTGATGGTGGCGGCGGGGACATCGTCCGCCCATTTGTCGGTCGGTGACAGCGATTTGACCATTTTGGTATCCAAGCGGTAGCGGATGTTCGGGCCTTTGTCGCGGCCGTAAATCGTGACGGTTAAGCGGTGGTTTTGGAAGGTCGTTTCAAAATAAATCGGTGCGCCCGTATTGTTCACGAACCGCAAATCCGCGCTGCTTGAGACCATGGCGTCGTGTCCTAGTGGCACATACGACGAGCGCAAACTGTGGTGGTGAGATTCGGTAATTTGCAAGCCCGCCTGTACCGCCGCGTTAAAAATGGTGGTGCTGACTTGGCACACGCCGCCGCCCACGCCGTCGACATATTCACCGTTGGCAATGATTTTGGCTGCACGGAAACCTTGTGTCGCGGTGCGCTTGCCCACGATTTGGTTAAAGGAAACTTGCTCGCCCGCGTTGACGCGCAGTCCGTTGAATTTGCCCAGTGCCAACGCGATGTTGTTTTCGCGGTCGGGGTTGTCGGTGCATTGCGTGCTGAATTGACTGCGTTGTTGGATGTCCGCCAACATTTGGGCCACTGGTGTCGGTTCCACGGTGCGGTAATGTACTTGAATCACGGGGTATTGGTTGCCTTTTAATGCCGCCAAAATGTCGCCGTACAAACGTTCGCGGTCAATGGCGCGCCCCGCTTTTTGCCGACTGACCGTAAAGCGCGGGTGGGCGTGGGGATGAAAATCAATTTGCCCGTTGAAAGCCGCGACTTCAAATTGGGGTGCGATGCGATCGAGATATTGCACGATGTCGGGGAAAGTTCCCGCGAAAGTGTCACTTTCTTGCATGGACGTGGCGCGGGAAAATAAGTTCTTGCCGTGGGTTAATTCCTGTTTGGCAGCGTAATTGTACCAACCACCTTGCAAAATTTCGTCGGTGAGTACGATTTGTTGTCCCCCAAAATCCAACGTTAAAGCGGTGGGTGCGCCGACACGGGGCGCCGTCCACGCCCCGAACACGGTAACGGACAGTAACAACATAAAACTCAACAAAATTTTTCCTTGGTGGCGCATTGGTTTTATTTTGTGTAAAGCCCTTTACAAATATTAAACATTGCGGTATAATCGGGGTAAGTACGTGGGAGATGTGTGGCAAGCCACGCAGTCGTTGGTACCACTTAAAAGGAAAATTCAAAAACATGGCAGACAAACCTGTTAAAGCAGTGGTCAAACTGCAACTTGCTGCTGGTGCGGCGACACCAGCACCACCCGTGGGTACGGTCTTAGGCCCACACGGGATTAACTTACCTGGCTTCGTCAAACAATTTAACGACGCCACCGCCAAGGATAAGGGCTTAATTATCCCCGTGGTCGTGACGATTTATGGCGACCGTTCGTTCGATTTCGTGTTGAAAACACCACCCGCCACCGTCTTGATTAAACAGACCTTGGGTTTAACCAGTGGCAGCAAACGCCCGAACACCGAAAAAGTCGGCAAAATTACCAAAGCCCAAGTGCGAAAAATTGCGGAACAAAAAATGCCCGATTTGAACGTGGCTTCCATGGAAGCGGCTGAACGTTTAATCGCGGGCAGCGCGCGCAGTATGGGTGTGACCGTGGTGGAGGAGTAAAACGATGAAACACAGTAAGAGTTATAACCAAGTCTTGGAATCAACCAAAGGCACCCACGCTTTACCGATTGCGGAAGCGTTGGCTTTGGTGGAAAAAACCAAACGCGTCAAATTTGACGAAACGATTGAAGTCCATATTAACTTGGGCGTGGACGGCAAACAAGCCGACCAACAAGTCCGTGGCACCGTGGTCTTACCGCATGGTACGGGACGCAGCCAAAAAATCTTGGTGTTAGCCAAAGGCGACAAAGCCACCGAAGCCGAAAAGGCGGGTGCGGATTTTGTCGGCGCGGAAGATATGATTGCGAAAATCAACAGCGGTTGGTTAGGCTTTGATGTCTGTATTACCACTCCCGACATGATGGGCTTGGTGGGACGTATCGCCAAAATTTTGGGTCCCAAAGGTTTAATGCCCAACCCGAAGAGCGGTACCGTGACGATGGACGTCAAGAAAGCGGTCGCGGACGCCAAAGGTGGAAAAGTGGAATACCGTTTGGACAAAACCAACATTATCCACTGTATCATCGGCAAAATGTCGTTCGGTGTGAAAAAATTACAAGAAAACTACGCGGTTTTGTTGGACGCGATTGTCAAAGCCAAACCCAGTGCCGCCAAAGGCACGTATTTGAAACGGGTGACTGTTTGCTCCTCGATGGGCGTCGGTATCCCCGTGGTCACCACTCTGTAATTGATGATCAACGCTGAATTGTCGGCAGTTGACAAAATTGTGGGATGTGGTAAATAAATAGTAGTGGAGCAACCCAGCAATTTGGATTATTTGGCGTACATCTCACGGCAAGACAAAGCCGAATTTCATAATCATGTGGCGACATCCAGCCCGTGGCAATTTTTGGTGGACCACGGCATCGACTTACCCACGCCACGTGACATGGTCGGCATCCAAGCGTTGCTGAATTACAGTCGTCGTTACATTGACCCAATTAAATTGCAACCCGCCGGCTTGCGGATTTTGCTGGACGGCGATTTTCAAAACTGCTTGGCCACCAAAATTAAGCGGGTCAACACTTCGATTGATTATAAAGTTTGCATCCGTACTTTCCACGGTGATGTGGCGGCGTTCATTGATTTTCTGCGGTCGTTTCATTATGACGGTTTAACCATTTTGTGGGATTTGGATATCAGCCGCGACAGTTACCAACCGTCGCACCACGACGTTTTGACGGCTTTAATCAGCAGCCGCTTCTTTTACGGTATTGATTTGGCGGCGACCGAAAACTCACAACCCAACGCGCTGTTCGTGAAATTTTTCCGACTGGCCGACCGTTTCCAGATGGTGACCAAAGTCCACGCGGGCGAACAATTGGGCGCGGATTACGTCAAACAATGTATTTTGGATTTTAACCCACGACACATCCAACACGGCATTACGATCGTGGATGACCCTGCCGCCATGCAGTTAGCCAAAGAACGCGGGATAGTTTTTAATGTCTGTCCATCCAGTAATGTGGCACTGGGTTATGCCCCCAGCATCCAAGCCCACCCGA
This sequence comes from Prevotella sp., assembly GCA_023666145.1. Classification (GTDB taxonomy): domain Bacteria; phylum Bacillota; class Clostridia; order Christensenellales; family UBA1242; genus RGIG8050. The sequence continues at coordinate 49,554 of JAMPCO010000005.1, read as the reverse complement.
TTAAAACTATGGTGGAGTTCGGTTTGCACGTCACCATTAACACGGACGACTTGTTATTTTTCAACAGCGACCTGAACCACGAATACCATTTACTTTACGTTAACAAAGTGCTGTCTTTTGACCAATTGGAACAAATCCGCCAATTCGCACTCAGTTTGTAGGCGTTTACCCGTGAAATCGGGTTGTTTTTGTGACATGAATGTGTTAACCTAATTCACAGGAGCAACATGAACGATAATACGAAAATTGAAGTGGCACGGGAAGTCATGAATGCGCTGTTGGCGCGTTACGGCAAAGACGGCTACGACCCTAACAATCAAATTTTGATGACATTGTTGGCCGACGAAAAAGCCATGAACAATTTCGATTTGAACGTGATTGACAAAATTATTCATGTTTACGGCCCTATGGTGAAAAGGGGTTAATGGATGATGACAAACGAGCATAACCAAAACATTCGGGACTTATACGCGCTGGACACCGCTCAAGTGCAAAAAATTAAGGAAACCATTATCAGCGTGTTGGCGAAAGACATCGTGCCGTCGAAACAACCGTTAGCGATCGTCGTGGGCGGACAATCGGGTGCGGGCAAAACGGCTTTAATCAATTACACGACGCAGTTATCACACAAACGCGAATTTATCCAAATCGATAATGATTTTTTCCGCGGTTTCCACCCGCAAGTCGACGAAATCAAAAAAAATTATCCCGATGATTACGTCACCGCCACCGACCAATTGGGCTTAGGCATTACCGCCGACATTATCGCCTATTTCCGCGACCACAATTATAACATCATTTTGCACCAGACTTTGAAAAATAACCGCGTGGTGGATGACGCCATTACGAAGTTTATTGCGGCTGGTTATACGGTGGGGGTGCGCGCCTTTGCGGTGCCGTATTTTGAAAGTAAAATGTCGCAGATTGAACGTTGCGAAGGACAGATTGAATCGTTAGGTTTTTGCCGCCATGTTTCGCCCCAAGAACATGACACGGCAATTGCGGGTTTGCCGCAAACGATTGATTACATTGAACAAGCCCGTAAGTACGATTTTATCGAAATTTTCAAACGGGGTGAATACATTGGTCAGCCCGAATTGGTTTATGCCCGTTTTAATCCCGCCACCAAAGGACGCACGTTGGAGGCTTTAAGGGATTGTGAAAATGTTTCGTACGTGGATCAGTTCAGTGGGTTTGCCAGCGCCAAAGACGCGGTGGAAACGACCCGCGCCAACGAAGCCCGCAAATGCGTGATCACTTTACCCGAAAGAATCCGTCGCGCCGAGCAAAGTCAATTCAATAACGCGGAAATGCAAACACACATTGACGAAATCAAAGCACGGTTACGAACCTACCAAACCACGCAAACCGCCACGCACAAATTAACCAAACTGGCACTGGCGACGCCCGCCCACACGCTCCCCAACCATTCACTGGAACGCGAATTGCGTTAAAAATTTAATTGGTCATACGCTTCATCCGACACTGCTTCAAGCCATTCGTTGCTTGCACCTGCGGCGGGCACTTCGATTGAAGGATGGGTAAACCAACCATTTTTACCAGCACCGTGCCAATGCTTAATCTCTGGCGCAATATAAACCACATTTCATATTATCACAAAACTATAAAATTTAGATTGGTAAATTTTGATTTATACCAAAACAAAAATTGGCGGAGAGACAGGGATTCGAACCCTGGCCGCCTGTTACAGCGCTACTCCCTTAGCAGGGGAGCCCCTTAACCGCTTGGGTACCTCTCCAGATAATGCAGTCTAGGCGGTAATTTGACTTTTGTCAAGTTAAGTTCATTGAATCATGCTGGGGTTGAAATGCGGGTCGGCGGGGAGTCCCAGCAGGTCGCAAATGGTCGCCGCCAAATTGGTCAAACCAAATTTACCGGCGGTGGTGTCCGCGAGCGTCGCGGTGGGGGTGGCGAACGGACAAATGACACACGGTACCAAATTGTTGGTGTGGGAAGTTTTGACTTTGCCGTTGGCGTCCGTCATTTCTTCCGCGTTGCCGTGGTCGGCGGTGATGATCAAGTTGACGTGGTGTTTTTGGCAAGCCGCGTACAAACGCCCCACGCAGTCGTCGACCGTGCGGCAAGCCGTGACCGCCGCGTCGAAGTTACCCGTATGACCCACCATGTCGGGATTGGGCAAATTACATTTCAAGAAATCAAAATTACCGCTTTCAATATTTTCCAGCAGTTTGTCCGTAATTTCGACTGCTTTCATCTGGGGGGCTTTGTCGTAAAGGTTATTCAGTTTGTCGCTGGGAATTTCCAACCAAGTTTCTAACTTGGGGTCGAGTGGCGCGCTTTTATTACCGTTGAAAAAGTAGGTCATGTGCCCGAACTTGACGGTTTCGGTGACGGTGTATTGGCGCACGCCGTGTTGGCAAAGCCACGCGGTTAAAGTGTGGTTAATCACGGGCGGTTCGCACAGGTAATTTTGTGGCAAGTTTAATTCGGCATCGTATTGCAAAATCCCCGCGAAAAAGCAGTTTTTGATTTGGGCGAATTGTTGTGGCGTGATGTAATCGCCGTGGTCAAACATCCGTGCGGTTTCGACGGCACGGTCGCCGCGGTAGTTCAGTAACAGGATGGCTTCACCGTCATGAATCAAATTGGCGGGGTCAACAATCACGGGCGGGATTTGTTCGTCGCTTAAAGTGGGGTTGGCGCGGTAAAATTCGTCCAGATACGCCCGCCAATCGGATACCACGGGGGCTTGACCTTCCACACAAACCGCAAAGGCCTTGGTCAACATTTCGGTTTGTGATTGATAGCGATCCATAAAAATTTGGCCGCGTCCGCCAATTACGCTGAGGTGTGGTACTTGAGCCAGAAATTCGGCGGCCGAACGCGGACTGACATCCCGGCCGTCGGTAATCGCTATCACGCTGAACGGTAAGTTTTGTTTTTCGCATTGCTGAATCACTTGGAACAAATGTTCGATGTTACTGTGTACCCGTCCGTTGCTGCACAAAATAATGATGTTTAATTTCGGGTAAGTGCTGATTTTTTGCCAGACCACGGATTCGAAAATTTTGCCCGTTGCAAAGGCTTCGTTTAACAAGGACAAGCCTTGTTTAATCGTGACACCCGCGCCCATTGCATTGTGGCCGACTTCGCTGTTGCCCGCGTCTTTGGCGCTGTCCAAGCCGACTTCGTGACCGCTGGCTTGAATTAAAGTACTTAAATGCTGGTTTTGGGCAGCCGTTAAATGGGGCATTCCTGCCGCCACCACCGCGTTGCCGTCGGTACGCGCGCTGTAACCTAGACCGTCCATGACGCACAAAACGGTGCGTCGTAAATTTTTATTTGTCATAATTCACCACCCCATAAAATGATTCAATGTTCAAAGCCGCGCCCACGAAGAAGATACCGTCTAATTCGCTTTGCGCCATGTATTCTTTAACGTTGGCTGGCGTAATTTGTCCACCGTACAAAATGGGCAAACTGGCGTCCAGGGGATTGTCTTTTAGTTCAATTAAACATTTGCGGATGTGCTTGGCCACCATGTTGATGTAATCGGGGGTGGGCAGAATGCCGCGTTGGTTGACCCAGACGGGACGATAACAAATGACCAGATTGCTGATGTTTGGGACGCCGGCCAAAGCCCCTTGGATTTGCCGTTTCAAAACGTCCAGCGTCAAGTTATTTTGGTTTTCTGACCAACTTTCCCCGACGCACAAAACGGGGGTAATCCCGTATTTTTGCAACAATTTAATTTTTTTGTTGACGACTTCGTCCAATTCGAAACTTTGGCGCCAAGTGCCGTCCCCGACGATACAGTATTTCACGCCGTAGGCTTTCAGCAATTGCACACTGAGTTCGCCCATGCGTCCGCCGAATTCAATTTCACTGACGTCTTGTGCACCTAATTGTAACGGCTTCGGCATTTTCAAACGCGCAATTTCGTAATAGCACGCTGCAGGTGCCAAAATCACTTCGGTTTTATTCTTTAATTCTAAACCGCGTTGGTAAACTTGTTGAAAAAAATCCAACACCTCTTTGGGCGTTTTGTTGGATTTCCAACACGCAAAAAACATTGGTCGTCGCATTTATTTGTCCCCCTTTTTTTGTAAACACGCGATGCCGGGCAAAGTCGTGCCTTCCACAAATTCCAAAGCCGCGCCGCCGCCCGTCGAAACGTGCGTGAAATGAAAATCTTTGACGGCTGCCGCTGTATCACCGCCACCCACTACGCTGACCGCGTCGCAGTTTGCCACAATTTGCGCTACCGCCAATGTGCCACGCGCGTTGCTGGGGTCAACGTCAAATTGCCCCAACGGGCCATTCCAAAAAATGGTGCGGCTGCTTTCAATGATTGGTCGCCACGCCGCCACGGTGGCGGGTGAGATGTCCAGACCTTGGTCGGGTGCCACGTAGATTTGGGCACGGTGTGGTTGACCGTCGTCTTGCCATTCTTGTGCCACGCGTCCGCCGAGCAACACGTTGTCCGCAACGTCCAGTAACTTGCGCGCCAATGGCATTTTGTCACTGGCTTTTTTGCCGCCGATAATTACGGTAAACGGACGGGCAGGGCGGTCGGTAATGCGGCTGAGATTGGTGATTTCGCGCTCCATTAACAGCCCCGCATAACTGGGCAAGTAGTGCGCCACCCCCACGGTGCTGGCGTGCGCGCGGTGGGCAGTGCCGAAAGCGTCATTGACGAACAAGTCGCCGAGCGCCGCCAATTGACGGGCAAAGTTCGGGTCGTTCGCGCTTTCCGCCGTGGTGAAACGGGTATTTTCCAGCAACAGCACGGCGCCGTCGGGTAAAGCCGCAATTTGGGCTTGTACGTCGGCACCCACGGTCGCCGTAGCAAATTGAACTGTGACATCAGGTAACAAAGTTTGCAAATGTGCGCACACGGGACGCAGTGAATATTGCGGATCGGGTTGTCCGTCGGGTCGACCAAAATGACTGCATAAAATGACTTTGGCACCCCGTTCCAAACAGTAACGGACGGTAGGTAAACTGTCCTTGATGCGTTTGTCGTCACTGATGCTGCCGTCTTTTGCCAAGGGGACATTGTAATCCACGCGCATTAACACCCGCGTGCCAGCCTGAATTGGCGCATCGGTCAGTACCGCCAGTGACATCTTTTCCATGTACTTTATTATAATACGCTAAAAATAACTTGCCAATTAAATTGGCGGGGTTAAACGTCGTAGGCGTGGTCGATGGCTTTCAATTCGTTGAAAGTATCGATTTCGATGATGTCGGTTTGTAAGCAGGGTCTCACCGTGATGCGATAATTGGCTTGACAATATTCCAATGGAACTTGGTCCCAATAACGTTCTTTGCCACCGGGCATTTTCAACGTTTTTTCAATGTCCTGCGCCAGTTTTTTGCCGTCGGCTTCCGTCCAATAGGTGATACCAACCATTTTATAACAATTTTTACCGCCAATTGCGACTTTGCAAATGTAATTGTTTTTGGTATACAGGCACCAATCGTCGGTTTCATCTACAGGAATCCCCAAATAATTGGAAGCGTATTGGTATTTTTTGATCAGCGCTTGGTTGTACAACAACAGGTCGGCTTCCAAAACATAGGCATTGCACAGGTGTTCTTTGGCATACATCACCGAAATGATGTTATTGCCTTCGTTGTATTGGGGATTTTCGATGAATTGAATCTGGGGATATTTGTAGCGTAAATCATCGAATTGCGTGCCTAAGTAGCCGCGCACCAAGTAAATTTCGTCGATGCCAAGGGCGGTCAAGCGGTCAAGGATGGGTTCAATGATGCGGACACCGTTCACGCGCACCAATGGTTTGGGGGTGTTTAAGGTGATGGGAATCATGCGCGAGCCAAAGCCCGCCGCCATAATCACGGCGCGTTTGACCCGATAAGGTTCTAATTGCTGTAAGCCTTGGTCGGTGACCGTTCCGTCACAGACCCAACCCGCTTGGGTCAATTGCTTTAACAATTGTTTGACCGTGGTGAGCCCGAGACCACTTTGGACGGTGATTTGGGCGGGGGTTAATGGTGCGTCGGCTTCGACCAGGGTGTCTAAAATCGTAAATTGATTTTTGGTTAACATTTTGTTTTCCTTTTGTGCTGTCCAACGTTACAGTCAGTAAACACAGTGTTACCGAATTATGGTCATCTGTCAAATTGCTTTTGTTTAGGCCGCATTTTGGGCGGACAAAGCGGTGTTGGGGATGTCAGGGTTGACGTGGACAGTGCAGTGTTTGACTTGCGGAAAATTGGCTTCGATAGCGTCGTGCACATTTTCCGCAATGGCGTGGGCTTGCAACAAAATGGTGTCCTGTTCCACGGCAATTTCCACTTCAACATAAACACGGTCGCCGAATTTGCGGGTTTTGATCAGGTCAATGCCCCGCACACCATCCACGGTGTTAATGGTGGTACGAATCGCGGTTTCGGTGGCTTCGTCGCAGGCTTCGTCGGTCATTTTATTGATGCTTTCGATGAAAATGTCCACGGCGACTTTCAATATTAACAAGGCAATGACGATGGCGGCGACACAGTCCATGATGGGGTAGCCCAACATCGCGAACAAAATGCCGACAAAACTGCCGATACTGGAAAGTGCGTCCGAACGGTGGTGCCACGCGTCGGCTTTCAGCGAACTGGAGTGAATTTTTTGTGCGTAATACAGCGTGACCCAGAACATGATTTCTTTAGTGACTAACGAAACGACCGCGGCGGAAAGCGCCAACGGCGTGGGCGTGGTGACCGTTTGGTAATTGCCGTTGATAATGCTCGTCATTCCCGTGTAACCGATGATACCGCCCGTTAACGCGAGCATCATTGCCAAAATAATTGCCGTGACGCACTCGAAGCGCTCGTGACCGTAAGGGTGGCGGCGGTCGGCTTGTTTGTTGGCAATTTTGACCCCGACCATCACAATCACGGTGGACAAGACGTCGGAAGCCGAATGAAGCGCGTCGGAAATCATCGCGAATGAATGACCGATAATCCCCGTCAACAATTTGTAAACGACCAAAGCAAAATTGACCGCTAAGGAAATGACACAGATGCGGAACGCCACTTGTGTGGTGCGTTGTGGGGTAACCTGAGAATTGGTTGGCATTGGTGATGTCATGAAACTTAACGCCAGATGTTGTTGACGACTTTTTTAATGAATGCATTGTGGGCGGTGTCGGCGGCTTGGTTGTTGCAGGTGGTCAAAATCCCTTCCGTTTGTTTTTGGGCGATGGCAATCCGTTCGGGCAGCCAAGTGGCTTTAATCGCCATAATTTCCGCGTAACTGCACGCAAATTTAGCGTAGTGCCAGAAGTGACTTTCGTACGGAATGTTATCCTTTTGCCAAGGTTTCAAATCCAAATTGTAATGGAATAATTTGATGTCGTTTTCGTTAATGGTGTCATCCAGGAAAGGCATTTTATCCCACATACCAGAGATGTATTTAACTTTGCCACGGCACATCACGTTCAGCATATCTTGGTCGGGTGCCACGTTAAATTGAATTTGCTTGATGGTTTTTATGAACTTATTTTCGAAATCGACTTCACGCATTTTTTGGCAGTTCATGATTAAGACGCCCGAGTTAAAATAATCGGATACTTTACTGTGTCCCACGGTGTTTAAGATGTAGGGGTGTAACGGTTCCATTCTGGACACAAATTCATCCGTCGTGGCACCCAATAAATTGTCGCCAATGTCAATTTGGTACAATTCCGCAATGTCGCCTTCCACCACGATATCCGCATCCAGATACAAAACTTTGTCGTATTGCGGGAACATATTGGCGATAAACAGGCGGTTATAAATGGTGGTGGAATAATAATCCCGAATCGTCATCAAATTTTTGACACTTTCTACCACGGGGGTAATATCGTTAAATTGAATGTGAAAAGTTGGGTTGTGGAAACGTTGGCGAATCTTTTTTTGGTTGGCACGGTTGATGGTTTGGGTGTGTAGGATGTGGATATGGTACTGGTAAGTGGGGTTCGCGTTGTGTTGCAAACTGGTAAGCGCGACCGCCAAGAACGGAATGTAATTATCATCGCAACTGAAAATAATCGGGATGACTTGCGGTGCCAAGCCCAACCGTCTTTTGGTGGCCAAATATTCGTTCAGCACGGTTTCCACCAGGGCGTCTTTGTATTCGTGTTTTTTGTCTTGCATCACTTTGTCAATTTCGTATTGTTTCACGTTTTTCATGTGGATGATCGGGAAAAAACGGAACGAATTGCAGTAATGGCGAATCACGGTGTCGGGGTGTAAACGGCGTTGATGATTATATTTGTCGTCCAAAAGTAATACGGCGGAGGCACAACGGTTCAAGGCATCTTGGTCGGCCAAGAACATCTTTTTGGCGATACACATTTCCCGCGCCCGCTCGAACAATTTGGTTTGGCGAATTTTGGTCATATTTAATAACAATACGCCCGTGTTCACGTAATTACGGCCTTTGAAAACCCGCCCGAAATAATCACGGCACGCGGCAAATTCGTAGTCGGTGATGTCGGTCGCGTAAAGCGGTGCCAAGTCGGCGTGTGCCAAGGTGTCGGTGTCTAAGTAAAGCAGTTTGTCGGGTAAATCGGTTAATTCAGTGGCGTACAACCGCAGCAAGGCGTAAGGGGTAAAGCGTTCTCCGACACTGATTTTGCCGTGGTCTGGTTGGTAAAATGCGGTGACGTCGTGCAAAATGCATTGACTGTGGGGATTTTTGGCTTGTAAAACTTGTTCAATGGCTTGGCACATGGCGGAAGTCAGTGGGGCGAATTCGGGGTTAATGTTGGTTAAATCCATGGTTAAAAGGTCAACATGAATGGGTTGGTCGTGAAAGTGGATGATGGATACCACGGAGGATAAAATTCCGTCAAAGACTTTGGCGTTGCCAGAGTAGAGAAGATTCATTGGTTATTGCTCCTTTTGTTGTTGAATGTATTGGATGACTTCCATATTACTATTTTTACTACGTTCAACCATGGTATTATACACGCGATCCCGTAAATTAGTAATACATTTTTTTAAGGGCAGGCTTTGGTCGGGGTAAAATGGCCCGTCAATGTAGGTTACAATCTTGGGGGTACGACCGTGCTTGCGCTTTTGGTAGGTGTTGGTGAACACGTAGGTTGGGACGTTGTATTTGACGGGGTAACGGAAAGAAGTAGCAGGGAACGGACGGATTTTGGTGTAATACGGCCAAATGTGGGCTTCGGGGTAAATGGCGATAATTTGTTGGTTGGCGACCAAGGTATCCAGCGCTTTGATAAAATTACGGGTACCGCCCAAATCGGTTGCCAAAGGTAAAGCCCCCATTTTTTTAATCAGCCACCCTAAACCACGAATTGAAACATTTTCGGGATTCACAATCACATAGGCTGGGCGCGGGGCATTCAGCAACAATGGTAAATAAGCGTCGAAAAAATCTTGGGTATGGTTACCGTACAAGAAAAAGGCTTGCTTTTTGGCTTGTTTCAATAAATGTTTGTTTTTGACCTGCCAATGGAATTTGCAACGCGCGTGTACCGCCACCACGGGGTAAGCCACCCACCAGTACCAAAAAGCCTGGTCCAACCGTGGCAGCCAGCCACGCCGCAAGTATTGGTAGTTTTGGTCTACCCGAATTGGTTGGATGTTTTTCTTTTCAAAATCATCATTCAATTCGTCTTGGTAGTAAATCGTGCGTGGTAGTTTTTTCAAATTGCGTTGCTCCTTTCCACTGTAATTTTAACTTATCATGCCCAAAAGTCCAAATAATTCTGTTAAAAAGTCGGCAAAAGGGGCAAAATTAGGCTGGAAAGGGAAAAATGAATTGGCAAAATATCGGTTAATCGCTACAATAACATGGGGTTTACCTTGTACCATCAACATATGGAGGAACAAAACATTATGCTGGACGTTAATCTCTTAAAAGATAGTGCCGAAGAATTTGCCACCGCGCAAAAGACGCAACAAGCCTTTGAAAAAAATGGCAATTTTAACCAAGACGAAAATGAAAATACCTACGAAGGTTGTGATCCTGTTGACGAAACTTTTAACTATTTACGCAAACGTTACCGCGACCGTTTCAAACACATGATTTACATCCGTGCGATGAAACGTTATTGCAAAAAAATTAACCGTGAACTCACCAATTTGAAAGTGGTGGGACGGCATAATTTGTTTGGTGTGCGCGGTGGTTACATTGTGACCTGCAACCACATCAGCAAAGTGGATTCGTTTGCGGTGCGCGCGGCGGTCGGTATGGACATTAAATTTGTGGCTGCCGATTTTAATAACTGGAAAGGCCCGATGGGTGATATTGCACGCAATACGGGCTATTTACCCATTCCCGCGCAAATGAATCTGTCGATTATGCGCAAATTTAACCACGCGATGGAATATTTCTTGCGGAAACGTTGGCCGATTTTAATTTACCCCGAACAAGCCATGTGGCGCGAATACAAAAAACCCCGTCCTTTGAAACGCGGCGCTTTTTATTACGCAACCAAGTACCGTCGTCCGATTGTGCCGTTGTTTATCACGATTGAAGATAAAGCCGCACGCTATGACGAAAAAGGACGCGTCAATTTTGGCAATTACACGATTCACGTTTTGCCACCGATTTATCCGCGTAAAGAATTGGACGAACGTGCCAACACCGAATACATGATGAGCGCGAATTTTGAAGCGTGGCGCCGTTGTTACGAACAAACATACCACCAACCGTTGGTCTATGATACCGTGGTTACGGAAGACACCAATCCGCTGGTGAAGCAGTTTGCGCGCAAGCCCAAAACCAAAACCACGGGAAAATAAGATGAAAACGTCGGTCAATTTGTACTTTAACGCGCAGTTTGACACCGCGGAAAAAATCCGCACCATCCAACAATTGGGCTATCCCGAATTTTTTACGGGCATTTACGACCAAAACGAAAGTTTAACGTGGCGGGAGCAAATCCAGTTGGCACAGTCGATAGGCTTAGGGTTGACAATGATTCATTGTCAATACGACACGACCCAATTAAACCAATTTTGGTTGGACGGCGCGGCGGGCGATGTGGTCTGTGACGATTACATCCGCCAAATCCAAGCGTGTGGGGCTTTGACCAAAAACTTCGTCGTGCATTTGCACACCCAAAATCCGCCGCCACCCAGTGCAGTCGGTTTAGCACGGGTACGGCGTTTGTTGGCGGCGTGTGAACCGTTTGGTGTCAATCTCTGCGTCGAAAATTTGGAGTCGGCGGCTTTCATCCCGTACATTTTTGCCCACATCCAGCACCCGCTATTAAAAATTTGTTACGACAGCGGACACCGCCATTGCTTTACGCCCGACTTCGACGTGGTCAAAGATTATCATCAATTCATTACGGTGTTACATTTACACCAAAATGACGGTACCGCGGACCAACACCAAATTTTAACGCCCGACAGTCCCGTGTTTCAAAAGTTAGTGCAAGAAATCCCGTTGTTGCAGTCCGACGTAACCTTGGCGGCGGAAATTTACGTGCGCGACGGCACGTGCACCCAAATTTTACGCGCTAATTTACAAGCCTTACAGTGTTTAGCCACGGCGGTACCAAACCACCGCCCAACGCCCGCCGACAACAGTTTGTGAAAACCATGCCAATCTTATATAATCAATTATTGTGCAAAGTCGGACAGTGAAACGGACTTTTTACGAATGTTGCGTGAAGCGGGGGTTGGACGTCGTGTTTTCCCTGTGTTTATTGATTTTATTGTCGCCGTTGTTTTTGGTGTTAGCGTTGTGCTCCAAGATTTTGATTCACGGTAAAGTTTTGTTTGTGCAGGTACGCCCTGGTCGCGGTGGTAAAGTGTTCAAAGTGTACAAATTCAAAAGTATGACCGAACAAACGGACACGCAAGGTCAATTGTTGCCCGATGCGGCACGCGTCACGGCGTTTGGTAAATTTTTGCGCCGCACCAGTTTGGACGAGTTACCGCAGTTATGGAACATTTTGCGCGGTGACATGAGTTTTGTGGGGCCACGTCCGCGCGCCGTTTACGATGCGGTCTTTTACAACCAGGAACAGTTGGGGGTCTACCGTGTGCGTCCTGGGTTGACGGGGTTGGCGCAAGTGACGGGGGGGCGCAGTCGGGCGGGGTGGCCGCACGTGTTCGCCCAAGATTTGGCTTATCAACAAAAAATTACCTTTTGGGGTGATATATCGATTGTCATCAAAACGATTTTCGTGGTACTCTTTCACAGCGACAGCGCGGTCAGTGGCACAGCGCAAAGTCAGCGCGAATATTATTATGCGGATTACTTGTTGAAGCATAATTATATTACGGAGACACAATACCAAAGTGGCATGGCGCATGCCAAAGCCATCATTGCGCAGTCGGGCACTGTGACATATTGTGCAGCATTGTCTCCACAAAATTTACAAGGAGAACCAAACCATGACGACTGAACTGAAAAAATTGCCCCAGCACATTGGCTTTATCATTGACGGCAATGGGCGTTGGGCCCAAGCACGCGGTTGGCCACGCACCAAGGGACACGAACACGGGGTGCAAAATTTGGATGTAATTATCCGTGAATGTTTTTACACCTACGGGATTCCCGTGGTCAGTGTTTATGCATTCTCGACCGAAAATTGGAACCGTCCCCAAACCGAACTGGATTATTTATTTAAGTATTTTACCAAATATTTACAAGCCAATGATTTCGTGAAAAAGTATCCTCATGTGCGGTTAAACATCATGGGCGATTACACCAAGTTTCCACCCGCGTTGGTAAAAAACGCGGAACGGGTGTTGGACGCCACCAAAAACGAAACGCAATTCATTTTGAACCTGGGCATCAATTACAGTGGCCAAGACGAATTGGTGCGGGCGGTCAATTTAATCATCCAGGACGGTTTGGCGCCACGGGTTGACCGTGCCACGATCCAAAAATATTTGTACACGGCAGGACAGCCGTTGTTGGATTTCGTGGTGCGCACCAGTGGGGAACAGCGTTTAAGTAATTTTATGTTGTGGCAAGTTTCTTACGCAGAATTATATTTTCCCCTAGTGCATTGGCCCGACTTCGGTAAAACCGATTTGCAAACCGCATTGTTGGCATACCAAAGTCGCGACCGCCGTTTTGGGGCGATTCAGGAAACCAAGGTTTAAGGAGAGAGCATGGGGGAAATATTAAGTACGATTTTTGGCAGTAATTCAATTCTCGGTACCATTTTAATTGCGATGTTGCCGTTGGTGGAATTAAAGGGAGCGATTCCGCTGGGCGTCAGTACCGCCATTTGGGGGACGTCCGCGTTAAACACTTGGCAAGCGTTCGCGTGGGCGTTGTTAGGCAGTTCGTTGGTGGTCCCCATCATCGCATTATTGTTTCGTCCGCTTTACCAATGGATGAAAACCAAAAGATTTTTCCAAGTCATCGTGGATTTTGTGGTGGGCGATGTGGCCAAACGTTCGGACAAAGTCAATGCGGAAGCCCAAACTGCCAGTGCGCGCCGTGGACTGTGGCTGAAAATCATGACCATTTTCTTGTTTGTGGCGTTTCCCGTTCCCCTGACCGGGGTTTGGACCGGCACTTGCTTTGCCGTGTTGTTAGGGTTGAACTTTTGGGTAACCTGTGCGACCGTGATGGCGGGCAACGCCGTTTGCGGGGTAATTGTCACTTTTGTGTGTCAAGTCTTTCCCCAAATTACCGACATTTTGTTGATTGTCTTTTTGCTTTTAATTGCGCTGGCGGTGGTGGCCAAAATCATCTTACACGTGCTGAAAAAGCGCCGCGCCAAGGCAATGTCCACGGCAAATCCCACGCATGAAACCGATGTTGACGCGGCAAACTAAGCCTATGCAGTTATCGTCACCGACCACCGTGCCACCCGTGATAAAAACCCACCCGCGGATAATTTCGGTGCGGTGGTTGGTGGCGGCGTTGGTTTTGACCGTGGTGTTTGTCGGGTATACGTTGGCGGTCAAATGGTTGGACGTGTCAGCGCTGGACGGGCAAAACATTGGTGGCAGTACCGTTAATGCGTGGTGGCGTGAGTGTGTTGGGGTCAACCCTGGTTGGCACATCGTATCCAATGTGGTGGCGGTGGTCGCGCTGGGTGTGGTGGGGGGATTGCTCCTTGGACAAGTGGTCACGTTTTGCCGCACCCCACAGCGGCCACGTTTGGCACGGCATTGGTGGGCGCTGGACGTGGTGTTATTGGCTTTGGGATTGTGTTACGGGTTGTTCCAAGTAGTCGTGATTAACACGCGCCCGCTTTTGATTCATGGTGTGGCAGAAGCGTCGTACCCGTCTTCCCATGTGTTGCTGTTTGCCACCGTGTTTCCGTTAGCCCTTTTGGCACTCTGGCGTACGGTGCACCAACGCCCATGGCGGGTAACGTTGACGGTGGTGGGGTTAGTGATCATGGGATTGGGCATTGTGGCGCGAACGTTGTCGGGGTACCATTGGTTGACCGATATTGGGGGCGGAGTTTTGTTGGGGGCGGTGTTGGTGACTTGGTACCAAGCCTTATCCGTGTGATATGATTTGCCAAGTGGCATCAAGACGGATAAACTATGGATGATGAAATCCGTTCAGCAACAAGCACCCGCCAAAGCCACCGTATTGGTGACGGGTGGGGCAGGCTACATCGGCAGCCACACTTGTGTGGCACTGTTAGAACAAGGTTACGACATCGTGGTGGTCGATAATTTTGTCAACAGTTCGCCCGCCAGTTTGGCACGCGTGACCCAAATTACGGGCAAGACTTTTCCGTGGTACCGTTTGGACTTACGCAACCGCACGCAGTTAGACGCCGTATTCAACCAACACCAGATTGATTGGGTGATTCACTTTGCGGCGCTGAAAGCGGTCGGCGAAAGTGTGGCTCAACCGTTACGTTATTTTGACAACAATTTGAACGCGACTTTATCTTTATTGGCGGTGATGACGGCACACGATTGCAAACGCCTCGTCTTTTCGTCCAGCGCAACGGTGTACGGTCAACCCGAGCGTTTGCCGTTGACCGAAGACTGTGCTTTGCGCACCACCAATCCATACGGCACGACCAAGTTAATGATGGAAAAGATTTTATGTGACTTGTGTGCCGCCGACCCCCACTGGACGGCGGTGATTTTACGTTACTTTAATCCGATTGGGGCGCACCCGTCGGGCTTGATTGGCGAAAATCCGCAGGGGATTCCCAACAATTTAACGCCTTACATTGCGCAGGTACTAACGGGTAAATTGCCGTATTTACAAGTGTTTGGCAACGATTACGACACGCCCGACGGTACGGGGGTGCGCGATTATCTCCATGTTTGCGATTTGGCGCAAGGACATCTCCAAGCCATTGCCAAAGTGTCGACCGCGGGGGTGCATACTTACAATTTGGGGACGGGGCATGGTTACAGTGTTTTGGACGTGTTACACGCGTTTGAACGTGCCGCGGGGCGCACGATTCCGTACCAAATTAAACCGCGGCGGGCGGGCGATGTGGCGGCATGTTATGCCGACCCGCAACGCGCCCAACGGGAATTAGGTTGGCACGCCCAGTACGATTTGGACGCCATGGCTCGTGATTTGTGGCGATTTTACGTGCATAACCCGCACGGCTATGCCGATGAAAGCGCACCAAGTTGACAAAAGACAACGAAAAGATTATCATCATTTTGATGAAAATTAACTTACCGGAGTCACCTTATCTGCCTTATTATCAACGTGTCAGTTACCTTTATATCCCGGCCCTGTATGTTGTGACGACCGTGCTGTTAGACGTGGTGATGTACATCAATCTGCATTGGGCGTTTCCCCCCGCCTACATTTTCAGTTTGTCTCTGATTTTGATGATTGCCGCTTTGGTTTGTTTGTGCCGTCACAAGTGGTTACAAACGGTACTTTGTTCGTTGCTGTTGGGGTTGCACCTGACGACCACGATTTCAAATATCATTGCCTATAACACGTGTACCGAAATTTTTTCCTTGGAAACCATTATGTCCCTGGGAACGGCTTTTCATAATGCCGAAGCCATTGTTTTGGATCTGTGGTTTTTGGTGCCGATTATTGCGCTGGTGGTGGGATACATTGTGGCGGTGGTTTTAGTGATGTGGTTTTGCCGTTTACCGCGTCACCGCAGCCACACGCCCAAGCGTGCATACCTGTGTGGCCTTTTGGCGTTGATTAGTTTTTTCGGTTATACGGTGGCGTACAGTGGTTTGCCCGCTTACCCGTACGGGGTGGATTATTATTTTGCCAACCACAGTAACCAAAAATATTTGTATGATACTTTTGGCAGTCGGGTTTTGACCTTGCGCACCTTTGGTAGTTACAGTTTTTACCTGGACAATCTGATTTATTTGTTGGGTGGCAAAGCCGATTTAACCACGGTTTTAGGTTTGGATGAATATGTCACCGACGAATTTAAGCCGAACGAATTTGCTCTGAACGCCGACGAAGTTTTGGGCGAAGGGTATAACTTGATTATGGTGTTAATGGAAACGTTCGAACGGGAAGCGGTGAACCCCATCACCATGCCGAATCTGTACCAATTCATGCAACAAAGTTGTGTCGAAGTGAACGGTTATTACAGCATGGAACGCACTTGCTTTACCGATTATATCGGTCAAACGGGCATGAACGCTTTGGGTAAAGAGTGGTGGAGCAATTATTACGACGTTCCCGTGACGCATTCCTTAGCCAACATCTTTAACCGCAGTAATTACGTTACGCAGACGTTTCACAATACGGACGGTAACTGCTATCAACGGAACGATTGGTTCGAGCCGACTTTGGGTTTCCAAAAGTTCAACAATTACACTACGTATTTACCTGCCGACCAACAATACGACGAATATGCTTTGAATCCCGACGAATTATTGTTCAAAAAAAATTTAGACAAGATTGCCCCCAGCGACCAAAATTTTTACAGTTACATCATCAGTGCTTCCACCCACGCCTTGAACCCGAAATACGATTTCCATGATTATTATCCCGCGGCCATGGCTTACATCGAACAACCCGCCAATTGGGAAAAATTAACGCAGATGTTTCCCACCTTGTTATCTGCCGATGTAAACAAAAAACAATTGGCTTTGAATTATTTGGCGGGGACGTACAGTTTTGACCAAGGCTTTGGGGCGTTAATTGACCATTTGAAAACGACACGGGGCAAGGACGGTCGGTTGCTCATTGAAACGACCGCATTGGTCTTGTTTGGCGACCATTATTATTACGCTAACCCGGGGGTTTTGATTGACACCGAAACGCCCAGTATCATCGGCAATCGTTGTCCGTTCATCGTTTACAACCCACGGGCAATTGCTCAGACCGCAGGCAACACCACCATCACCCAAGCCGAAAATGCCATCCAACCGCAACCCGCACAGTGTGGCACCACGCTCAACCGTTTTACATCGACCATGGACATTTATCCCACGGTGTGCAGTTTATTCGGGGTGGTGACCGACCAGCAATTAACGTACGGGCACAGTATTTTTGACCGCACGCCTTCCATTGGTGTGGGTTATATGAACGGGTACACTTGGGGCTCCAATGGTTACGATGCGGCAAACGACGATTGGCGGATTTGGTGCACGGTCGACTTCCAAGATTATTTGGGGGAAGACATCAGCGACGAACAATTGCCACAGACAATTAAGACGATTAACCGTACCTACGCTTGCATCCACACGAATATGTTGTGGTTAGACCAAAACAAGTTCCAGGATTTGGCAAAAGCACAAGCCTATCATTTACGCACGGCTTAAAGTTCCAAAATGACGTGGTATTCGGTCAACCACAGCGCGATTTGGTATATAAATGCCAAGTATTGCGGACGTTGCATTAACTGCCCAAACCACGGGCGGGCATTGTGTGGATTGGTATCGCGCAAAACTTGGGCGACGTAATCCATGTCCACGATGCGCCAAACGGGATGTTCTTCGTCGGCCAGCAGTCCGCGCACCTGTTGTTCGACCAAAGCCGTGTAAACGGGGTCAACCGTCTTGGGGTACGGGCATTTTTTACGGTTGACCACTTCTTGTGGTAAAATGTCCGCTACCGCCGCGCGCAAGATGCCTTTTTCTTGTCCGCCGTAATTTTTCATCTCCCACGGGATGTTGTAAGCGTATTGCACCAAGTTGATGTCGGTAAACGGCACACGGACTTCCAGACCACATCGCATGGCCATGCGGTCGGTGCGTTCCAACAGGTTCAAACCAAACCAGCGCATAGTCAAATAACTGTAAATTTTCATTTGGCGGTCGGCGGGCGTGTCGGTCGGGGAAAGGGGAACTTCGGCAACGGCGGCGGCGTAAGTTTGCGCGACAAAATCTTTTAACTTTAATTTGGCGCGCAGGTCTTTGGCCACTGTGTGTTCGCGCATGGTTAAATCAATCGACCATGGGAAAGTGGTGGCGTTAGCGGTATCCGCACGGTAAAACCACGGGTAACCGCAAAAAATTTCGTCGGCAAATTCACCACTCAGGCAGACTGTGATGTCGCTTTTTAACGCCCGACAAAACAGCAGTAACGAACTGTCAATGTCCGCCATTGCGGGGTAATCCCGGGCAATTAAGGCTTCCCGCAACGCGTGGCACAGGTCGGCGGAATTCAACACTTTGTAACTGTGTGCCGCGTGGTATTGCTGGGCGACCAAATCAATGTAGTAATTGTCACGGCTGGGTGAAAAGTCGGTGGGTTGGAAATTGTCCGCGTTTCCCACATAATCGACCGAGAAAGTTTTTAAGGCTTGATCTGTGCGTGCCGCCAACGCGGTAATCGCGCTGGAATCCAGACCACCACTCAGCATTAACCCCACGCGCACATCGCTGACCAATTGTCTTTGCACAATCGCGGTCAGCATCTTTTTGATTTTTTTGATTGTCGTGGGGGCGCTGTCGCGGTGGACACGACTCTTAATTTGCAAGTAGGTGCGGGTGCTCAGTTGCCCGTTTTGCCAGCAAGCGTACTCACCAGGTTTAATTTCATTGATTTGGGTGTACACCGTTTTGCCTGGCGTACGCGCGGGGCCAATACCAAACAATTCCCGCAGTCCGTCTAAATTGACACGGGGTTGGATGGACGGATGCGCGAACAGGGCTTTGATTTCGGACGCAAACGCCAGTCCACCGTTTTGTTGGCTGTAAAATAATGGTTTGACCCCCAGTGGGTCACGCACGAAATGCAGACGGTTGGTCGGGGATTCGTAAATCACAAACGCGAAAATTCCGTTCAAGGTGCGTAAGGCTTTGACACCGTCCAATGCAAACGCTTTCAAAACCAATTCGGTGTCGCAGGTAGTTTGTAAACGGATGTGACGCGCCAACAGTTTTTGGCGTAAGGCGGCGGCATTATACAGTTCGCCGTTGTAAACAATCGTATATGTTTTGCCGCGGTAACGATAACTCATGGGTTGGTGTCCGTTGGCCAGGTCGATAATACTTAACCGTTGGTGTCCCAGATAGCATGATCCGTGCACGTAGGTTCCGCTGTCGTCTGCGCCGCGTGGGGCGAGGGTTTGGTTCATTTTGGCCAAAATGGCTTTGGCTTGTTTTTTCGGGTAGTGTAAATTGATGAATCCACTGATGCCACACATACGGCATTTTATGCCATACTGGGTGATTTTGTTAGTGATTGACCGTGCAACGGCGGTTTGCTATAATTGAACATCATGAAAGTTTATGGCGATTATCACACGCACACCTTGGACAGTGATGGCATGAATACGATTGATCAAAATGTGGCCGCCGCCAAAAAACGGGGTCTTGCCGAAATCGGCATTACCGACCACGCCCATTACCGTGTGCGTAATCGCAAGAAACGGTTGCAAAACGCGTTGTTGGCGAAAGCCCAAGTTTCACGTTCGGGCAAGACGCACGGGATGAAAACCTTTTACGGCATCGAATGTAACGTTGTTGGTATGAACGGGGACATTGACGTTTCGAACGAAGAACGGAAGTGGTACGACTATTTGGTTTGCGGGATTCATATCTCCGTGCAACCCAAAAAGTTTTGGCAATTTTTTACCTATTACATACCTAATATGTTTTGGTTTGCTCTGCGGAGAATTGGGATTAACTGGACCCCGAAAAGTTTAATCCGCAAAAACACGCAAGCGGTGGTGAACGTCATTGAAAAAAACAACATTGATATTTTGTCGCACCCGAACCGCTATTTCCGTTTGGATGTGATTGAAGTTGCTAAAGCCTGTATTGCGCGGGGTACTGCGCTGGAACTCAATAACAAAAAAATCAGTTTCCGTCCCGTGGACTTTGAACGCATGGCGGCGATGGGCGCGCAGTTTGTGATTGACAGTGACGCCCACAAAGCCGAAAACGTGGGGCGCATGGACCGCGTGGGGGACTTCTTGAAATTATGCGATTATGATCCCAGTTGTATCTTGAATTTGGATCGCCCGTTTGTAAGGCCCAAAGCCCGTTTGTTGGATCAAATTGTGCAGGCAGAGCATGAAAAAGCCTGAACCAACCACCGACTTCACTAAATGCGATAAAATCATCATGGGCATTATTCGCAACAATGCGAACCGTGCGGCCAATTGCGACGCGGGGAATATCGCGAAACAGGTCAAAGCCGCCAGTCAACAAATCGCGGTGATTCGGCAAATGACAACGGACGGCAGTCTCGCCCACCTCAGCCCGAAATTGCAAGAAACCGCCGTCGTCCGCGTGGAAAATCCCGACGCCACGTACGAAGAATTGGCGCGGTTGTTACAGATTACCAAAAGTGGTGTGGTTAATCGCTTACGCAAAATTATGCACGCACATAATGTTCTTTAATCGCTTGACGGGCGCGGGCAATGCCCAGCGCGTTGGCGGGGACGGCGTCGGTAATCACCGAGCCCGCCGCAATGTAGGCGTCCGTGCCGACTTGCAAGGGCGCCACGAGGCAGGAATTGCTACCAATGAACACACGGTCGCCAATCAGACAATTGCTTTTGGTTTTGCCGTTATAGTTACAAAAAATCACGCCGCAACCCACGTTACAATTTTGCCCCAGCGTGCTGTCACCGACGTAAGTCATGTGGGCGACCTTAGTGCCGTCGCCGATGCGGGAGCGTTTGATTTCGACGTAATTTCCAATGCGACAGTGGCTACCAATACTGGTGTTCGGGCGCAGGTGGGCGTGGGGGCCAATTTGGCTGTTTTGTCCGATGACCGTATCTTCAATGCGGCAGCCGTCCAACACAACCGTACCACTGTGGATCACGGTCTTCCCACACAAATGGACGTTGGGTTCCAACGTGACGTCCTTGTCGATTTGGACGGCAGCGTCAATGTAAGTATGGTTCGGGTCAATCATGACCACGCCGTTTTTTAAGTGTTGTTGGTTGATGCGGGCTTGCATCATGGTGCGGATTTGCGCGATTTGGGCGTTGTTAAAACCCACTTGGTACGCGTCGGGGTTGGCGGCGGCAAATTCGGTAATCGGGAAAGTTTCACTTTGTGCAACCAGTGCGGTGTTAAAGACCCAACCACGGGGTAACTTAACCGCGGGGACATCTTTGTGGAAACAGTAATCCACAGCATCCAAAATGTCTTGCGTCGTCAGTAAGGGCATATCAACATAGGTTACCACCGTGAAAGCCGCGTCGGTGCGGTGGGACTTGAATAGTGTGATAATGTCATCGTCGGGGGAAACCACCACGGTTTTGGTTTTGAATGGCGCGGTGGCGGTGGCAACCCATTCCACCATGTTACGGCCACAGATGGGCTGCGCCAGTAGGGTGGTATTTTGGTATTGCTCTAACGACAAAACTAAGACAAAAATCTGGTCATTTTGCATGCAATTCCTCCACATGAACGGTAATGGTGCCCGTTAATTGATGATTGTATTTAATGTTTACATTATATGTGCCGGTGGTTTTGATTGGTTCGGGCATAACTAACAAACGTTTGTCGACGGTGATGCCTTGCGCCGCTAAGGCATCGGCAATTTCGGTGGCGGTAATGCTGCCGAACAATTTTTGGTTGGCGCCGACTTTACTGTGTAAGGTGACGGGCGTTTGTTTTAATTGGGCGATTTGGGCTTGGATCGCCGCAATTTCGGTTTGGTTTTTGTAGGCTTGACTGTCGGCTTTGGCTTTGATGTCACTTAATACCGCGTGATCCACCGTTTTGCCGATTTTGTTTTTGATGACAAAGTTCTTGGCGTAACCGTCGTTCAAATTGACGATTTCACCCGCTTTGCCGTGTCCTTTCAAATCTTTCAATAAATAAATTTGCATACTTTATTTTAATATAGAAAATAATAAATGCATAATGAATATTCGCTGCCGTAAAATTGATTGTAAGTTTAACCACGCGGGTACTTGCCACGCGCACGAAGTCCACGTCTGCCGTGGCGCCAATTGTGAAACATACCAAAGAGACGACCACAAAACCGATGTGGAATTAGCGTCCGAATTAGCACCGACCAAGCCGAACAATGTACCGTTAAGGTGTACTGCGGGCGCGTGTTTGTACAACCACGATTGTCGCTGTGCCGCCAACGGGATTGCGGTTGTAGACAACGAAGATAAAAATCAAGCCGATTGTGCAACCTTTATTGAACGATAAAATGTGATGTATAAAACCCCGTACGCTGGTCTAAAATCAAGGCAAGGGGGTAAAAAATGGACATTCGCACAGCAACACAAATGGAAAAGGCACGCCGCAATGCCATCGCGATCAGCACGTTGTTAGTGGTCTTAATGTTGGGTTTGACCACGACTTTTATCGCGTTAAGTTTTATACCACGCGGCTCAAACAATAACGAAGAAGATAGCAACTTGGTGGTGGCACCACCAACGCCCGTCGTGACCGCATCATGGGTGATGCCCGTCGACCAAGCCGCCACGGTTTTGAAAGCGGCGGACTTCGAGATGGTGCAATACAACAACACGACCAAATGGTACGAATACGATTTGGGTTACACCATCGGCGCAGCAGCAGGCACCAACGTGGTGGCTTGCTACGACGGCAAAGTGACTTCGGTCATTGAAAGCGGCGACGCCAGCACGGGGAAACTGGTGCGCATCCAACACAAGGACGGGATTGAAACCGTGTACAGCAGTCTGGATAGTATTACCGTCGCCGTGGGGGACGAAGTTAAGAGCGGCGATCAAATCGGCACGGTGGGGAACACCGCCAATTACGAAATTTTCGAAATGCCACACGTCCGCTTAATGGCATACCAAAACGGGAAAGCGGTTAATCCTGAAAATTTTGTCGAATTCCCAGGTAATGATAATAAATAATCATCACCCAAAAGACATAAAATAAAATCATGCAACCGTCAAAAAATTGTAAAAAAGGGATAGACAAATCCCTTTTTGTTTGTTATAATCTGTCGAAAAATGTCAATCATTAAAGTAGGAGGAAAATAAAATGAACATTTTACGTAAAATTGTTTCGTTCGTTGTGTTGGTCGCGGCGGTGGTCGTGTTGGTTGGTGTGTGCATGAAATATGATTGGGATGGCTTTGCGGCGGTTTTCAAGGATTTCAGTTTTGACGCCTTGGTGTCGGAAATTTATTTGTTTTTTGCCGTTGCCGGCAACGCGATTGTTTTGACTATGTTGGGTTTCATCGGTTTGACCATGCCCAGTCCCAAGAAAAAATAAGGCGATAATGTAAGAAAAACAAACACCGTGGTTAATCCCACGGTGTTTTAATTTGTTGTACCCAATCAGGGTCCACGCCGTGCGCTAAAATGTAGGCGCGGTGTTGGTGTAATTGGTCGTCCATCGCCGTCGCCAAAGCGGGGTTTGGGGTGGTGGCGGCCAGCACATCTTGCACGATATGGAAGCGGTCAATCATGTTCATCACGCGCATATCAAAGCCCGTGGTAATCGCGCCGCATTCGCGGTAACCTTGAATCGTGTAGCGGTGGCTGTTCGGGCGGTCTGCGGTCAAGGCTTTAATTAAATTACGGTAAGTGTGGCTGATAAATACCACGGGTTTGTCGTTGGTAAAAATGCGCGCGTATTCCGCGTCGTGCAAACTGTCGCTGCGACCGCCCAGTTTACCCGCGTCAATCACGTTGACGAAACGGACTTTGATGTGGGGGGCTTGGGTTTGTAAAATGCTGAACGCCGCCACGCATTCCATGGTCGGGGTGTCGCCCATACACGCCAACACCACGTCAGGGTCGGGGACGTCGTGCCAAATGCTGATGCCTGCTTGGACGTCTGCTACGGCTTGCGCCCCTGTGCGCCACCCACGGGTGGGGTGTTTGGAGGCAGTGATTAAGTTGATTTTGTTCGTGTCTTGCAAGCAATGGGCAAATACCGCCAGCAAGGTGTTCGCGTCGGCGGGGAAATAACAACGGATGACGTTCGGGTCTTTGTCCAGCAGGTGGGTGGCCATACCCGTGTCTTGGTGACTGTAACCGTTGTGGTCTTGTTGCCAAGTGTGGCTGGTGTTAATGAAATTCAAGCAAGGCAGAGCGGTACGCCAAGGCATGGTACGGACTTGTTTTAACCATTTCGTGTGTTGGTTCAGCATACTGTCGACCACGCGGCCAAAGGCTTCGTACGTGGCAAAAAAACCGTGGCGACCCGTTAAGTTGTAACCTTCCAACATTCCTTCGCAAACGTGTTCGGACAAGATGCCGTCGATGATGCGTCCGTCGGGGCTGAGACCGTCGTCGTCGGGATAGCGTGCCGCCTGCCACGCGCGGTTGGTCACTTGGAACGGTGCGTAGATGCGGTTAGATTTGGCTTCGTCGGGGGTAAAAAAACGGAAGGTGGTGGGATTGAGTTGCATGATGGCCGCCACGTATTGCGATAACACATTCATGTCTTGTGTCATGGCGGTGGTTGGCACAAAGAACGGTTTTAAGTCGGGTAAGCGCAAAGGCGTGTATTGGACGCCACCACGGGTCAACGGGTTCGCGGATAAACGGCGCTCCCCCGTGGGACAGAAAGCGGCAATGTCGGCGGATAAACTGCCGTCGGGGTGAAACAATTCGGCGGGGCGGTAAGATTGTAGCCAGTCGTTCACCAATTGGGTGTGGTGGGGTTGACTCATGTCAATCGGGACTTGGTGCGCGTTAAAAGTACCCGCCACCGTTTTACCGTCTACGGTGGTTGGTCCCGTCCAACCTTTGGGCGAATTCAAAATAATCAGCGGGTGTTTGCCGTTTTTGGCACGGAAACATTGCAGGCAGTAATCGACCGCGTGCGCCATGGCTTGGTGGTCGCGCATGATATCCGCGGGGTTACGTCCCACGACGACTTCAAGCGCTTCGTAACCTAAGCCCGCAAAGAACTGTTGCCGTTCTTGCGGGGTAATCCGCGCCAACAGGGTGGGGTTCGCAATCTTATAACCGTTCAAATGGATAATGGGTAAGACGTGGCCGTCCTTTTGGGGATGGAGAAATTTAGCACCCCACCAACTGGCGGACAGGGCTCCCGTTTCGGCTTCACCGTCGCCCACAATGACCGCCGCCACCAGATCGGGGTGGTCGAGTACGGCACCGTAACCGTGGGCTAAAGAATAGCCCAATTCGCCGCCTTCGTGTAGACTGCCCGGAATTTGCGGTGCCACGTGGGATGAAACGCCGCCGGGGAAAGAAAAGGCGCGACACAGTTTTTTGATTCCGTCTTTGTCGCGGGTATAGGTCGGGTAGATTTCACTGTACGTCCCTTCTAAATAAGCGTTGGCAATGAAAAAGTTACCACCATGTCCTGGACCCGCAATTAAGACCATCGACTGGTCAAATTTTTTGATGGCACGGCTGAGGTGGGCGTAGACAAAATTTTGACCGACAACCGTGCCCCAATGTCCCAAAATCCGCGTTTTAATGTCGGCACGGGTAAGTGGGCGTTCCAGTATCGGGTTATCCCACAAATATAACTGCGCCGCGGACAAATAATTAGCGGCACGGAAATAACGGTCTAAGGTGGTAAAATCTTCACTTTGGTTCATGCTTTGATTATTCCATATTATTTGTTTTTCGGCAACTTTTTCGTCTGCCGCGTTGCCGTCGACGGATCACATTATGATGTGCAAATTGTCTTGTCTTTTTTCATAACCAATGCTATAATTATCATACGCCCAGGTGGCGAAATCGGCAGACGCAAGGGACTTAAAATCCCTCGGGGGAAACTCCATATCGGTTCAAGTCCGATCCTGGGCACCAAAATTTGATGAGGTAAAAACAAAGAAGAAAAAATTTTAGAATTAGTCGTTACCCCCAGTCTACGGAGTTACGCCCACGCGAGAATCAATAGTTTTCGGGGAAAAATTCCCCTAATTTTTAGTGGTGCAGGGTTTTGCGGAATTGTTTGATGTAATTTTCAATGACGTCCAGCGCTCCGTCCACGCCCAAGGTCGCGGTGTCGATACACAGGTCGTAGTTCGCTTTGTCGCCCCAAGTTTGGGCGGTGTAGTGGTGGTAATAGGCGGCGCGTTGTTGGTCGGTGTCTTTGATTTTTGCGGCGGCAGCGGTGGCGGTGCAACCGTCCAATTGAACCTTACGGTGAATCTTGAATTGTGGGTCGGTGGCGTAAACAAAAATTTTGATGACGTTGGGGTGTTTTTGCAAAATGAAATCCGCGCAACGGCCAATGATAACACAACTTTCTTGCGCGTGCAATTTTTCAATCATGTTACATTGTTTTAGGAACAAATTGTCGGTGGGGCTCAGAGGCAGCGGTTGGTGGTTTTTGCCGAAGGCATAAGTGCTGGCAAAACCGTACCAGAAACTGGACTTTTGTTTTTCGTCCAAAGTTTTCAAGCGTTCCGCGTCCCAATTGAAGTCAGCCGCAATTTGGGTAATCAGTTCGTTGTCGTAGCAATTCACTTTTAAACGTTTGGCGAGTTCTTGCCCAATGTATTTGCCACCACTGCCAAATTCGCGTCCAATCGTGACGACCAAATTGGTACCGACCGTTTGGGTCGCAATTTTCGGCAACACAATGTCGGTGCGGGTTTGGCGTTTTAATTTGCCCATTTCCAGCAACACAAAGATGATTGTTGGGATGAACGCGCCAACATCAGCGATGATGCCTGCCCACAGCATGATGTGCAGGTTTCCCAGCAAGCCCAACAGGCACACCCCTGGCACCAACAAAATCACGTCGCGCATTAACGAAAGCACTAAGGCTTTATACGGGCGGTTAATCGATTGCAACAGGATACAACTGGCCTTTTGTAAACAGCAGAACAAGATGCCACCCAGATAGATGCGAAAACTTAACACCGCATACTCTTTGTAAAAATCACTGCCTTGACCGAAAATGGCGACAATTAAACTGGGTGCGGCTTCAAATAAAATGGTGGCAATGATGCCCAGGATCACGTTGCACAAAATCACTAAGCGGAAAGCCTGCAACACGCGTTGGGGTTTTTGGGCGCCGTAATTGTAGCCGATAATGGGTTGCGCTCCGACCGCGATGCCTAACGCAAACGCCAGCACAATCGCAAAGACTTTGAACACAATCCCTAAGGCGGCACCCGCGTCGGTGGCATTGTCACCCCCAATCGCGCCCACAACATTGTTGGCGACAATCGTGATAATGGCAATTGCAATTTGCGTGATGAAACTGGAAATCCCCAAACGTAGGGTGCGACCAACGACTTTACCGTCGGGTTTGAAAGCCGCACGTTCCAATTGGACTTGTTTCATTTTGCGGAAATAAAAGGCGCAAACCACCGCTGCAACGACTTGACCGATGATGGTGGCCAGGGCGGCACCTTGCACCCCCATACCACAAGCAAAAATAAAAATTGGGTCAAGGATTAAATTGATGACGGCACCGACGACCGTAGACAGCATCGAATATTGCGGCGACCCGTCGGCACGGATAATTGATGCCATGGCGGAAGCAAAAATGTAAAAGGGAATCCCCGCCAGAATGATCGTCATGTATTGGCGGGTAAATTGTTGGGTGGTCGTGCTGTAACCCGATACGCCCAGTAATTTCAGAATTGGGTCTTGGGCGACAAAACCAACCAGCATTAACACTAAGCCAAAAAGCAGGGAGACCAGCAACGCGTTACCTATGCATTTTTTGGTGGTGGCGGTGTCTTTGGCGCCCAATGAAATGCTGTACAATGCGGCACAACCGTCACCGACCAATTGTGCCAATGCCAACGCCACGACCGTAAACGGAAAGACGATTGTGGTGGCCATGATGCCGTCTTGCCCCGCGGCGCTGTTGCCCAAGAAGATTTGGTCCACAATGTTGTAAAGGGCACTGACCAACATCGCCAGTACACAGGGAATGGCGAACTTTAACAGTAATTTCTTTACGGGCGTTTGCGTTAAATAATAATTTTCTTGTTCCATCTAATGACTCCTTTTGTGACAAAAAAATCGGCGTACAGTCCCACGGACCATACGCCTCTTTGCATATCAAGAGCGGATAATCCGTGTCGAATTATACGCTCGATAATTTGGCTGTCGACTTAATCATCTTAATCAATTTGGGGCGCAAAGTCAAATTTTTTTTTGCCAGGTATTATAACTTGACAGTTCTGTCGCATCCGTTTATGCTGATTTCAATGAACGAAAATTACGTGGTAGAAACTGATAATTTAACCAAAGTTTACGGCAATAAAACCGTTTTAGACCATGTGTCCTTACACGTTGCCCCCGGGGATATTTACGGGTTTATTGGCAAAAACGGCGCGGGAAAAACCACTTTAATGAAACTGGTCTTAGGGACGGCACAACCGACCGAAGGCAGCATTAAATTGTTCGGCAGTGAACAATTGAACGCGCAACGGCGGCGTATCGGGGCTTTGATTGAAGCACCAGCCTTATATAAAGATTGTTCGGCTTACGAAAACATGAAACGTTTCGGCATTCTCGCCGACGCGGACGACCAAGCCATTCACGAAATTTTGCAGTTTGTCGGCTTGGGTGATGTGGGTCAAAAGAAAGTCGGCAAATTTTCGTTGGGGATGAAACAGCGGTTGGGGATTGCCATTGCAATGTTAGGCAAACCCGAACTGCTGGTGCTGGACGAACCCGTTAACGGCCTTGACCCCGCAGGGATTAAAGAAATCCGTGACTTGTTGTTGCGTTTGAACCGTGAACAGGGTGTCACGATTTTGGTGTCCAGCCACTTGTTGGACGAACTGGCTAAGATTACCACGCGTTACGGAATTATCAACCAAGGTCGTTTGGTGGAAGAAACGACCGCCGCAGAAATGATGCAACGTTGTCATCAAAAATTGCATGTGGTGACCGACCAACCCAAAGAAGCCGCCAAAATGATCCAAAAGATGTATCCCCAAGCGGAAATTACGTTCGTGGCGAACGGTGTTGAAGTCGTGACCGCCGCGGCGGACAGCGCCCAAGTTAACCAACAGTTGGTGCAGGGTGGCGTCAACGTGCAAGGGATTACTTTTGCGGCCGATAGTATGGAAGAATACTTCATCCAACGCATGGGAGGGAGAGCATGATTCGATTGTTAAAATTTGAATGGCGCAAATTATTACGCCAAAAAAGTTTGTACATTTGTTTTGGTATTGGTTTGTTCGTGACCGTCTTATTTGTGTCGTTGGGCAAAATTCTTGCCGCCCGCTTGGGCGTCGACTTAAATGCCACCGCGGTGGATTCCATGTTACAAGTGATTTCCGAAAGTGGGTTTGTCAGTTTGCTCGGCATTTATCTAGCGATTTATGCGTGTCACGATTTTGCCCATCAAACCATTAAAAACATTTATGCGCGGGGGTACAGTCGTACGTCCGTTTACTTGACCAAGTATTTGGTTTCGCTGGGGGTTACTTTGGCGATGGCCATTTTGTACATGATTTTTAGTTGGGTGTTTTGTTGTATCATCGGAATTCCCGTTGGCACGCTGTCGGGGGCAATTTTGGGCGCTTTGGTGTTGCAATTATGGGTTTTGGTTGGAATGCACGGTTTGTTTTTCGGCATCAGTATGATGATCGGTAAAACGGGCGGCAGTGTGGCTTTGAACTTATTTGGTATCAGTTTCGCGTTTAGTATTTTGGAACTGTTGTTCCAAATCTTCAATTTTGAGTTTTCGATTTTGGATTATAACTTGGAAATGGTGTTAGCGACTTTGATGACGCCCGATTTGACCACCACCACCTTGCTGCGCAGTTTGCTTTTGCCGTTAGCATACGGGGTCGTTTTTGTCAGTTTGGGTTATTGGTTGAACCGTCGGCGTGACGTTTAAGGCAATTGCAACAAACAAGTTTGACCTTGGTAAATCACGTAACTGCAATATTGCGACGCGAATAATTTTTGGTAATCTTCCGCAGTGTGAATGTCGCGATAACACAAACCATAGGCGGTGATTTTCAAATGCTTTTGGTCGTAACTTAACGTACCGCCGTGCAAATAGTCAGCATAAATTTCGTCCCAAGTTGTCACAACGCTCGCACCGCGTTGCAGGCAAAGACGCCAAGCAACACACGCATCGGTGGCGTGC
This sequence comes from Prevotella sp., assembly GCA_023666145.1. GTDB lineage: Bacteria > Bacillota > Clostridia > Christensenellales > UBA1242 > RGIG8050. The sequence goes on along the minus strand of JAMPCO010000005.1, from coordinate 19,239 downwards.
GCGCTCCCTGTTCCGCTGAATTCGCTCACCAAAGTTAAACCGCAATCGTTTTGGTCGCTGGCGTTGGCGGGTTGCTTCCAATGATTTACCAACACAGGAATCGATAAAGCCACGCTGCCGCACAACAAAAGAATGGCTAAATTGAGGAATAGTTTGCGGCGCAACATAAGCCCACCATACTACGTTGGCATGGTTTATCCAAACGAAATTTTGGTTTTCGACAAAAAACGACAGATTGGCTGTCGGTGGTCATCAAAAGCAATTGTCTGTGTCGGTGGAGTAGACCGTTACGTCAATCAAATAACGACCGCCGTGGGAGAGCGGAATGGGTGCGGTTTGTCCGTCGTCATCGGCGTTATCCAAATAAATGACTTCATCGCGCGTTTCATCGTAAATTTTCACTAAGGCGTCGGGGGCGACGCGGACGGTCACGACGGTTGGTTCCATACGTCAGTCTATTGCGTTGAACGGGAAAACGTGCATACAAAAAGCCCGTGCGGGCTTTTGCAGTTAATCGGTAAGCCGGGTTATGTCGAGGGCGCTCATCTATCTTGGCGTACCGTCACCGATACGCTCACGCGGTGTATGGGTCGAGTTGACTGGCCGCCATTAAATCCCGACCGCTAACCTTGCATCTCATGGGGTTTACCTTGCCACTACGGTCACCCGCAGTGCGGTGGGCTCTTACTCCGCCGTTTCATCCTTACCGGTACGACCAAGGTCGGCCGGCGGTTTGTTTTCTGTGGCACTATCCTTCACGTCGCCGCGACAAGTCGTTAACTTGCATGATGCCATTTGATGCCCAGACTTTCCTCTGCCCGTCCAGCGGACAGCGAGCGCCTGATTAACAAGGCAGGTTACCATGCTTTGGGGTCCCATGACAAGGCGTAATTTGTTTTTACAAAAAGACGGGGAAGTGCTACATTGGTTGGTAGATGATTATTGCAATTGATGGACCCGCCGCCAGTGGCAAAGGGACAATCGCCAAAATGTTGGCCAGAAAATTAAACGTTTTGTGTTTGGATACGGGCGCCATTTACCGTACGATTACCTTGTGTAATTTACGCGGTAAAGACTATACCCGCAGTCAAATTGAAATCCAATGTGGTGCGGATAAACAGACTTTGGTCTTTTTAGACGGGGAAGATGTGACGGGTGAAATTCGCTCGGTTGCGGTTGGCACCCACGTGGCGGTGATTTCGTCTGATCCCGCGGTGCAAGACCGTGTGCATCAAATCCAACACCAAACCGCGCGCGACCAAAGTTTGGTGGTGGAAGGGCGCGAAACAACTTCGGTGGCTTTCCCGCACGCCGATTTCAAATTCTACGTGACGGCCAGTTTGGCGGAACGGGCGCGTCGTCGTCATGCGGACTTTATCCAGAAGGGCGAAAAGATTACTTATGAAGCCGTGTTACAATTAACGGTGGACCGCGACCGACTGGACTTTGAACGCGAAGTGGCGCCGTTAGTCAAAGTCCCCGACGCAATCGAAATTGACACCACGGGGCGTCAAGCCGACGAAGTGGTGGACGAAATGTTATCAATTATATTAAAATAAGACCATGTTAAGATTTTTGCTGAAACTGATTTGTTACTTGCCGTTCAAATTGTTGTTTTGGTCGCGCTGGATTAACCGTCAGGAATTGCGTAAGTACCGCGGCAAACCCGTGATATTGGCCATGAACCACCGTAACGCTTTGGACGGTCCCATGTTGGTGATTGACGTTTGGCGTAAGAGTAACTTTTGGATTAAAGGCGATTTATTCGACAGCGGTTTCCGTCGTTGGTTTTTTCGGGGCATGGGTGGTATCCCCGTCAAAAGCGATGCTGAATTAGCGTTAGTGCGTGATAGTCAAAAAGTTTTGCAACAAAACCATGCGTTAATCGTGATGCCACAAGGGCACCGTTCGTTTAACGCGGACGACCGTGTGCAAATCCAAAACGGCATTGCGATGGTGGCTTTGCGCGCGGGGGTACCCATTATTCCGTTGGTTACCGACCGCCCGTTTCGTTTGTTCCGTTTGACGCGGGTCAAAGTGGGCACCGCCATTGACAGTACACCTTATTTGCAAGACGGGCGCCTGACCAAAGACGGTGTCAACCGTTTGGGTGACCGTGTCCAGTACCAAATGCAACAATTATTAACGGGATTCAGCAAGCCACCCAAACAAAAAGCCTGGCAAACCGCGCCCAGTATCATCGGGCGGGGCATTGTGATTCGGGACGGCAAATTGTTGGCGATTAAACGCCGCCGTGACGGACAAGAATACTATGTCTTTCCCGGTGGACATTGTGACGACGGCGAAAGTTTGGCGGAAACTTGTGCGCGCGAAGTGTTGGAAGAAACGGGGGTCGTGGCACGGCCGTTCCGTGAACTGTACAAATTTTGGTACGAAGACCACAAGCACCACCGTGGCGACGGTTGGCAAACGTTCATGGTCTGCGCATATCAAAACGGCGAACCGCACGAGACCGATGCCGAAGAATACACTGACCCCACGCGCAAAGGCGGCTTTTACCAACCGCTGTGGTTGGATATCGACCAAATTGCGGCCTTAGATTTACGCCCCGCGTTTGTGAAAAAGCAATTATTGAAAGATTACCGCAAAAAAGGGGCGCGTTTGTCGTTCCCGTTGCGTAAATTGGAGGCAGTGGAAATCAAATGATTCCTGACAGTATCATTGTGGCTTTACAACAAGCCATGCAACAAGACGGTTACCTTTCCCGCGCGGCGGTCAACCGCATCGCGGACAAGTTCCACGTGTCGCCGACCCAAGTTTATTCTGTGGCTTCATTTTACCAGCAATTTACCTTTACGCCGCAGGGGCAAAACGTAATTGCGGTCTGCACGGGTACGGCGTGCTTCATCGCGGGGGCGCAAGAAATTTTGGCCATGTTGAAACGGGAACTGGGCATTGACGCCGGGGAAGTGACGGCGGACGGGAAATTTTCCATTCAAAAAAACACCCGTTGTTTGGGAAAATGTGCGGCGGCGCCCGTGGTGATGGTTAACGACCAAATCTACGAAAACGCGACGGTGGCACAAATCAAGGAGGTCATTGATGGACTTCGGTAACGGTCAGTATCAAGCAATCCAAAAAATTCATGACGAACACATCACGCCCGATGCGGTGATTGAAATCATTGCCGCCAGTGGGTTACGGGGACGGGGCGGTGCGGGCTTCCCGACCGCGAAGAAATGGCGTTTGTTGGCGGATGCCAAAGGTCAAGCCAAATACGTGATTTGTAACGGCGATGAAGGTGACCCCGGGGCGTTCATGGACCGTGCGATTATGGAACAATTTCCGCACACGATTTTGGAAGCAATGCGGATTGCGGGGTACGCGGTCGGGGCGCGCCAAGGGGTGATTTACGTGCGGGCGGAATACCCAGTGGCGGTAGCGAATTTACGCGCGGCAATTGACCAAGCGCACCGCGACGGACATTTGGGGCAAGATTTTGACGTGACGCTTCGTTTGGGGGCGGGCGCGTTTGTTTGTGGTGAAGAAACCGCCTTATTGAACAGCGTCATGGGGGAACGGGGCGAACCGCACCCGCGCCCACCGTATCCGACTGAGGTTGGCTTGTACGGTCAGCCGACCATGATTAACAACGTGGAAACTTTGGCGAACATCCCGAACATTATTTTGTACGGTGCCGAAAACTTCCGTAACACCAAAATTTTTGCGGTGTCGGGGGCGGTGCAAAAATGTGGTTTGGTCGAAGTACCATTAGGTACGACGATTGCGGAACTGGTTTATCAACACTGCGGTGGCGCCAAACCAGGGCACACGATTAAAGCGGTACAAATTGGTGGACCCAGTGGGGGCTGTATCCCCGCACGCTTGTTCGATACGCCGCTGGATTACGAAAGCATTCAAGCGGTCGGTGCGATCCTCGGGTCGGGCGGTTTGGTTGTTTTGGACGAAACCACTTGTATGGTGGATTTCGCCAAATTCTTTGTGCAGTTTTCGGCCGACGAAAGTTGCGGTAAATGCACACCGTGTCGAATCGGTACCAAAAAATTGGAAGCCATGTTAACTAAAATCACCGCGGGTCAAGGCACGCCCGCCGATTTAGACCAGATTCGTACGTTGTCACATTACATTATCGCAAACAGTTTGTGTGGCTTAGGACAAAACAGTCCTACACCCGTGTTGACGGCATTAACCTATTTTGCGGACGAGTTTGCAGCGCACTTACGCGGCGAATGTCCCGCGGGCGTTTGTTTCCACGGTTACCACATCACGGAAAAATGTGTCGGTTGTGGTTTGTGTGCACAAAAATGTCCTGTTCATGCGATCAGTGGTACGCCACAAAAGCGTCATCACATTGACCCTGAAATTTGTGTGAAATGTGGCTTGTGTGCCAAGATTTGCCCGGTGCACGCCATTACGGGAGGTAACCAACGATGAAAGTCAGCATTAATCAACAATCTTACGAGTTCGACCGACCGCAAACCATTTTACAGGCGTGTACCGCGGTCGGCATCCAAATTCCCACTTTGTGTTACGAAAAGAGCATTGGGGCGATTGCTTCTTGTCGGGTGTGCGTGGTGAAAGTGGTGGGGCGCCGTAGTTTAGTGACGGCATGTAATACATTGATTGCGGACGGGATGCAAATTGTGACCAACGATGCGCAGGTCAACGCAGCCCGTAAAACGACGTTAGCATTGTTGTTGGCCGACCACCGCTTAAATTGTTTATCCTGTGCGCGCGCCGCCGATTGCCGTTTGAAACGTTTTGCGGCCCAATCTGGTGTGGAGTCAACGACTTACGCCCCCAGTCGTCCCTTGCCCCCCCTGGACATTGACCAAAAGCACATTGTGCGTGACAACGGCAAATGTATTCGTTGCGGTCGTTGCGTGAAAGTCTGTCATGATTTTCAGCAGGTGGGGGTGTTAGGTACTCTGGGGCGCGGTTTCGACGGGCAGATTGGTTGCGCTTTCGGGGCGGGCTTGGATACCACCACTTGTATTGCGTGCGGTCAATGCGTCGCCCATTGCCCGACGGGCGCCTTGGTGGAAAACAGTAATTTACCTTTGTTACGGGAAAAATTGAGCGACCCGAACGTCCATTGTATCATTGCGACGGCGCCCAGTGTGCGTGTCTCGTTGGGGGAAGGTTTCGGGTTGCCCAGTGGTACCAACGTGCAAGGTAAAATGGTAGCGGCGTTACGACGGGCGGGTTTTGACAAAGTTTTTGATTTGGATTTTGCCGCGGATTTAACCGTGATGCAGGAAGGGGCTGAACTGTTGGAACGACTACACAGTGGTAAAAATTTACCGCAGTTCACTTCGTGCTGTCCTGGGTGGGTCAATTATGTGGAGCAAGTTCATCCCGAATTAATTCCGCATTTGTCAACCGCGAAGTCGCCGATGGGGATGTTTGGCGCGATTGCCAAATCTTATTATGCACAAAAAGTCGGCCTTGACCCGCAAAAGATTTTCGTGGTGATGTTAATGCCGTGCATTGCCAAGTACGACGAAATTACGCGCGACGATGTCCAAGACGTGGATATGGTTTTGACTGCGCGGGTGGCAATCCGTTTCTTGCAACAACAAGGCATTGATTTGGCGGCCATGCCCGATGAGAAATTTGACAACCCGCTGTCACTTTCGTCGGGGGCAGGTTTGATGTTCGGGACTTCGGGTGGTGTGTGCGAAGCGGCGTTACGCACCATTAAAGACCAATTGCCGCGTCCGATTAAAAGCATTGTGGTTTCGGGGATTGCCAACGCCGAAAAATTGATTCAAAAAATTCAAGCGGGACAAGCCGATTATGATTTTATCGAAATTATGGCGTGTACGGGCGGTTGCGTCAACGGGGGTGGACAGCCTAGTGATACGGGTATCATCCAAGACAACCGCGGTAATGCCAAAAAGCGGGCGGCGACGATTAAGCGGATGGATCGTTATCAAGATTTACGCAAATCCAGTGATAACCCCGCGATTCAACAACTTTACCGTGACTTTTTAGGCCGTCCCGACAGCGCGCTGGCACAACAATTACTGCACACCCGTTTCCACGATCGCTCCCACCACAAAAATTAAGTTTGCACTCAGGCCTGGCTGGGGATGTTAGTGATTGCTAACAAAATCAGAAGAGAAAATGTCGCATTGAGCACGTCATTTCGCCCGAACTGTTTGCGGTACTGCAACAAGCGGTCAAAACACTGCGTTGAGCATGGGGGTTAGGCGTCCGCGGTTGCTGCGTCGGGTGGTATGTCGTCGGGCGGAGTGTCGGTAATCACGGGGTCGACCGTGATATCTCTGGTTAAGACCACGTAAGACGGTTTCTGGGAAAATTTTTGCTTGCACGTAATTTCGTATAAATTGTTGGCGCGTTGGTCAATTTGGCGCATCCGCAGGTAGTATTTGTCCAGTGTCGGTTTGTTGCGGTTGCCGTGCAAAATCACGGGGGTCAGTCGAATCGAACTGAGTTCGGTGAACAATTCGTGGGCGTCGCTGCGGATGGCTAATAAATTTGTGTAAGGTAAATAATTGCGTTGGTAGATAAAATGGATGTCTTTTTGGGTGACGCCCAAGGTGGCGTGCAGAGCGACCCGTTTCACGCGACCGACCGAATAATGGCGGTTCGGTATGGTGGTTAATTGTTGGTAAGTGACGGGGCGGTGACTGCGGAACAGATTAACGATTTCGGGGGTCACATTGTAAGTGTGTTTAACGTCTAATTCGGTTAAGGCACCAAACAAAAGCGCGGATTCAAACATCTCTTTGACGGGGTGTTTTTCGATCGATTCCATGGTGAAAGGTAGAATGGGGGCAGGGATGTAATGCTCGATTGGCATACTGTTGTTATAGTAAGCGTCGCGGAGCGCCAATGCGCTGGTGTTGGTTTGTTTGGCGGCGTCTTGCATCCGTGCAATCGAAACAGGCTGAATTGAACTGCGTAGACGGTACAGTTCGCGCAAATATTCAATCGCCAAAATGTTATTGCCACCGTTTAAGATGCGGGTCACCACCGCGGGCGGAATTTCGGGGAGTAACTTTTTAATCACTTCACCTTGGGCGGCACTGTACGCTAAGCCCGCTTTCAAATGGATTTTCAGGTATTTTTCGAATTCGTGGCTCTTGGTTAATTTGACGTAAGCGATTTGCTTCAAAATCGCGAGATTGTTGTCTTCCACCCCGAACACCAAATAACTGGCGTGCGGAATTACGTTCGCCAATTGCACCCCCGCTTTGGCAAAGACTTCGGCGTTGCTGGTGGCGAAAGCGGTCGGCATTTCCAACACGGCATCCACCCCACACATCACCGCACTTTGTGCGCGCAAGTGTTTTTCGATAATCGCGGGCTCAGCCCGTTGGGTGAAATTACCCGATTGAATCACCACGATGTGGGTACAGTCGGTGATGGCGCGGGTTTGCTGGATTAAATATTCATGCCCCTTGTGCAAGGGGTTGAACTCGGCAATAATCACAGCAATCTTCATTAAATTATTATACCACAAAAAAAAATTATGCTACAATCAATAATATGAAGATCTTAGTCTTAAATTGCGGCAGCAGTTCGGTCAAATACCAAGTGGTGGAAACGACCACACAAGAAAAGATTGTCGATGACGACGTGCAACGGGTGACCGACCACGCGGCGGCGATTCAGGAAATTTTAAGCAAAGTCGATTTGACGGACATCAAAGCCGTGGGGCACCGCGTGGTGCACGGGGGCGAAAAGTTCCAGCACAGTGTGTTGGTGGACGATACCGTGTTAGCCGAAATGGAACGCATTGAGTTTTTGGCACCGTTACATAATCCCGCTGCGATGGCGGGGGTGCGGGCTTGTCGGGCGCAGATGCCCGCTTTACCCAACATCTTGGTGTTTGATACTGCGTTCCACAGCACGATGGCACCAGGGGCGTACTTGTACGGTTTGCCTTACGAAGATTACACCCAATACGGCATTCGCAAATACGGTTTCCACGGCACCAGCCACCAATATGTGGCACAGCAAGCGGCGCAACAATTGGGACGTCCGTTAAAAGACCTAAAATTGGTGACTTGCCACATCGGCAACGGGGCCAGTGTGTGCGCGGTGCAAAACGGGCAATGTGTGGATACCAGTATGGGCATGACGCCGCTGGCGGGGTTGGTGATGGGGACACGCTCGGGCGACCTGGACCCCGCGGCACTGAGTATCTTGTGCGAAAAACACCATTTCACTTTGGACGAAGCGATTACCTATTTGAACAAGTCGGCGGGTCTGAAAGGCTTGACGGGCATTTCTTCCGATATGCGCGATTTGGAACCAATCATGGAAAGTAACCAACGGGTGAAAATCGCGTTGGACGTTTTCATTCACCGCTTGGTGCAATACATCGGTGGTTACGTAGCGCAGATGAATGGTTGCGACGCGATTGTTTGGACGGGTGGCATTGGAGTACACCGCAAATTTGTTTCCGAACGCGTGATGGCGCATTTTACCTTTTTGCCACATTGTCAAAAATTGGTCATCCCCACCAACGAAGAATTAATGATTGCGTTGGAATGCGAAAAATTGTTGACCCAGCCGCACAAATAATCGTTTGTGAATCTATGGCAAATGTGGTATCCTAAATTGATGGAACGAACGAACGAACGAACGAACGAACGAACGAACGAACGAACGAACGAACGAACGCGTAAATTATCTGTTTTTGTTGGCTTTATTATAATTATTTTAACTGTTGGTACCTCGGTAGTAACCGCGCTGGCGGTTAACCTAAAACCCGTCAGTGCGGTCACTTTATCCGCGGGGACGCGTTACGCCATTAGCACGGAATATATCGACCCGACCACGGTTGACGCGGGAAAAATTGTACCCGCGGAATATACGGCAATCGAGTATTTGGAAGGCACGGGCACGCAATACATCAATACGGGTTGGGCGACCGCTACGGGCTTTGTAACGCAAATTGAGACATACTTTTGGTATGGGACTGATTCTTATGCGGAGGCGTGTATCGGTTGTTACTATGGCAGCAATAGCAACTGTATTTTCCTTTCCCAATGGGGTGGAGAGGATGAATGGAACATACGTGTTGGAAATTATTCTACTTCATACTTTTGGGATGACGATGATGCTGCTGAATACAAATATTATCAATCAAGTGTGCGCCATGTCGTGCAGTTTTCGGCGATCAGCCAAAACATTTATTTAATTGTCGACGGTTATAATTTGGGCGTGAACACCAGCACACAAAATTTTGGCAGTGCCGCGAATGTTTTTTTATTTGCCGATCGAGTATTTACTGATACTGACAACGACGAATATACGCGCTGTAAAATCTATTCCGCCACGATTTGGGACAGCAACCACAATTTGGTGCGTGATTTCGTCCCCGTCCGTCGTGACAGCGACGGGGTGCTGGGGATGTACGACGTTTATAACAACAAATTTTACACCAACAACGGGACAGGCGAATTTGTGGCGGGCGACGATGTCAACACCAACCCCGCGTTAAAAGATTTGGTCTGGGTGGACAGCCTTGACGCCGCCCTGAACCAAATGGAATTGGAAACTGACACCCCCTATTACGTCTATTATTACACGCCGAACGGCGACGGGGTGCAAACGGTCAGCGACATGGGGGTGATGCACTATCATGGCGGTGGCGGTTCGACTTATTATCAACACCAAGTTACCATCAATTTAACGTCGGAATCTTACAATACTACCTTGCAAATTGATATCATCAATCATAACAATGTCGCATTAGATCTGCGTGACATGATGGACACGATTTGCCCAGATACGCCGCAATTTGACGAAGATGGTGTGCTGATATACAACCCGAACAATGCGCCCATTGGTTGCCGCGGGGAAGTCACATTGAACACCGACCCGACCAAAACATTCCAAATCACGCGCGCCAAAGGTAGTCGCATTGCCTCTAACGGACAATTCAGCATCCTGGTTTATTTTGATTGGTTTGAAACAGGCGAAAACACGGCCCATTACTTCATTATGCAAAGTGACCACACTGACGACCAAATCATGTTGACCGATACCGTCACGCAGTTATGAAGCGACCGGGGAGTGACAAAGCCGCGATTGCCTGTTGCGGAGTTGTGTGGTACAATAGTGGTGATGAAAAACGCCAAGCAAGTCATTTTGACCGCGGACCGACCCAGTGGTAATTTACACATCGGACATTACGCGGGCAGTTTAGCCAACCGCGTTCGTTTGCAAACCACGGGCGAATTTGAGATGTTCGTTATGATTGCGGACTTACAGGCTTTGACCGACCATGCCCAGCAGGTGGCTCAAGTCACGGCGGCGGTGGAAGAATTGATGCTGGATTATTTGGCGGTGGGGTTAGACCCCCAGCGCGTTCATTTTGTGTTGCAAAGTGCGTTACCCGCGTTATACGCGTTACCGATGTTTTACATGAACTTGGTGACGCAAGCCCGTTTGGAACGTAACCCCACCGTGAAAAACGAAATCAAAACCAAAGGTTACCGCCGTGAGGTGCCCGTCGGCTTTGTGAATTATCCGATTTCGCAAGCCGCGGACATCACGGCCTTTGGGGCGGCGGTGGTACCCGTCGGTGCCGACCAAGCCCCGATGTTGGAACAGACACGTGAAATTGTCGCGACGTTTAACCGCTTATACGGGGAAACTTTGGTGATGCCCGAGGCTTTAATTCCCGAACACGCGCGTGGACGGTTGGTCGGCATTGACGGGGCGGGTAAAATGAGCAAGAGTTTAGGGAACTGCATTTATTTGAAAGACAGCGAACAAGAATTGCAACGCAAAATCAATCAAATGTACACTGATCCGAACCACATCAAAGTCAGTGACCCAGGTAAAGTGGAAGGTAACGTGGTCTTCATGTATTTGGACGCGTTTTATCCCGACAAACGACACTTAGCGGAATTAAAAACCCAGTACCGTCAAGGTGGGTTAGGCGATGTCACCTTGAAGAAACTGCTGTTTGAGTGTTTGAACAATTTGTTGGCACCGATGCGGAAACGGCGGGCGTATTATGAACAGCACATGGACGAAGTACGGGGTTTTTTACGCGCAGGCACCCAACGTGCGCGCGCGGTGACCGACGCAACGTTAGCCAAAGTGCGGCAAGCCATTGGGATTTACCAATTATGAAAGTGATTGCGGAAAATCGGCAGGCGCGGTTCAATTATTTCTTGCATGATACGTTTGAAGCGGGCTTGGCTTTGCAGGGGTGGGAAGTGAAATCCGCACGCGCGGGCAACGTGACGTTGACCGATAGTTTTATCCAGTTGGAAACGGCTGCGGGCAAAATTTGGTTGAAGAACGCTTATTTCGCACCGTACCAAAACGGGGTGGTGTCGGAACAAAACACGCGCCGAAACCGTCAATTATTGTTGCACCAGTCCGAAATCGCCAAAATCACCAAGGCGTGTACTTTGAAGGGAAACACTTGTGTACCGTTGAAAATTTACTGGACAACGCGCGGCTTATTGAAAGTCAGCATCGCCATTGCGACGGGAAAAAATGTGGTCGATAAAAAGCGCACCTTAAAGGAACGTGATTTGCAACGCGAAGCCGCCCAGACTTTGGCGGCGCGCACCAAATATTAACCGCGACGGTCGACAAATTACGGCACGGAAATGACCAAAAATTATTGCAAAATTACGGTGGTTGTGTGTATAATAATTTAATGGATGAAATGATTGACCAAATCGTGCCGACTGTTTCCGCCGCACTGCTGGGTGTCTTGGCGGTGTTTGTGGTGTTTGGGATGTTATTCGGTTTGGGACGTGGCTTGAAACGCAGTTTATTACGGTTGGTCATTTTCGGTGGGCTGTTGGTGGCGGTGTTCTTTTTAACGCCCGTGATCATCAAATCGGGTTTGGGTGTTAACATTTCGATTAACGGAATGACCCCGACCGAGTGGGTCGATGAGTTAAGCGATAATTTGGTGGAACTGATGCAAGACCAATTTGGTAATTACGTGACGCCGTTTGAAGCGTACATCAAAGATTATGCGGTTGGAATTGTGATGGCGGTTTTGAATCTGGTGGTGTTCTTGGGCTTGTATTTCGTGGTGAAAGTGGTTTCTTGGTTTGTTTACGCCATCATGGCACGGATTGTGGCACCCAAACGCAACCGCGACGGTAAACGTAATCCCAAACACGCGTGGTTAGGTTTGTTGGTGGGCGCGGTGCAAGGGGTGGTGTTATTTGTTTTCTTCATGATTCCCGTGAACGGCGTGTTGGGGGTGGTGAACCAAGCGGCGGTGTACCAGGCGACGGTGGAATCAACCACGCAACCGGCGTCGACGGCGGCCGCAAGCGACGAAACCGACATGGGCACCATCTTGACCAAGGTGGATAACGGCTTGGCGGGGTATAACACGGTGATGCGCTATACGGGTTTGCAATTTTTATCGAACAAAGCCTTTGAATACCAATTGACCGTCCGCGTCAACAACCAGGACAACATCAATTTAGTGCATGACATTAACGCTGGTTTGGAATTGTACCTGGACGTGGCAACGCTCAACCAAATCATGGAAAAATTTGAAAAGGCGTTCAACAACGGCATTGACTTAGCGCAAATTACCGCGGATGATTACAAGTTTTTACGTAAATTTGTTAACAAAGCCTTTGATTTGGAAATCTTAAACATCGCGGACAATTTGATTGCTGATTTGGATCAGATTTTGAACACACCGCTCAGTGGTGATGAAACTTATTTAGACGGCACCGCAATTTACGCGGACAGTTTTTACGGTATGATCATTAAAGCCAACACCACGGAACGCGCGATTGCCACGACCGTGGCCGACGGGGAAACTGCGCCGACCAATTACGCGCAATACGCCGCGGGGTTGCAAGCCATTGTCCAGGATATTGCCGACCAAAAATTAGATTTGGTGCGTCATGACGTTTTGAACATTCTTAATTTTATGGAAGTGGTGGGGACTTACCGTGTGACTTACGACGGTATCGATACGCCCACGACGGTGACGGACGTGTTGGCTCTAGACGGATCTACCGTGCAAAATAGTTTGGATTTGGCCACGGCAAAATTGGCTGGCAAGCAAGGGGATTTCGCCGACGGAACCCCGTTCATCAAAGTGTTAGGTCAAACTTTAGGACAATTCTCAATGGTGCGAATGCTGGGCTTACCCCAAGTTGATAATTTGATTATCTACGGTAAAATGTTTGAAAAACAATCTGATACGGATTTGCAAACTTTCTTGTACGATTTCGTGCCGTTGTTCTTGGGGGACAGTGCGTTTAACCACACCGACGACCAAGGTCTCGCTGTGGCGGGTAACTGGGAAAAATTGGGCGACTTGCTCTACGAGGTGGCGGGCGTGTTCCGCGATTACTGCACCATCGGTGACGACATTAACGACATCAAAACCCGCTTGATGAACGCTGACCCTGATTTGACCGCCGATAACGCGCAAATCCAAGCCGTGATCGAATACTTAGGTAACCTCGTACTGTCCAAGGAAGACTTTGACGCGCGCGCGGACGCATTCGGGGAACAAACTTACGATCAAGTTAAATACCAAAAAGTCGACCAATTGGTGGATGCAGTGTACGACGTGGTGCATACCTTTACGCCCGTCAAAACGCTTTTGATTGCCAAGTTACGCGTCATGCAAGACAGCAACGAATACGCCAAAACTTTGATTACGATGTTGGAAAGTGACAAAGACAATTGGTATAGCACGGTACGCGGTTTGGTGAACGCCGCCCATGTGTTGAATAATTCGGTCTTGGGTGATTTGGTGGATGTACTCCAAAACAGCGCCCAATTGAGCGGGGAAGAATTGGCCGCCAAAGTTTTGGATACAGTAACCAATTTGCAACCCGAAAACGTCAGCGAGGTAATTTATTCCATGATTACCATCCCCGAAGTCGGCGACACCGTGAAATCGGCTTTGACCGAAACCGTCAACCAAATCAACAACAGCGACATCGATTACGAGGCCATCTTCGGGGCGGAAGAAGGGGAAAGTGTCAAAGCGCAAGTGGAAGAATTAAACGACTATTTGCAAAATTTCGACAATGACTCCACCGAAACCGAATTGCAAGGCATTGTCGATAATTTGTGGCAAACGGTGCAAAGGAACCAAAACCTTGACAATTTTTTGGGACAGTTAGGTCGGGTGGCATCGAACTAAGGACAACACTATGTTAGATTTAATTCAAACCGGAGACAGCATTTACGAAACCATTGCGTTGTTGGCGTTTTACGTTATCGCGGTGTTATCCGCGCTGATCATCCACGAAGTTGCCCGTGGCTTGGTGGCTTTGTGGTGCGGTGACCCGTCGCCAAAGTTCGCGGGACGGTTGACTTTGAACCCCGCCAAACATTTGGACGCGTGGGGCACGATTTGCTTTTTGTTGTTCGGTTTCGGCTGGTCGGTGCCGATGCCCATCAATCCCGCTAATTTCAAACATTATAAGCGGGGCTGTCTTTTGGTATCAATTGCGGGGATTGTCGCCAATTTATTGTTGGCGTTTGTGGCTTCGTTCTTTTTCGTGTTGCTGGCGGGGAAGTCGGTGTGGGAAAACTTGTTCATTTACATCATGCTGTTTAACATCGTGATTGCCACCTTCCACCTTTTGCCGATTGCCCCGTTGGACGGTTTTCAATTAGTGGCGGCTTTGGCACCCGACAGCGGTTATGTGCGTTTTATGCGTCAAAACCGTATCTGGGCGTTAGTGATTTTATTAGTTGTAATTTATTTCACCAATGTGCTGGGTATCATGCAAGGGTGGTTGTGCGGGTTATTCCTTGACTTTTGGGATTTGTTTTTCTAAAATTAAATTAAGATGGGGATGATTCAACGCGCCAACCAAGATGTGAAAGTGCATCTAACCGATTTTGACGGGCCAATCGATTTGTTATTGCAGTTGGTACGCGAACATAAACTCGACATTAAAACGGTCCGTTTGGGCGAAATGACGGCACAGTACATGGCTTATTTGACTGAATTACCGACGTTAGATTTGGACTTGGCCAGTGAGTTCATCGAAGTTGGCGCCATTTTGGTGGAAATTAAAAGTAAACAAATTTTGCCGCGTCCCGCCGACGAAAAAATCGAGCCCGTGGATGAAGAAGAACAGTTGCGCCAACGTTTAGCCGAATACGCGTTATTCAAAGAAGCCAGCGAAACGTTAAAGACTATGGACGATGTGGGACGTTATTACCGTGCGCCTGCGGTCTTGAAGGTTAATACCAATTGGAAATTAGACGGAGTGACTTTCGACGATTTGACCGCGGCATTTACCGCGATCTTGGCGCGGGTCGGGGAAAAGAGTGCTAAAGTCGAAAAGACCACAATAAAACTTGACAGATTTACCGTAGCCGATAAAATTAAAGATGTAGTGGGTCGGTTGAAAACCAGCAACCGTTTACGGTTCAGCCAATTGTTCGACGCCGACATCACCCGCAGCGAAGTCATTAACACGTTTCTGGCGGTGTTGGAACTGCTGAAACGGCAGTTGGTGGCTTGCCAACAAGACCAAGCATTCGGCGAAATCGAAATAGTGAAAGGAGGGGCTTTTGGCGACGGAAATTTTGACCTTACCGACAGCGAATTCGGCGCGTAAGACGCACAACGGTTGCGCGACGGAAAACGCACCCAGTAACCGTGTGCAAGAATTGGCGCAGCAAATGACGGCTATCTTGTTTGCGTGCGGCGACGGGTTACCTGTGGAAGTCTTTTGTCAAAAATTGGGTGTGTCCAAACACGAAGCCGAAACCGCGTTGGAATTTGTGCGCGGACAATTCAGTGGTGACAGTGGCATTCATCTGATTAAATACCGCAACCATTATCAGTTCTGTACCAATCCCGCTTACGAAAACGAAGTCGGGTTGGTCTTAAATCCGTTGCGCGAACGTAATTTGACCAAAGCGGCTTTGGAAACTTTGGCGGTCATTGCGTACAAGCAGCCCGTGACTCGTTTGGAAATTGACCAGATTCGCGGCGTGGGCAGTGATTATGCGCTTCAAATTTTATCGCAAAGTAATTTGGTGGCCATCGTTGGGCGCAAAGAAGTGTTAGGTCGTCCGTTGTTGTACGGCACGACGGATAACTTTTTGAAACGGTTCGGACTGGACGACATCCAACATTTACCCAGTTACGAGGACTTGTTGGAAAAAATCAAATTGATTCACGCCCAAGAAACCGATGTGGTCGATTTGTACGACAGCAACCGCTGAACCCGTCATTAAAAGGAGTAAGCATGAAACGAAGAAAAATCCTTACGGCGCTTTTAACGTTAATTTTGGTGTTATGTACCCCCGTCTTGTTGGTGGCGTGCGGTAGCAAAACCCCGACGCGGCAAGACGAACAAGAGGAAGATCCAACGACCCCTGTGGAAGAAGTCGATGTGCCTGGTTGCAATGTCGTTTTGACTTTGGAAGAAGCGGACGCCTTGTATGCCCAAGCCGAACAGGCTACTTTCCAACCGCAATCAACGGATAGCGTGCGTGCGGCGGGATTGACGTTGGAACAAATCACCAAAACCGTGGCGGTAAAGATTTTGAACCAAATTATAACCAATATGCAAAACGCCACGATCCTCGGGTGTTATGATACCTATGAAAGGAATGAAGATGGCACATTTTATACGGGAGGAGATTATTATGTGTTGAATGCCTTGGGGGAATCTTATAATTGTTCTTATACAATCGATCATAACCAATATTTATTTCGGTGTTGGACTAAGTTAGAAGGCGAGAAGTGGTTTGAATATGCTTGTACGAAAAACGGTGATGACGGTGAAGTGGTTTATACCAAAAGGTCCACGGAACCGTCCTATGGCACAGCGCCAGGGGTGATCCAAAGGTTTTGGCCGAACAAAACCATTTTGGCCACTAAGGTTTTAACCACCGACGATATTGGTGAAATTACGCTGGCGAATGGTAAAATTTATTTTAATGTGTCAGCGCTGTTAGGTGAGAATAACGGCCTGGCGGTGCAAGAACAGTTCATTGTTAAAAACGGACGCATCGCCAAAGATTACTTACATTGGGAAGAAAATGGCGATCGAGTCGATATTGCGACGATGGAAATCGACTATCAGTATGACGACGAAGTGGATGCGTCGTTGTTGACATTGCCGACTTTGCCCGACGGGGTCAGTTGGGTCGTGCTTGATTAAGCGGCAATAATTTGATTGTCGCTGGGCGGATTTTCATATATAATAATTGGTGTGGATAAAAGGAGATCATGAAAATGAAAATTGAAAAAATTGTGGCCAGTGAAATTTTGGACAGTCGTGGTAACCCGACCGTAACGGTATGGGTCAATGGCTATCAAGCCAGTGTGCCCAGTGGGGCTTCGACGGGCGAATGGGAAGCCGTGGAATTGCGCGACGGTGATAAAAAACGCTTTAATGGTAAAGGCGTGTTGAAAGCCGTGGAAAACGTAAACAAAGTAATTGCTCCCGAATTTATCGGTAAGGATGTCAGCGAGCAAGTCAAAATTGACCGTGAAATGTGCCATTTGGACGGTACCAATAACAAAGGTAAATTGGGTGCCAACGCAATTTTGGGCGTATCGTGCGCGTGCGCGTACGCTGCCGCCGCGGACAAAGGCCAAGAACCGTACGAATACATTGCCGATCTTTACGAACAAGTGGGTGGCAAACGTGCGCCGTTGACCGCGGGGAAAGCCCCCGTTGTGAACACCGTGCCCAGTTTTAACATCATCAACGGTGGTGCCCACGCGGACAGTGGGATTGATTGCCAAGAATTTATGATTCAACCAATCAGCGGCAAAACTTTCGCCGACAAAGTGCGCATGGCTTCCGAAATTACCGCGGCTTTGAAAAAGATTTTGGCGGAACAAGGCTTGGTGACTGCGGTCGGCGACGAAGGTGGTTTCGCGCCGCGTTTAAGTAACGCCAGCCCGATTGCGGGGGCGATCGAATTGATTGAAGCCGCGATTACCAAAGCGGGTTATACCCCCGTCAAAGATGTCGTCATCGCGTTGGACGTGGCGGCTTCCGAATTTTACAACAAAGAAACCGGACACTATGTGATGAAAGGCGAAAAGCAAGATTTGCCCAGCGGTCAATACGTGGATTTCATTGCGAACTTGGTGGAAAAATACCCGATTATCAAATCAATTGAAGACCCGTTGGATCAAAACGATTGGGACGGCTATGCGGCGTTGACCAAACGTATCGGCAACAAAACGATTATCGTCGGTGATGATTTCTTCGTGACCAACAAAGAACGTCTGGCCAAAGGCATTAACATTGGCGCTTGCAACGCGATTTTGATTAAATTAAACCAAATCGGTACCTTGACCGAAACCTTGGAAACGATTGCATTGGCGAAAAACAATAACTACAAAGTCATGATTTCGCACCGCAGCGGGGAAACCAGCGACACGATTATCGCGGATTTGGCGGTGGCGACCGACGCTGAATTTATCAAATCGGGTGCTCCTGTGCGTGGTGAACGCGTTTGCAAATACAACCGCATAATGACGATTGAACGCGGGATTCGTTAAGTCATGGTCAAAAACCGTTTGGCGCAAGTCATTTTCCAAGTAGTCTATTGTACCTTGGGGATGTTTGGTATTCTGGGCAGTCTGGGTTATTTCAACGCGGCATTCAACGGCGACTTTTACCTGTATTACACGAATTTAAGTAACTACATTTGTCTGGGTTTCATGATCGCAGCGTTAATTGTGACCGTGCGCCAAGCCAACCGTCACGAAGACGGGGCGGTCAAAATTGCACCAACGTTCAATTTCTTATGCGTGATTATGATTTTAGTCACGTGTTTGGTGTATAACATTTTACTCGCCAAAGAAAAAACCGTCGCGCAATATTTCTTGTCATCGTCAAATTTGTTGCTACACGTGATTTTGCCAATTATGTTCATCGTGCATTGGGCGGTGTTCTGCGAACACGGTTTGCTGCGTTGGTTCCACCCGTTGCTGTGCACCGTCATGCCGTTGATTTACGTGGCGTTCATTTTATTGCGTTCGTTGCCCCTGCACAATTCTGGCACACTGCTTTATCCGTATTTCTTTTTGAACGTGGACAAATTGGGCTGGGGCGGTGTGTTCGGTTGGATCGTGGCGTTGCTGGTGGCGTTCATTGCGATTGGCTATGTCTTTTACGCGCTGGACCATTGGCAAACCATCCGCCAAAAACTGCGCCAACGCAAAGCCGCTTGATTGGTAATACCACATTATTTTACTAACTTTGAACGCGTGGGTAACCCGCGTTTTTTGTTGTCTTGGCGTTTTTAACCCGTCTTTTG
>JAMPCO010000004.1 GCA_023666145.1 Prevotella sp. | reverse complement strand
GCTAACGATCCGTATTTAGCGAATTTTGAATTGCTTGACCCTAGCAAAATGGATATTTTGTTGACGGGAATGCAGAAGTACCAAGATTTCCGTTTGACGGAATTTTTGGACGATTTGAACAGCCCAGAAAAAGAAGTAGTTAACGGTGAGAAAGACCACCAAACGATAGAATTGCACGACGTTAAAGAAAAAGATTTGGATCGCTTGATTGGTGAAATGACGCAACGTTTCGGTGAAGAACGCATGGCGTTACGCTACATCAACAGTCATTTGAACGAGTTTTATAATATGGTCGGAGTAGTTACTAATCACCACGATATGGCGTCTATTCAAGCGTTCTCGACCGAAATTGTCAAACGTTTGTGGGAACGCCAAAAAGAACAAACGCAACAAGGTCAATTAACGCAAAATGCACAACCGACGAAAAATGTTGGTGTGGCACAATAATAAGGAGGAAATTATGGAAAACATGGAAAATTTAGAAAACGTACAACAACCAGCACAACAACCGGAGCAAAAATCAGATTGGAATTTGAAAGGTTTCAACTTAGACATGTTAAACGGCGGTGAACAAGTAATTTTAGCGCACAAGCAAATTAACCCGCAAGACCATTTGGTGGTGACATGCAGTTCGGAACAAAAGAACGCGAAATTGAAGTGTTTCAAACTGTCGCACCTAGAAGGTGAAAAATACCACGCGGTTGAATACGTCAGCCCCGAAAAAATTGCCGAATTTTCCCGACTGATGATGGGCGAAGAAAAACAACAATAATTGCTTAATTAAAAACCCCGTCGTGTGCGGGGTTTATTTTTCCAAGTACTATGGACTTTGGGTAGTATTTGTTTTATAATGGGAGCGATGGAAAGTGCAGAAATTGTCAAACAAAATAATGAATTATTCGCCGAACTGAAAAAATATTCGGAAAACTCCCCAGACTATCAACGGCTTGTTGCTAAAATTGTCGAAAACAATGTACCTTTGGTGGCACACGTGGCGAAAAGATACTATCCCGATCGAGAATTCACGCTTACCCGCGACGATTTATTCGCGGAAGGGCTTTCTGGGCTGCTTTATGCGGTCAAATCATTTAAGCCGGAAAAAGACATTCCTTTTGCCAACTATGCCGCAATAACGATTAGGGGTTATATCTTGCGTTACTTGCGGCAAGAACGCAGGCACAAAGCCAGTTCGTTGGAAGAGTATAGTGAAACCAATGTCATTAAAGACAAGGACCTCGTTGCCCGTGGCGATTTTGCCGCCGAGTTTGTCGAAAAAGATGAAAAGGAGCAGCGGTTAACTTGGGTAAGAAAAAACTTTGACCGACTAACGCCTTTCCAAAAGCAGGTTATAACGGCTAAATATTTTTCTAGTGAAAAGGTGTTGACGCGTGACGAATTGGCCCAAAAATTTAAGCGTTGGCCTTATAGTATCACGGTGGCTGACGAGGGGGCGATTACCAAATTAAGGAAACTGTATTTCAAATCGCATCCCGAAGCGGTTGTGTCGAAAAAAGATGTCGAAACTAAATTGACGCCAGTAGAAAAAATTGCGACGAAACAAGTGTTAAAGGATTTAATTGCAACTGAATTAGCCCCGCAACAAAAAAAGACTACTTTGTGCAAATTCTTTTCGGCAGGCAAAAAGACCAATCAGCAAGTTGCCGAAGAACTTAATATTGCCAAACGTACGGTCTGTGATCATATTCTCAGAGCCAGCGAAAGGCTTTGCACCCTTTACAACCGCAGTCACGCTGAAGCACAACTCTCCAGCCAAGCGATAAGGAACATCTTAAAAATACGCACCGAAACCAAGGAAAACGAAAAAGAACGTTAAAAAAAGTTTGGCGGAAGGTGAGAGATTTGAACTCCCGGACCCGTTAAGGTCGCCTGTTTTCAAGACAGGTGCAATCGACCACTCTGCCAACCTTCCGTATGGGGTAGTATAAAATAATTGAAATGTTTTGGCAAGTATAGTAAACTGTCACTGTTCTTGGAAGAGTCGCATAGTGGTCGAGTGCGCTCGCTTGGAAAGCGAGTTTGGTGCAAGCCAACGCAGGTTCAAATCCTGTCTCTTCCGCCACTGAACCCCCAAAGAAGCCGTTAAAAGAGCGTGAGGAGAAATATGAAACGAATTATTGTGGTCACAGATTCCAGTTCGGGAATTACACAAGCCGAAGCCAAAGCCGCTGGGATTGTTGTTGTACCCATCCCTTTTACCATCGACGCCAAAGAATACTTGGAAGATGTGACCATAACCGCACCCAAATTTTTTGACATGATTGCCAAAACCGACAGCATCAGCACTTCCCAACCGGCACGCTTTACATTGGAAAAAATTTGGCATCAATTACTGCAAGAATATGAACAGATTATTTACATTCCGATTACCAGCGGTTTAAGCGGGTCATGCCAAAACGCGATTGAATACGCCAAACAATTTGCAGGACGTGTTACGGTCGTAGATAATTTACGGATTTCTGCCCCGCTGAAAATCAGTGTTTATGAAGCCGCGAAAATGGCCGAACAGGGTAAACCCGTCGCCGAAATCGTGGATTACTTACAAAAGACCAAACACCAATTTTCGATTTACATTACGTTAAACACTTTGAAATATTTACGCAAAGGTGGTCGTATTACTCCTGCCGCCGCCATGCTGGGTGATATGTTAAAATTAAAGCCAATTTTGTATACGCGCGGTCAAAACTTTGACAAGACCGCGATTGCGTTAACCATGCCCCAAGCCAAAAAGAAAATGATGGCGAAAATCAAAGCCGAACTGCAAAGCGAATTTAAGGTGCCTTACGAACAAGGTAAAATGGTCTTATTGATTGCCTACACGGCTCTGCCAGATACCGAAATTCGCAAATTTCAGGATGAAATTGCCGCGGAATTTCCGAACATGAGAATCTTATACAGCGACCCTTTGTGTTTAGCAATTGGTTGCCACACTGGTCCTGGCGCTTTGGGCTTTGGAACCTGTATTTGTAATTACTGATTATTTCAGCGCGTGATTTCAGGATCGGTTTGACCAGCCCCGAAGAGCCGTGCGATGTTTGCAACACTTTGTGGTGTGGTGTACTCTTCCACCAAATATTTTTTACCTTCTTGCAAAGATAATTTAAAACAACGTAATTTGGGGTTAAGTGGATTTTCTTCCACGGTGGTTGGTTTATTAGTGTTTTTCAGATTGGCTAAGCGGTCACGGAAATTGGAAAATAACTGTTTCCCCAGCGCACCTTTGGTTGCGTTCTCGTTGGTTGGCGCCGCTGGTTGGTCAGCCGCATTCTGCGCGTTTTTCGGCGGATTTCCCAAGGTAAAAACATAATGTTCGGTGGCACTGATGGCCTTGTGCGCAAAAATCACTTGCTTACCACCACCGGCTTCGCCTAAGTCGAAAGACATTAAATCAAATTTTTCCGTTTGTTCTTGCTGATTTGGTTCCATTATAATGACCTCTCCTCTGTTGCTTGTTGTTCCATCATGCTTTTCTTTTGTTGCTCATGACCAAGATTAACAATTTTGTGCATTGCTGACACGACAACTTCGTGTAAGACACGGTAATTAACATCTTCGGGTTTGTTACTTAGCGATACCAACGACTCCTTCACAAAGTTAAAGAAATCGGGCAAATTGTCTTTCAAATTTTTGGCATTAAATTCGTGCATAGCACAATTCAAAATACGATTAACTTCGGCGTCCGTGGTTGCGTTTAATTCCACTGTACCCCACGATGAAGGGCCATCAAAACGATTTTCATTTTGTGGTTCGGCTTTGGTCGGACGCATTTCGTTCAAGTAAGTTTCATCATGCACTGCTTGGTAATGCGCCAAATTCTCCATATTGCTTTTAATTTTATCATTGTCCAAAAACTTCCAATTTGCCAACGTGGGGTTAGACCCATCGTGAACTGGGGTCGAATAAGCACTGTCATACAAGCCATCCCAATCCAAATTAAAAGATGAACCTTTCAATAACATTTGATATTGGTCTTGTAAAATTTTCGGGACATAATCGTTCTCTTTGCCGTTTTTCAATTGGTAATCGCTGAGTGCGAAAATCATGTTTTGCAAAGTAAACAAACAAAGCGTTTTGTTTTCAGCCGTCAAGCCTGGGGTGTTCGTATTGCGAATCGTATCAATTTGTGTTTGTAACGCCGCCTCCACTGCCCCCAAACTATATGCATTATTAGCGGTGTTTAATAATGACAAAGCACGCTCTAAATCAGGAAACGGCATGGCTTGATTATTTAACATAAAAACCGCACCTTCCAACATGGTTTTGCGTTTGCCTGTTAAATTGACCAAAATTTCATTTTTGTTTGGTAACTTGGAATTCATCACGTGTTGGTTCAAATCGTAGTTACGTTTAACATTCGGATTGTTCACAACCTCCGCCGAATGGTTCCAAGCATAGACCATTTCAGCACTGCGTACATTGTTTGTTACCATATGACATGGTACCACAAATCTCATGGTTTCGCAATCACAATTTCCCGTAAACAATTGCAAATTATGGTTTCAAACGAGTCGGTCCACGGAAAATGAAACTACTTTCTTTTACGGTTGGCAAATCCAACATCCGCGCCATTAAACGGGCTAATCCAATTGCAAAGCCACCATGCGACGGCGCGCCATAACGGAAAAACTCTAAATACTCTTGCATATGCTTGGGGTCAATGCCTTTGTCAACCAAATTTTGTTTTAATTGTTCGTAACGGTGTTCGCGTTGTGCTCCACTGGTAATCTCTACCCCTTTGTACAACAAATCAAACGAACGGTCATCCATGGTGTAGAAGGCGCGGGCGGCGTGTGGATAATCCGTAATGAACACAAAATCCGAACCAAACTTTTCTTGGACGTATTCGCCAATTAAACGTTCACCGTCAGGGTCAATGTCGCCCTGTGCCGCTTTCGCCATGGTGTAATGTTTTTCGTCGCGTAAGATGCGGTAAACTTCCTGCAAAGTTAAACGTGGGAATTTTACGGTTGGCGCTGTCACCAAAGCGCCAAACTGTTGCTGTAATTTTGTCAGGACATCGGTCAACAAGGCTTCTTCCAAATCCATGACGTCATGGTGACTGTCAATATGTGACATCTCGATGTCCAATGCAGTAAATTCCGTCGCATGACGTGAAGTAAAACTGCTTTCCGCACGGTAACATGCACCAATTTCAAATGTGCGGTCAAAGCCTGCCATCATGCTCATTTGTTTATATAATTGCGGACTCTGCGTCAAATAAGCCGCACTGCCAAAATAATTTGTGATAGTAAAAACTTCACTACCACCTTCACTGGAAAGCGCTGTAATTTTGGGAGTATGAATGTTGATGAAACCATGATCAACCAACCAGTCCACCATGTAACGTTCCAACGCCGTTTGCACTTTGAAAATTTGGGCTTTGGTTGGGTCGCGTAAATCTAACCAACGGTAGTCTAACCGCAAATCCAAACCGCTATCTTTGTCAATCGGCAACACTGCCGCAGCCACACTGTCCACCACGACACTTTCGGGGATAATTTCCAAGCCACCCAATTTCACGTAATCGTTCTTGACCGCAGTCCCTGTCACTGTCAAAACACTTTCCACCGTCATGCCGTCAATGATTTGGGCAATTGCTGGTAATTTGGCTTTTTCCACTGTAATCTGCACTTTGCCTGTAATGTCACGTAACACAATAAATTGCATCGCACTTTTGTTGCGAAAATTTTCCACGAAGCCCGCAACCGTAACTTTGCTGCCCGCTTTGATGTCTTTGATGAAAGTCCGTTTCATGTACTTTAATTCTCCTTAACGTAATTCGCCCACGGCGCGTGGATGTAACTGAGTATCCCGAATATTGGTAATGCCCGTCAAATACATCAGCATCCGTTCCAAGCCCAAACCGAAACCACTGTGCGGCACCGAACCAAAATGACGTAAATCCAAATAATTGTGGTAATTCTCCAGGTTCATTTGGCGGGCTTGCATGGCGGTAACCAATTTGTCGTAATCGGCTTCACGTTCGCTGCAACCAATAATCTCACCCACGCCAGGTACCAACAAATCGGTGGCTGCCACAGTTTTTCCGTCGGCGTTTTGTTTCATATAAAACGCTTTAACTTCACGCGGATAATTAACGACAAAGACTGGTTTTTGGAAATATTCATCGGTCAAGAAACGTTCGTGTTCGGTTTGTAAATCGACGCCCCACTGCACGGGATAATGGAAGGTCTTACCCGACTTTTGTAAAATCTCAATGGCTTCGGTGTAGTCAACTTGCGCAAAAGCATTGTCTGCGACTTGGTGCAATTTTTCAATTAAACCGTTTTCGTAAAAACTATCGAAGAACGCCATTTCATCAGGACATTTGGCTAACACCTCACGGATAATAAATTTAATCATGTCCCGTGCCACATCAATAATCCCGTTTAGGTCGGTAAAAGCGGCTTCGGCTTCAATCATCCAAAATTCGGCAACGTGGCGTGTCGTGTTCGAATTTTCCGCACGGAAAGTGGGGCCAAACGTGTAGACCCGTCCCAAAGCCATGGCGGCCTCTTCCGCTTCCAATTGTCCTGACACGGTTAAACTGGCAGGTGCACCAAAAAAATCCCCTTGGTAATCGGGCGCGATAACTTGGAAAGATTCGCCCGCGCCTTCGGCATCGCCACCCGTAATTAACGGCGTGTGGACGTAGAAGTAACCTCGTTCTTGGAAAAAATTATGAATAGCGATCGATAACGCATTTCGCACGCGCAACATCGCCATAAACGTGTTGGTACGCACGCGCAAATGAGGAATTGTGCGTAAAAATTCCAAACTGGTCTTTTTCTTTTGGATGGGATAATCAGGGGCACAATTGCCGATGATGTTCATTTTTTCCGCGTTAATTTCGGCATCGTCCGCATTGTGATAAGCCGAAACCACCACCCCGCTCACCACCACGGCCACCCCTAAATGCATCACATCGTTTAAGGTCGTGGGATTGATTTTGGTGTTCCCTTCTTTTTGGATCACAATTTGTAAAGATTTGAAAGTACTGCCGTCGTTGATTTCTAAAAAAGACGTGGTTTTGGATTCACGAAAATTTTTCACCCAGCCAGTTACTTGCACAGTTTTACCAATGTAAGAATCCTTTTTATTTTTCAACGCTTGAATGGTTATTTGTTCCATGGAACACATTGTAACCGAAAATTTACAATTTGACAAACCCCAATCAATTCGTTATTATAATGATGGTGCTACTGCTCTGGTAGCTCAGCGGCAGAGCAATCGGCTGTTAACCGATCGGTCGTAGGTTCGAACCCTACCCAGAGCGCCAAGAAAAAGTGTCACATTACTGTGACACTTTTTTTATTATCACGTGTTCGTCTTTACGCTTTTTTCGTGCGCGGTTTATTGGCAGTTTTCGGCGTTTTGCGCGCAGATTTTTTCGGGGCATCTTCGTCATCGTTAAAATCGTCTTCTTCGTCGTCGTTGACATCGTCATCTTCTTCATCGTCAAACGCCAATTCTGCATTTAATTCTTCGTCATCGTCCAAATCATCTAAAGGGTCACCTAAATCATCGTTTACTTCATCGTCGTCCAAATTGTCATCATCGCTGATTCCCGCCACATTCAATAATTCTAAATCGTCGTCGTCGACGGGCGTCAAATCATCATCGTCGACGGTATCATCGTTGGTGTTCTCTTCATCGTCATCCTCATCGGACGAATGCTTATCGCCGTACATAGCGGAAATTTCTTCGTCGCTTAAATCGGTTTCCGCGTAACAAGTCGAACAAACGGTTTCGTCTTCGGTAATATAGTTAATTTTGCAGATTGGGCATAAACCCAGTTCCGCGACTTTCCCCACGTCCAACAAATTATTAGAAATGGTTTTCATTTTTTGTTTGCAACTGGCGCAAATTTTTTCTTTTTTCGTGCAATAGTTCAAATCGCACTTTGGACATTTAATATAGGTTTCTCCCATAATTGTACATATATATATTCCCATTTAGTGATAATGTCAACAACAATTACCAAAGCAAATGTATAAAAATGTATAATGGGTCTTGTTGCGCAATTCGCGCTTATTTGACAAAATGTGACTTAATACGTCGTAAATCGACGGATGAAATGGGGGAAGATGATTTCATGAGCGACATCAATAGATTTTCACAAGTAGAGGTAGAATCAGCGATTGCACTGCTTTCGCGCGAAGACTTACAAAAGGTACTGCTGACGATGGTTCAATCACACGAATTACAATCATTGGCTGTTCTCAATGAATTCTTTCAAAAAACAAAAACGGAGGAGATACCATCAATGGATAAACAAATTTCAAAAATCTTTGTGTCGATTGGCATACCGCCACACATCAAAGGTTATCAGTACTTAAGGACGGCGATTAAAATGTGCGTCAAAGACACAGGGATTATTTCGGCGATTACCAAACGCCTCTACCCTGATGTTGCAAAGGAATACAATACAACACCCAGCAAAGTCGAACGTGCGATTCGTCACGCGATTGAAGTCTGCTGGAACCGCGGCAAGATTGATAACATCAATAATATTTTTGGCAGTCAGGTCTTTACCAAAAATGACCGCCCGACAAATGGTGAATTCATTGCTTTGTTAGCAGATAAATTACTGCTCGACGATTGTCACGAATAACCTGTCACTACTTAGAGAAAAACGATGCAAGTTAGCCCTCGGCTTGCATCGTTTTTTTATTTGTCAATATCATCAATTTATTTTTTCACAATTGCGGCAATTAAGCCGTGGAATAACGGGTGCGGACGTTGTGGTCGCGAAAGCAATTCAGGATGAAATTGGCAAGCAATAAAATATGGATGATGCGGCAATTCCACAATTTCCACCAAATCGGACTGCGGGTTGACGCCGCTGACGACCAAGCCAGCCTGTTCCAATTGTGCACGATAGTCGTTGTTAAATTCGTAACGATGACGGTGACGTTCTTGAATCATCGTTTTGCCATACAATTTGGCGGCCAAAGTTCCCGTTTTCAGACGGCAATCGTACAAACCTAAGCGCATCGTTCCGCCTTTAGTTTCAATGCCTTTTTGTTCATCAATCAAATGGATGACAGGATCTTGGGTAGCGGGGACAAATTCCGTACTGTGTGCTTTGGGTAAACCGCAAACGTGACGGGCAAATTCCATAACGGTCGTTTGCATCCCTAAGCAAATGCCCAAGAACGGAATTTGATGTTCGCGTGCGTACTGCACCGTTGCAATTTTACCTTCAACACCACGGTTACCAAAGCCACCAGGAACAATAATGCCCTGTACATCGTTTAACCAAGCCGCAGCCCCGTCGCGTTCAATATTTTCGGCTTGCACCAATTTGACTTGCACACGGACATTATTCGTGATACCAGCGTGCTTTAACGCTTCGGTCACACTGATGTAAGCGTCTGCCACCGCAACGTATTTTCCCACAATTGCCACCGTAACTTCGGGTAAACTGTCATCGCATAATTTTTCCACCATTTGACGCCAAGTGGTTAAATCGCACTTGTTCAGTTTCAAATTTAATTTTTTCAACACAATCGTATCGAAATTTTGTTTGGCAAACATCAACGGCACTTCGTATATTGTGCGACAATCACGGTTATGAATCACATCCTCTTGGTTATCCAAACCGCAGAACATCGCAATCTTATCGCGGTGTTCTTGGTCAAGTTCAATACTTTCCGTGGTACGACAAACCAACACATCCGCAAAAACACCTTGTTGCTGTAAATCTTTTACGCTGTTTTGCGTCGGTTTGGTTTTGATTTCGCCACTGGATGCAATGTAAGGAATCAAAGTCACGTGCACTGCCACACTGTTTCCCGCCCCTAATTCATGACGGAATTGGCGAATGGCTTCAATGTAAACGGCTTGTTCCATATCGCCCACCGTACCCCCAATTTCAATGATCACAATATCTTGGCCAACACCAATGGCGCGCATATAATCTTTAATTTCGTTGGTGACGTGCGGCACAATCTGGACAGTATGTCCCAAATAATCACCCCGCCGTTCTTTAGCCAAAATACTCGAATAAATTTGTCCCGAAGTAATCCCTGACCCACGGGAACAATTGATATCCAAAAAACGTTCGTAGTGTCCAATGTCCAAATCGGTCTCGGCACCATCGTCAGTGACAAAAACTTCGCCGTGTTCGTAAGGGCTCATCGTCCCAGGGTCAATGTTCAAATAAGGATCAATTTTTTGGACTGAAACTTGATAACCACGCAGTCTTAATAATTTTCCTAAACTTGCCGCGGTGATACCTTTACCTAAACCAGAAACCACACCACCCGTTACAAAGATATATTTCGCCATAACGGAATTAAGTGTAATTCAAAATTTGTCGAAATGTCAAAGTCTTTTTGAAATCGCCGCTTTAATATGCATAAATATGAATGCAAAAATTAAACGACGGATTTTCGCCATTGTCCTGGCGACGGTTTTAACCGCAGTAGTGGCCTTAACCGCTTTTGGGATTGGCCAAATGCTCATCCGCAAAAATGCCTATCACGCGTTACAAGCCACTGCCCAAGATTATGGCACAATTAAATTGGACTGCAATTACAGTGAAACCAGCCATACACTGGCGGTCAACCAAACCACCAATTACATCAACCGCAGCACCCAAACTTTATTTGAAATTAAATTTCATTTGTACGCGAACGCTTTTCAAAAGGACGCTGCCTATCCTGCCGTCGCCCCCAGTGAAGTTAGCCGCGCCTACCCCAATGGTTTCGACGCTGGTTACGCCAAAGTTACCACTCCGCACATCATCCTTGGCGGTAGCGATAATACTGTGATTACCGTTCCGTTGGCACAGGGTCTAAAAGTCGGCGAAAGTATTGACATTGATTTGCAATACACCATTAAGTTAGCCAATGTGAAACACCGCCTGGGTTACACCGACCACGCGGTCAATCTGGGCAATTTTTACGCGATTCCCGTGGTTTACGATAACGGCTGGCAAACTTATCCGTACAGTTACAACGGCGACCCCTTTTACAACGACCCGTACAATTTTGACGTCACCATTGACGCCCCGGCTGGCTACCGCATCGCGACCAGTGGCACCACTCTTAGCACGAACCATTACCAAGGTTATCTCCTCCGTGACTTTGCCATTGTCATGTCACGCGATTTTCAAACCTTATCCCGTCAAGTCGGCGACACCACCGTAACTTACTATTACTTAAACGATGAAATTCCCGACATCAGCCTTTATACCGCTTGCAACGCGTTAGCCTACTTTTCCAACACTTTCATCGATTATCCATACAGTACATTGGCAGTGGTACAAACGGATTTCTTACAAGGCGGCATGGAATACGGAGCCTTGGTTTACATTTCCATGGACGTTACGGATCAAGCACAATACCAGACCGTCATTATCCACGAAATTGCCCACCAATGGTGGTACGGTTTAGTCGGCAACGACCAAACACGCACCGCATGGATTGACGAAGGTTTAGCGGAATACTGTACCGCTGTGTTTTACGAAACCCATCCCCAATACGGCAAAACCTTGGCAAGTATTGCCACCCAAAACCAAAATAGTATCCAAATGTTTGAAAGCATCATGGACGAATATGGAGTGAAATACACCAGACAAATGTACAACGATTTGATTGCTTACCGCATGCCAACCGAATACACGATTAACACTTACGCGCGTGGAATGTTGCTGTTTTATGCCATCAGTGAAATGGTCGGTTACGAAAATCTGAACCAAGCGCTGGCACAATTTGCCACCGAACATTGTTACAGTTTTGGGACCGCTAACGACTTAATCCACACCTTGGAAGCCAATTTAGGCTATGATTTGGTCAATTTTATCAACAATTATCTTGCAGGCAGGCAAAGCACTGTGTTATAATCAAGGAATGAATCTCAAAACTTTTGATAAAAGTACGCGTCTGTTAAAACAGGCCGATTTGGCAGCCCATGGTTTACCGTTACAAGGTAACACCAATGCCACAGTGATTGGTATTCTCGATTGCACCCAAAATGGCAGCGAAGCGATTATCCAAAATTTAATTTGCGGTATCCGTCAAGGTGGTGGTTTGCCCTTGACCTTTCACTTGACCAATTTTAACGCGTTGCAACGCATGGCACCCGCCACCGCCAAGTACGCGGCAAACTACCGTGATTTGGTGGCGAGCAACACGGCTGGCATCGTCCGTACCCAAATGTTGGATGGCATCGTCGCCGTAGTCGACAATTATGTCATGGGTTTGGGTGTGTTAATCGGTTGTACGAACACGAACTGCCCTGTTTTAATCATGCCAATTGGTGTTAACACTAACGCGGATAACAGTATTGTGGATGCCACTGGTAAGATTGCACTGCGCGCGATTAAGGCTGGTGAAGTCGAACAAGTGGCCGATAACTATGTGCATCACAACGGTACTGCACCGTCGGATACCTTAACCATGGATTTCTACCGTTTGGCGGAAGCCTTTGAATTGCTGTTACCGAATACTGCGACCATGTCAGCGGACTCGGGGACAACTTTGAATTTGGCTTTGACCGTTGCTACCACCATTTTACAACGCGCCGATGACATTATTACCACCAAACGTTTAATCAGCAAACGCACCATTAACGAAAAATTGGAACAATACAAAAATGCTGGTGGCAGTGTGGCTGGCTTATTACTTTTCCAAAGCATCTTTGATTTGGTCGATTTGAAAGTTACGCCGAATCTTTATACACCCTTAAAAACCACTTTGGCCGATCAAGCCTATGCGGTTTCCCAAAATATCGCTCCACTGACAATGGCAGGTCAGGCTTGGGTTTACCATACGATTGCCGACGCAATGACCGCATTGTCGTCAAATGCGATTGACAGTGGTATCATCGTTTTACAAAATTGCACGGGTTGCGATGTTTCAATTGTGGCACACACCATTGCCGCCATGCAAAAAACCGCTACGATTGCCCTGTTGACCGACGGACTTTGTGCCGCAACCCCAGTTTTGACCGTGGCACACATCAGCCCCGACGGTTATGCGAACCAGGATTTTGCGAACATACAAAATGGCGACAACCTTGAAATTGATGTGACCAAAGGGCGCATCAACATTAACGTGAACAGCCGTGATATGAAATTGCGTGCCAAACGTAACATTGTCAAAAAGCATGAAATCTATTTCTAAAAACAAACACCTTTGGCCCGCATTTATCCGCGCAATTGACCGCTACCATTTAATTGATGAGGGCGATAAAATCGCGGTTTGCGTTTCGGGTGGCAAAGACAGTTTTGCGCTGGCCTTGTGTATGCAAGAATTATGCCGTCAAAGCCGTTTGGCGCAACGCCAAAATTTTACTGTAATTTATTTGTGTATGGACCCAGGTTACCGTCCTGCCGACCGTGCGACCATTGAACGCACCGCGGCACAACTGGGGATTCCGCTCGATTTTTTCACTGCCCCGATTTTTGATGTGGTCTCACAAGCGGGTGGAGCGCCCTGCTACCTTTGCGCACGGATGCGTCGTGGTAACTTATACGCCGCTGCCCAAGCACGCGGTTGTAATAAAATTGCACTGGCACATCATTTAGATGACATTGCGGAAACGATTATGATGAACTTAACCCAAAACGCCCAAATCAAAACCATGCCCGTCAAAATTGTCAGTCAAAACTTTCCTGGCATGACTTTAATCCGTCCGTTTTGTTTAGAACGTGAACGTGACATTATCCACTGGCGTGACGCCAACGAACTCCAATTCATTCACTGCGGCTGCCCGTTAGGTCAATGCGAAAAAATTGGCAAACGCCAAGAAACCAAAAATTGGCTCGCCCAAATCGAACAAACTAACCCTGCCGCAATCCTTAATATTTACAAAGCCTTGGATCGACACGCCACAGAATAAAAAGAACAGTTCCGCTTAATGCGATGGTTCATCATCAACATATTCCAAAATATCGGCAGGCTGACAATTTAGGGCTTTACACAACGCATTCAAGGTGGAAAAGCGAATTGCGAAAACCTTACCCGTTTTGATGTTGGATAAATTCGCATCGGTCAAACCAATTTCTTCAGCCAGGTCTTTCAGTTTGACCTTCTGTTCCTTCATGACTTGATCTAAATTCAATTTAATCATAATGTTTTGACAAATTGTGTTTCCAATTCAGCATAACATATACAACGCCACAATGACAACAATTTCACCTGCTAATCGGCTACGGAGAACACCCACAAATGGACTAGTAAATTATGTCGATTTTTGATTTTTGCAAAATTTAATATTTTAACGTTCCAATTCAACAGACCTTACGATATCAGCATCTGTTCCTTTTTGTTGTCTATTTTTCTCTAAACTTTTATCAATATAATTTTGTTTGCAATAAATTGTTTTTACAAAACATTTGAGAGCCGGGTCAGTTAAAAAATCTTCATAATCTATATCCGAAGTAATTTTACCAACATTCTGTAGATATTCAAACTTTACTAGTTCACTTTCAATCGCATATTCGGCTACGAGCATCATTTTCTTGAAATTCATAAAATCCCAATATTTTCCTGTTCCACTTCTCTGTACAAGGATTGAGTTTGGAATGTCATAACAACAAATAAAACGATTTTTAATCGGATTTAGATATAAAATTGAACTTTTCTCCCGAAAAAAGTGCAGGTATTTTGTTCCAGGGAGATAGATAAAATTATTTTTTCTTTTATCATTCTGAAAATTTTGTCCAATACCAGTGAACTCTCGGTTGTTTAAAATTTCATTAATTTCATCTTCTCCACACAACCTGTACACTTGCATTTTAACTTTTCCCTACTTCTAACATTGAGTAATCTTTTTGTATATTTCATGGAGCTGTTGAACGGACTTGAACCGTCGACCTCCGCCTTACCAAGGCGGTGCACTACCGACTGTGCTACAACAGCAAGCACTGATAACACGTTATTATAGTCTTTTTTTTTGCTTTTGTAAAGAAAAAACAACAAATTACGTAAAAACGCTTGCACAATCGAAGATTGGCAGTTTATAATACCCCATGGCACAACGCGCTTATTTTGGATTGGGCTTCATTCCCTCACTCATTATTTCAATTTTACCCATTGTGGGTTGTATCTTCGGTATTATCGTTTGCTTCCAACGTGAACAATATGGCTTTGCCGTTTTACGCATTTTCTTCGGTTGGAATATTTTGTGGATTATGGATATAATTTGTATGTGCGTACACAAAGATTTGGTTTGGTTGGCGTAAATTAAATTTTACGTTTTTCATTCACGCCCAACGCAAAACCGCAAGGACTGGGACACTTAAAATTCGGAAAGGTGCATTTGGCACCTTTTTGCATGGTGGCCAAAGTTTGGGCACCGTCGTGTCCGGCAGCCGTCAAGGCTTGCTGATATTTTTGCAAGACCCCGTTGACTACGCGCGTCGTTTCCAATAACACCGACGAACACTTACGTTCAATTGCCTTCAGCACAAAATCTTCCAAGTTTCCCATTTCACTCACATCAACCAACATGGCTTGCGGATAATGGTCGCGTAAACGGTCTAAATCCGCCAACCATGCTTGGCGTAAATCGGGCTTGTCGGCGATAATTTCCGGCACATAAAACTCTAAATCTTTGGGAACTGCAGGCGTTTTCATGGCATACTTCAAAGTACGGTGACGGTTCAAATGCATATAGACCGCGAACGAACAACGGAAATTGGTGGCATAAACATCACCAAAATATTCTTGAACGGGATGTTCGCGAAACATGGATACCTGACGCCCTTTCCCGTTTTGCATCAAAACTGCGTCAATGTAACCCGTGCCTTTTAACTGTTCGATAAAATCCACAATATACGGATGCAATTTCTGTTCAAACGGATTTTTGCTGTCCGCAATTTTGGCCGCGTAATCATGGAAAAAACCGTATAAGTAATTTAACTGTCGGTACGAAACAGTGTGCAACATGGAAACCATCGTAAAGCAACTGGTTAAATAACGTGCGTTTTCCATCGCCAGTTTTTTAATTTTGTTATCGGTAAAATACTGTGGATAATCACCTTGGTAAGTTTCACGAATTAAGGATTCAAATTTTGCCTGCCATTTATCATAAAGTTTTTGTTCATCGTCGGGCAACGGGTGCAAAGTATAACGACCACTTTTCACCGAAGAAACCATGTAACGTTCATTGTCCAACATCCCTTCCAAAATGCGTGGGATACAGTGCAAATACAACGTAATCGTCGCATGGTCATAAACACTGTGATGTCCGTTGTGCTTGGTTAAATCCGCACGCCGAAATGTCTTCGCTTCGTCTTCCGCCCGTAAAGTGGCGAAATCGTGTGCCATGTAGCACACCCCTGCCGCCATACCGCCGAAACGGTCTAATTCCTTTTTGGGAGTTTGATAATCAGGATGCGTCGTTGCTATTACCGATATTTCCATATGTAACATGGTATACCCAACCAAAATCGGTTGTCAAATTAACAATAAAATTCAAAAATCTGTTGAGAAAAGGTGTTAAGAGTAGTATACTATGAATGGTATGAAAAATAAATTCAATTTAGGACAAGATGATTACCAAATCTCAACTGATGAACCGTTAGATTTAGACGACGCCATCAGTGTTTTGGAAAAGCGTTTAGACTCCGAACAAATGGACGCCCCCAACAAACCACTGAGCGATGTGACCACCGCTTTAACTGACCCATCGACTTGGCACAAACGCGTGGTGGTCATTACTGGTGCCTCTTCGGGTATTGGGTTGGCAGCAGCACACTGTTTTTCGTTGTACGCCGACATCGTGTATAATTTATCCCGCGAAAAAGGCAACGACGACAACATCAATTTTATCGAGACCGATGTCTCTAACCCCGATTCAATCAAAGAATCCATCCGCAAAGTTTACAATAAAGAAGGTCAAATTGACGTTTTAATCAACAATGCGGGGATTGGCTTAACGGGTGCGGTCGAAGAACTATTAACCACCGACATTGTCAAAGTCATGAACACCAATTTCTTGGGGGTTGTCAGCGCTTGCCAAGCCGTGATTCCGTTTATGCGCGAACACCGTAAAGGTAAAATCATTAACATCTCTTGCGCACTGGCCAACACTGCCCCGGCCTTTAACAGCATTTATTCCGCCAGCAAAAAAGCCGTTGAAACCTTTACCATTGCATTGCGTAAGGAAATTGAACCATTGAAGATTGACGTTACGACCGTGTCTTTGTCGACCTGCAAAACTAATTTTACCGAAAACAGGATCAAGCAAGATTCTACCAATAAAGCCTACCGCTATCGCATCAGCAACGACATCGGACGTTTAGAATACGCGGAACAAACGGGTGCCGCCCCCGAAACGATTGCGGAAGAATTGTATCGTATCAGCAACAAAAAATCTTTCGGTTCGCATACGATTACCATTAAAGGCAAAAGCAAAGTCCGTGCATTTTTCGGCAAATTAGTTGTCAAAAAATAAAAACAATCCAACAAAAGGAAAACTCAACATGGTTGACTTAAACGAACTGCAAAAGAAAATTTACCAAAACAAAGTCAAGAAACATTTTAACGTAACCAACGTTCATCAAGAATTTGCGCTTTTATACGGCGAAGTCGCCGAAGCCTACGATGCTTGGAACAAAGAAATGGACACCGAAGCCATCAGTTTAGAATTGGCTGATATCGTCATTTACACACTGGGATTGGCCGAAATTCTCGGGATTTCATTGAAAGATGCCCTGCTAAAAAAGGTAGCGATCAACGAAAAGCGCATTTATGTGAACGGTAAAAAAGTGGAACCACCCCGTCCTTAATTACGCACTTTTTTTGCTTTTCGCGTTCTGTGCTTTGCTTAATGCCGCCGCCAATTTCGCCTTTTGACGGTTCGCTTTATTTTTGTGAATTACATTATCGATTGCCGCTGCGTCCAACACCGAAAAGACCACATTTAACTGTGTTTCGGCGTGTTTTAATTCTTTGGCCGCCAAAGCCGCTTGGAATTTTTTGATTTCGCTCGAAATATTGGTTTTAATGGGACGATTTTGCGATTGTTTGGTTTTCGTCACATTGATTCTTTTGATTGCACTTTTAATATTCGCCATATAGGGGTTATTATACAGGAATTGCCCCAATTTTGCAAGTCTTTTTCTTGGGAACTTTTTTTCGACAATTTAGACCATAATCAAAGCATGGAAACTATTACCGATTTGGCTTGTGAATTATTACGGCGCGCCCCACGGACTACGTCGGGGGTGGCAGTATCTACGACTTGCCAGGCTGGAATTACCGTGCATCAAACCACCATATCTACGCCCACGGCCGCCCATTCCATTGGCAAGCCGATTGGCACCTATTTGAATTTAGATACCACCCACGGCAGGCCACGAAACATTGTCAACGCGCTGCGGCAAGCCTTGATTTCCTTACTAACCGACACAGGCAAAATCTTAATCGTGGGTTTAGGCAACGACAAATTCGTCGCGGACAGTTTGGGACCTTGTGTCTTGCAACAAATCGATACTGGCGAACAATTGTTGACTTTTGAACCGTGCGTGTTTGGGGTCACGGGAATTAACTCCGTCGACGCTATCCAAGCCATCACGCACCTTGTCCACCCTACCGCCGTAATTGTGATTGACAGTTTAGTCAGTGCCACACCCGAACGAATCGGCACTAACTATCAAATCTGCACCAGTGGAATTACCCCAGGCAGCGGAATTGGACGCGATAACCAAACCATTGACCGCAAACTCTTAGGCGTACCAGTCTTAGCCATCGGGGTTCCCGTCTGCACCATTATGACGCCAACCAAAGGTCAAATTTACCATGTCGTTCCCAAAGACATCGATGTTGTGATTCGCGATTGCGCGCAAATCATTGCCCGTAGCCTTAATACTCTGGTGTCGCGAAACTAGTACGGTGCAACCAACCTTTGACAATTTGTTGCTTGCCAAACACGTTTTTCATCTTACCAACACGGGTGGCACTCGGTAACTTATCGACACTGCGCGTTAACAAAGCACCGTTCGCGGTCTTCACCACTAAATCATCACCAGAGCGGGCAAAGGTCGCATAAATCACTTCCTCGCCCTTGCCCATACTGGTCGCAATTGTTAAACCTTTACGATAACGTACCATTTTATCAATTTCTTTCATGGCAACTTTTTTGGCATTACCCAAATTGGTCACCAACACCGCGTAACCAGTATTGTCCGCCGTCGCAATCCCGGCTAACCAAGCACTGTCGTCCATTTGCATCCCCTTCACACCCGATGCAATGCGACCTTGCACGGGAACATCACCCGTCGCGGCGTTCAACACATTGCCCACATTGGTGATCATTAAAATCGTACGGTTCTTGGGCAAACGCTGAACCGCCAAAATTTCATCGTTACGGTCTTCGCGAATTTTGTAGACATCAAAAACCGATTTAATGACCGAGCAAGCATCATTAAATTTAGAACGCTTAATCATCCCTGTCTTCGACAACCAAACCAAATCGTATTCGGGTAAAGTATCGGCAACCGCGGGATAAATGGCGACGGGGAATTCTTGCGGCAATGCGGTTGGGAACAACGTGCGCAAAGCAATACCACGGTCTTTCAAACGACATTCTGGCACATCACCACCGTACAATTTGTAGCACTTACCTAAATTAGTGAAGATGTGTAACAACTTATCGGTTTGGGTTAATACAGCAATCGTATGCACGTCTTGTTCGCGCATACCGTCAAAGGCGGCGGTATTGCTCATGTTAAAGTGTTTTTTCGCCAAACGTTGAATGTTACCCGCTGCCGTAATTGTCAAAACGATGTCTTCAACTGGCAATTCGTCATCATCGGCGGTCACCGCCACATCTTCTAATTTGCTGACAACACGTGTGCGGCGGTCAACCTTAAAGCGTTTCTTAATCGCCAACAATTCGGTTTTCACCACCTCAAACTGTAACTTCTTGCTGCCGATAATCGCGGTCAAACGGTCAATCAGTTCACGCAACTCCGCTAATTCCTGTTCGACCTTCAAAACTTCCAAATTGGTTAAACGCGCTAAACGTAAATCCAAAATCGCTTGTGCCTGGCGTTCGGAAAGATTGAAACGCTTTTGTAAACGGTCACGGGCTTCACTGGTGTGTTTACTGGTTTTGATAATCTTGATAACTTCGTCGATGTTTTTAATCGCGACCAACAAACCTTCCAAAATGTGTGCGCGTTCTTTCGCTTGGTTTAATTCAAACACCGAACGTTTGTAAATGACCTGACGTTGATAATTGACGTAATATTCAATGATCTGCAGTAAACCCATTTGACGCGGTTTACCTTCCGCGATTGCCACCATGTTGTAATTGAAATTACAACGTAACTGGGTATATTTGTATAATTGCTCCACAATCTTATGCGCATCGGTGTCTTTGCGCAATTTAATTAAAATCCGCATCCCGTTACGGTCAGATTCATCGCGAATTTCGGTGATATTTTGTAAATCACCCTTTTTGTTTTCACGCAAGTCGGCAATGTTCTTTTGTAACTGTACTTTATTGACTTGGTAGGGCAATTCGGTAATCACAATGTTCCGTTTGTCACCTTCGACTTCGATGTGCACCCTACCCGACATGACGACTTTACCACGTCCCGTTTCGTAAGCCTGAATCATGTTGTCGTCCGCCACAATCCAACCAGCCGTCGGGAAATCTGGTCCTTTAATAATTTTCAAGATTTGTTTCAAAGTAATTTTCGGGTTATCGATGAATGCAATGTGCGCATCAATCAGTTCACCTAAATTGTGCGGCGGAATGTTGGTGGCTAAACCGACCGCGATACCACTGCTACCGTTAGTTAATAAGTTCGGATAACGCGCGGGTAACGTATCTGGTTCCGTATTACGGTCGTCATAAGTCAACGAATATGTGACCGTATCTTTGTCCATATCGCGCAACATTTCTAACGCCAATGGTGCCAATTTGGCTTCGGTGTAACGCATGGCGGCGGGCGGGTCACCATCATCTGAACCGAAGTTACCTTGTCCCGCAATCAACGGCATATTCATGTTAAATGGTTGTGCTAAACGTACCATGGCATCGTAAACCGAAGTATCACCATGGGGGTGGTATTTACCCAAACATTCACCGACAATCGCCGCCGATTTACGGAACGGTTTATCGGGCATTAAACCCAAATCATTCATCGCGTATAAAATACGACGTTGGACTGGTTTTAAGCCGTCTTCCACACGGGGCAAGGCGCGATCCAAAATTACAAACTCACTGTACGGAATCATACTTTCGTGCATAATTGTCGCCACTGATTTTTCGATGATACCGTCTTCCCCGTTACCGTCGTCACTATCGTTGCCGTCGTGATTTTGGACATTGTCTGGTTCAGGCCTCATGTTATTCGCTGTTGTCGCAACCGCAGTCTTGCGGCTTTCTTTTTCCGCTAACAACTTTTGACGGCGTTCTTCCCGTTCAATGATTGGCTTCATGATGGCCGCTTGGCGGGCGGCGGCGGCTTCGGCCGCCAAATCCGCTTCAGACAATTTTACCACATCATCGATATTGGCAATCTTGGCATGACCCGCCGTTGCCACCACCTGGGAAACTTCATCGGGAACTGCGTCCAAAGTTACCGCCGTTGTTTCATCGACCGTTACCGTGGGGGCGGGTTCAGCGGGTTCAACCGCGGCTTCTGTTGCGTTTGGTGGTACCACAACGACTGGTTCGTCCACCACTTCGGTTACAATTGCCGATTCCACAATTTCCTGTTCGACCACATTCTGCTCGACCACGGGTTCAGGTGCTGATGCCACCGTTTCCTGTGTGGCCATTGTCTCATTTGCCAATTCCGCAGCCTCCTCCGTAACCTCCACCACAACGTCATTGACTGGCTCGACACTCGGTTCTACGACAGGATTAGGGATTGGCGCTGGTGGGGTGGCAGGTTCTTTCCATGGTTGATTGGCTTCCAGATTTTCAATAGATGCGTCGGGTTCAACCACCTCTTGCTTTACTGATGAATCGTCGGGTTCCGTTGCCACCACTTCATTGGTGATTGCGGTGTCATCGGCCATTTCTGCGGTGTCATTTGATATTTCATCACTGCCTGTATCAGTTATATCAATCGCAACCGTTGGTTCGGTTGAATCAATCGACGCAGGCGGATTGACGGGCGCACCACTATCACTTGTATTATTTGTGCTTTCAGTTCCACTAGTCGCAGGTTGCTGATCGAAACTAACCGAATTTTCGTCATCAATTAAATCGTCAAACTCACCCATTTGCACCTCCTAATTTACTCTTAACCGCCTTGGTTGCGGTATCGTCTTGTTTGTTAAAATTTGCATATTTACTGATGTAACTGCGACGACTTTCAATATCATCGCCCATCAAAGTCGTAATCAAACGTTCGGCTTCAGCCGCATCGTCCAGCGTAATACGGCATAATTTGCGGGTCTTCGGATTCATCGTGGTCTCCCATAATTGGTCCGCGTTCATTTCTCCTAACCCTTTATAACGTTGTACGCTGCCACCCTTCACAGTTTTGGTAACTTCTTTCAATTCGTTTTCGTCATAACAATAACGGCTAAAATCTTTCTTAAAGACCTTGAACAAAGGTGGCATACCCGTGTACACATGACCTTGTGCAATCAAATCTTTCATGTAACGGAAAAAGAAAGTTAACAGAATGGAACGGATATGCCCACCATCCTGGTCGGCATCCGCCAAAATAATCACCTTGTGATACCGTAAATTGTCGATGTTAAAATCTTCCCCAATACCTGTTCCCAACGCTCCAATCAACGTACGGAACTCTTCGTTTTCCAAAACTTGATCAATCCGTTTCTTTTCTGCATTCAAAGGTTTACCACGCAACGGCAAAATGGCTTGACAACTGCGGTCGCGTCCCTGTTTTGCGGTACCACCCGCACTGTCCCCTTCCACGATGAAGATTTCATTCATTTCGGGACGCCGTCCACTGCAACTGGCCAATTTACCAATTAACACGCTGCCATCAATGCTGTTTTTACTGCGCGCAATATCTTTGGCTTTACGTGCCGCTTCCCGCACACGCGCCGCCGCTTTGGCTTTGTTGATAATGATTTCCAATAAACTCTTCTTGTCTGCCACTTTGTCAGCGTCTTTGAAATATTCCAGTAAACTATTGTAAGTAAATGTTTCAACGGCAATCTTGGCTTCGGGGTTACCCAACTTGGTTTTGGTTTGTCCTTCAAATTGTACTTCCTGCATCTTAATGGACAAGACCGCAGTCATCCCTTCACGATAATCTTCCCCTTGCAACGCGTTGTCTTTGTCCTTAAAATAACCGAACTGCTTACCTAATTGGTTGAAAGCACGCGTAATGGCGCTTTTGAAGCCCGTTTCGTGCGTACCACCTTCGCCCGTCGGGATGTTGTTTACGTACGAGAAAATACTTTCCACAAACCCGTCCGTATGTTGAATGGCAAAAGTAATCGGCATTTTGTCGCTTTGCCCAGCGACAATAAACGGCGTCTTATACAAAGTGTTTTTGCCTTCGTTTAAGTACGACACAAAATCCGCGACTCCACCGTCAAATTTGTAAACACATTCGCGCGAAAATTCGGCGTCATCGGGGGTAATCCGTTCGTCAATCAAAGTAATTTCGGCGCCCTTGTTTAAGAACGCTAATTCTTCCAAACGTTGTGAAACAATTTTGTAATCAAATTGTGCATGATTGAACATTACGGCGTCGGGTAAAAAATGCACCCGCGTGCCATTTTTCAAAGTTCGACCGACCACTTTTAACGGTGCGTCCGCCACGCCCCAATGCATTTGTCCGTCTTGCGGATTCAGGTGGGGTGAAAAACGGACATAATGTTCTTTGCCGTCTTTGTA
This sequence comes from Prevotella sp., assembly GCA_023666145.1. Taxonomy (GTDB): domain Bacteria; phylum Bacillota; class Clostridia; order Christensenellales; family UBA1242; genus RGIG8050. The sequence continues at coordinate 38,618 of JAMPCO010000004.1, read as the reverse complement.
AACGGTTACTTCGCAATATTCGGAAAGCGCATTGACCACCGACGCCCCGACGCCATGCAACCCACCCGAGAAACTGTAATTTTTATTATCAAATTTACCACCGGCGTGCAATTCGGTATACACCATTTCGACACCCGAAATTTTTAATTCACGGTGGATATCGACGGGAATCCCGCGCCCGTCATCTTCCACCGTAATGGAATTGTCTTGATGTATCATGACCAGTAATTTGTTACCAAAGCCATTGGCGATTTCGTCAATCCCATTATCAACAATTTCCCATAACAGGTGGTGCATCCCTTTGGAACCCGTTGTTCCGATGTACATCCCTGGTCGCTTACGTACCGCATCCAGCCCTTTTAACAGTGTCAAATTACTCGCATCATAAGTCTGTTTTTCGTTTGCCATACACTGTATTATAACACTTTTCAAAAATCGTACAAAACAGTTATTTTATACAATATATAGTGATAATTATACTCCTTTAACTACAACATCTAGTGCGAAATTTTTTACCATGGCCGCCATTTTTTGGACTTCATCCGCGGAATAATGCCCCGCAATGCGGCATTGTTGGATTTGCCAAAGGGGCGCCCCGTTGACAATTTTTTGCCCCATTTCCAGCAAATCATTTCCGTTCAAACGTGGACTTAAAGTTGTGCGGAACATATAGGGTACACGCTTTTGGTGTTGCAAAAATTTTGCCGTTTTCAATACACTGTCAATCGGCATACCTGTTATCTCTTTGTGCTTACTGGCAGGGGCTTTAATATCCAATGCCACGTAATCCACCAACCCCTCCGCCACAATTTGACGGACGACAGCGGGTCGCGTGCCATTTGTATCGAGTTTAATCAGTAATCCCAACCCCCGTAGCACCTGCAACAAGGGAATCAACATGGGATAAACCGTGGGTTCGCCGCCACTCACGACGACCGCATCAAGCCAGTCACGGCGTTGACGTAAAGTTTGAAACACGGTAGCAAACGGCAATCGATTTTGCTTTGCATCCAGGATTTGGTGGTTGTGACAATAATGACAGCGCAAATTACACCCCGCCAAAAAGATAACAGCAGCAATTTTTCCAGGATAGTCAATCAATGATTGCTTTTGCCACCCCGCGATTTTCAGTGCCGCGACACTTTCTGGCATAGATGCTTGGTACGCCATCGAATTACTCCGCGGATGAAAATAAACGGTATTTTTTGCGATCCATGTATTCTTGTCGTTTCCCAGCATTGTAATTAGAAACGGGACGCAAGAATCCCACCACCCGGCTCCACACTTCGGTCTCGGCACCACACGTTGGACATTGCCAATGTTCACCCGCCAAATAACCATGTGACGGACAAATGGAAAAAGTCGGGGTTAAGGAAATGTACGGCATCCGACAGTGATGAAATATCTTTTGAATCAAGGCTTTTACCGCTTCCACATCGTCCAATTTTTCCCCAGTATAAAGGTGAATAACCGTACCACCCGTATAAAGATTTTGTAATTCGTCTTGCAACCGAATCATTGCGAACAAATCATCCGTGTAACCGACGGGTAATTGGGTACTGTTCGTATAATATGGTGCGGCGGTCGTACCCGCAGTAATGATTTGGGGATAAGTTTTGCGGTCGATTTGTGCCAAACGACTGGCTGTTCCTTCGGCAGGAGTGGCTTCCAAATTATATACGTGCCCTGTGGTTTCCTGATAAACCCGCAATTTATCGCGCAAAAAGTGCATCACCTTTAACGCAAATTGTTGTCCTGCTGTGGTTTCTAATCCCACCTGTTTCAAATTCAATAAACACTCGTGCATTCCCACAATGCCAATCGTGCTAAAATGATTACTCCAATAACTACCCGTCCGTTGTTTCACGCCTTGTAAATAAAAAGCACTATACGGATACAAACCAGCGTCAGTTTGCTTTTCCACCATTTGCCGTTTTATTTCCAAACTCTCTTGGGATAAATCCGCTAACTGACCTAAACGCACAAAAAAATCATCTTCGTCACGGGACTCATAACCCAAACGTGGTAAGTTCAAAGTGACGACCCCAATACTGCCCGTCAAAGGGTTAGAACCAAATAAGCCACCGCCCCGTTTCTTTAATTCGCGCACATCTAAACGCAAACGACAACACATCGACACAGCATCTTCGGGATTCAAATCCGAATTAACATAGTTCGCAAAATACGGAATCCCGTACTTAGCGGCCATGGCGGCAATTTGGGTCATGACAGGACTGTCCCACGCCGTATCTTTGGTAATATTAACAGTCGGAATCGGGAACGAAAACACCCTTCCCTGGCTATCGCCCTTTAACATCACTTTGCAAAATGCCAAATCCAGCCGTTCCATTTCGGTTTGGTAATCGCCATAAGTGCTTTCCTGTAAAACGCCACCAATCACCACTGGCACATCGCGCAATGTGGACGGGCAACGGATATCCAAAGTAATGTTGGAAAACGGGCATTGGAAACCCGCACGCGTAGCCACGTTCAGATTGAATAAGAATTCTTGCAAAGTTTGTTCCAGCGCGGCATCGTCTAACTGGTCATGGCGGACAAACGGCGCCAGATACGTATCAAACGAAGACCAGGCTTGCGCCCCTGCGGCTTCCCCTTGTAAAGTGAATGTTGCGTTGACAATTTGTCCCAACGCACTGCGCAAATGTTTGGCGGGCGCCACAGAAATTTTACCTTTGACGCCAGTAAATCCCATCACCAGCAACTGACGTAAGTCCCAACCGACACAATATGGCCCAAAGAAGCCTAAGTCGTGAATGTGTATGGCACCTCTTTGGTGTGCCGCTGCAATCTTGGGCGGATACACTTTGGTTAGGCAATAGGTTTTGGTCACTGCTTCGCGCAGATGCAAATTTAATCCCGCCACTGACCGTTGCATATTGGCATTATTTTTAACCGCAAAATCGTCACCCGTCAGATACTGCTCGAACAGGTCGACCACCATTTGTTGACTATCCATCAATTTATCTTATTTGCGGCGGGCAGTTTTGGTGTTAATTTCGACGCGACAAAAACAAACTACAACTACAACCACCAGCGCAATGAAAAAAGCACTTTGGATAATGTAGGCCGTAACATTCACCGTGTAATCGGTATCGTTAATGGTTAGTGTTGTCGCTGTGGCTTGGATCACAATGTCGCCCACATCCTTAGTCACCAACAGATGTTCTGCCGACACATAGTTTCCCAACCGCTCCAAAGTTTCTTGATGCGGATGTTTATAAGAATTATCCTTACCACATGAAATCAACGCGAAATTTTGCTCTGGGATGTTGTTAAAAATATACGCCAAAAAGGTGTTACTGGAACCAGTACGGCTGCCATGGTGAGCCACCTTCAAAATAATTTGTTGCTCCAATTTATCGTCGAAAAGGTGCAATTCGGTCGCATGGTTGATAAATTCATCGTCCATGGCACTGCTGGCGTCACCCGTCAAAACAAAAATTTTATTGTAATATTCAATCGTCATCATCAACGACGCATCGTTTGAATTACTGGCTTTGTCGGTAGAAAACGGGCTGACAAAAGTAATGGTATAATCGCTCCCCTGAATCACTTCTCCGTCATCGGGTGCCTGAAACGGGTAATTTTCAATTAAGGCATTGTATGTACTGTTGTTTTTAGCGAATGCCGAACTGTAATACAATTCCTTAAACGTCAAATTGTCTTCTGCCAATAATTTGGTTGCCCCGCCATAATGGTCTTCGTCAGGATGCGTAATCACAAACCAATCAATCGTGGCAATTTGCCAAGTTTGCAAATATTGCAAAATCGTACTGGACGATTTGTCATGATTTTCACTGCCAGCGTCCACCATTAACACTTTATCATCGGGAAACTGCACAATGGTGCAATCGCCCTGTCCCACATCAACCGTGTGCCAACGCAAACCAGCAAAGTCCGCGGTTGCGGCATCATTGGTTTTGTTTGGTTGTAACGGGAACCAACGAAGCGATAAAACGTACGCACCCGCCAACAACGCGAGCAAGACCAAACAAATGAAAAACCGTGTACCACTGAACACAAATTTCAGGCGGTATCTTGCATTGCGTGTGCGTGTGCGTGTTTTTGCCATGGTAGCCACCGACAAAAAACTACGCTTCCAGCGCTTTGATCAAAGCCTGAGCCAATTGGTCGGGGCAACTGGTACCGCGTCCACGGCAATTGATTCCTTGTAACTTAGTAATCAATTCCCGTGCATTTTGGCCTTCCGCCAAAGTCGCAACCCCCACCGTGTTACCTGGGCAACCGCCCAAAAATTGCACGTGATGCACATTCTCCTGTTCGTCCAGTTCAAAACGAATTTGCATACTGCACACACCTTGTGGGGTGTAACTAAACTGTCGCATCTTCATGATCCTCCTCTTCCACTAAATGGTTATAGATAAATTCAAAGACTGCTGGGGCTTTGTCTTTCCAACGCGCCGCCGCGCGCATTGCATCCGCCCGTGAAGGCACACGTAACTTCAATTCCATTAAATTATGTGGCCCAGTGTAATCTTTTATCATAAAGACTACGGTTTGGGTGCCATCCGAATTTTTGAAATAATCAATGCGGTATTCCTGACTGCGTTTCATCCGCAATTTATTTTCGTCAGTGTACTTAATAATCCCTTCGCGGATTGAAGCCGGGATTTTTGCCCAAAAATGAGACAAACAATCGCGACCATCTTTGGTCAATTGGTACATCAAATCGCCCGACACCGTCTTCGCCACCACAAATTTAACGTCCACGATTTTCGCCAGCGCTTCACGGTAATCCATGTATGACATCAAATCTGGGTTCGACATGATGATTTCGGACAACGTATTTTCCGATAACGGAATTTCCATTTTTTCAAAAATGAACAGCAAAATAATTTTGCGGGTAATTTCATCGGCGACAAAATACGTACTGCGATTGTTATTCACCAGTCAAATTATATAATAGTTCCTTAAATCTGGCAAGTTTCTCTTGTTCCTGTTTCACCAAGGTTGCTGGGGCTTTAGCCAAGAAACCTTGGTTCGCCAATAACTGCGACGAACGTGCAATTTCGGCACGGTAATATGCGGCTTGGGCTTTGGTATCAACAGGGGCCGCCACTTGTTCTACCTTTGGTTTGGGTTTGTCTTTACATTCTTCGATGTAGCGGTCGCAAAAGTCCGTCCAAAACCATTGCTGCAATTCGTTCGCCGCAATGCCAAATTCATACTTTTCGTAACGACGGGTCATCGTGCGCACAATTTTGTTCAAACTCACCGCAAACCAATGTTTTTTGCCTTTCAGTGCTGTCGGGAACGCTTCGAACGCCAAATCGGTCGTGTGCCCCAATTCGTGCCAAAGTTGTTCAGTAATGTAAGGCGCAAGCGGGTGTAACATTTTCAAGAAACTTTCTAACGCTGTGACCAGTAATGCGTTGTCTTTGTGCATTTGGACAAACTTCGTAGCGTTCCAAATTTTGTTCATAAAATAACGGGCTTTGGTAATTTTTTCATCCCCATAATTCGGGTCACGGTCCAAACGCGAACCAACCAATAACGAATACCGCAACACATCGCACCCATATTGGTCAATAATGTCCAAAGGGTCAATCCCGTTGCCCAAAGATTTGCTCATTTTGCGGCCTTGACTGTCACGCACTAAACCATGCAACAGCACCGTGTGAAATGGTAATTGCTGGGTATGATACAAGCCCGAAAAGACCATCCGGATCACCCAAAAGAAAATAATTTCATACGCGGTCACCAATACATCGGTGGGATAAAAATAGGCAAAATCTGCGGCGTTTTTGTTCAAAGTCACGAACGGCCACAACGCCGACGAGAACCAAGTATCCAAAACATCGGTTTCGCCTTCAATCGGGATACGATGTCCCGAAATTAACTGACGCGAAATGCACCAGTCTTGAATGTTGTTCAACCAATGTAAATAAATCTTTTGGAATTTTTTGGGCACAAGCGTTAAACCATTGTTCAATGCCTGAATCGCAGGCTGTGCCAAATCGTGCATTTTGACAAACCACTGTTTGGAAATGGCGGGCTCCACCGTTTGATGACAACGGTAACATTGACCAATGTTCGAAACGTGTTGTTTGGTCGCCACCAAGAAACCTTGCGCTTGCAAATCCGCAACCACTGCTGCCCGTGCTTCTGCCACTTTCATCCCCGCATACTTTCCCACGTCGCCGCACAAAACACCGTTTTCGTCAATGACTTTCAAATGTGGCAAGTGGTGTCGTTCCCCAATTTCATAATCGTGATGATCGTGTGCGGGCGTAATTTTAACCGCACCCGTACCAAACTTCATGTCGATCGATTCGTCGGCAATCACGGGAATTTGACGGTTCGTTAACGGCAACGGCACCGTTTTACCAATCAGATTTTGGTAACGTTGATCGTTAGGATGCACCGCTACCGCCACATCACCGAACAAAGTTTCGGGTCGTGTCGTTGCCACGCGTAACGGCCCATACTGAATGGTCCAAATGGGGCGTTGCACTTCGCTGTATTCGACTTCAATTTCAGATAAGGCGGTATGGCACGTCGGACACCAGTTAATCATCCGTTCGCCTTGGTAAATGTACCCGTCCGCGTACAAACGGTGAAAAGCCTTGTTGACTTCATTTTTACAATGTTCATCCATGGTAAACGTAAAACGTGACCAATCACATGATAATCCCAAACGTTTGAACTGGTTGCAAATCACGCCTTGATAATGGTCGTACCATTTTTGGATGCGCTCCATAAACTGTTCGCGCGTTAAATCTTGTTTCGTTAAGCCCTCTTTTTTTAATTCTTCCACCACTTTGGCTTCGGTCGCAATCGCCGCATGATCTGCCCCGGGCAACATCAACACTTCATAACCTTGCATCCGTTTGAAACGAATCAGTGCATCAATGATGGTTAAATTGAACGCATGACCGATGTGCAATTTACTGGTAATGTTCGGCGGTGGCATAATCACGGTAAACGGCTTTTTGTCGTAATTAACTTTGGCACGGAAAACATTCTGTTCCACCCACTTGGCATTGTAATGGGCTTCGCAAGCCTTAAAATCAAAAATTTTATCCATCGTGATATTTTACTATAAGCCGTAAAGTTCCGCAACCTGTTCCCTTGTTGCAATCACCTCACGCGCTTTACCATTACCAAAATCGGCACCAACAAAACCCGCGTGTTCTAATTGATCCATGATGCGCCCTGCCCGTCCAAAACCGACCGAAAACTTACGTTGAATTTCCGAAATGGATAAAGTTCGACGGACATTGTTTTCCCGCACAGCATAACGCAAGATTGCCACCAATTTCGGATCTTGCTCACTGACACCGCCACCGTCATCGTCGAAACTGGTCATGCTGCCATCGGGAATTCCATTCAAAATTAAATCTTCAATTTCGCGGTTGAAATCGGGCGGATTCTTTTCCCGCACGAAATTAGTTACGCGGTGAATTTCGTCGTTTGTCATGTAACAACCTTGCACACGTTCAATGCCTTTGGCAGTCATAAACAACATATCGCCCCGTCCCATCAAAGTTTCGGCACCAACCGCATCCAAAATTGTTCGACTGTCGACGCCACTTAACACACGGAACGCGATGCGGGTACCGATGTTGGCCTTAATGACACCACTGATAACATCGACACTGGGACGTTGGGTCGCCAAAATAATGTGGATTCCCGCCGCACGGGCCTTTTGCGCTAAATTTTGGATACAATCTTCCACTTCTTTTTTATTACGTGACATCAAATCCGCCGTTTCGTCCACCACCATCACGATGTAAGGCATGGCGGGAATTTGTCCACTCTTGTACGCGGGCAAAGCCTGATACAAAGCAATGTTATTCACGTGTTGACCTTGCAATAAATCGTAACGGTGGTCCATTTCGCGAATCAACCATTTGAACGCGTTGACGGCGTGCGTCACGTTGGAAATACACCTTTCGACCAACATATGTGGCAAGCCATTGTACATACCCAATTCGACGCCACCTTTCATGTCAATCAACATTAACTTCAAATCTTCGGGACTGGTCTTGAAAATCAAACTGGTTAAAATTGTATTAATGCAAACCGACTTACCCGAACCCGTGGTACCCGCCACCAACAAGTGTGGCATTTCCGCTAAGTCCGCAATAATCGGTTCATCGCTGATGTTCTTACCAACACAAATTGCCAACGGACTTTTGTGTGACAAAAATTCCCGTGAGCCTAACAAATCTTTAATTGATACGGTTCCAATCGTGTGGTTGGGAACTTCAATCCCAATCGCGTTCTTGCCTTCAATCGGACTTTCCATGCGCGTGTTGTTGGTTTTCAAAACAAAATTCATGTCGTCACGCAAGTTTTCAATTTGTGCCACCCGCGTACCTAACTCAGGTACAATTTCAAAACGTGTGACGGCGGGTGCCACGCTGAAACTGTGGACGCGCGCACGCACATTATATTGTTGGAACAGTTCGTTTAATTTGGTTTCTTTTTCACTGGCTTCCGCGTTGAATTGGCTTAAATCCATACTTTGGGTGTGAATCAAATCCAAAGTCGGTCGATAGTAACGTTTATTTTTGAAAGTGTCTCCCGTCGGTTCATTCGCGGTTGCGGGCGGATCCAAACTCAATGAAGTTTGGTTATTCAAGTTTTGGATGGCCGCGGCATTGCGACGACGACCCAAAGCAGGATTGGATTGTCCACTTGGATTGCTCGGTGGAGTCCAACTGGTGTTCGCACCTTGCCACTGCATTCCACTGGCCTGCTCCCAAGTATTTACGGGGGCGGTCGGTTGCGCAGGAGTGATGGGTGACACAGGTGTCACGCGTTGCGGCGGAACCATATTGCTGGGTAAAGGCATACTAGGCGACGGCATGTAGGGATAGGCAGGTGCACCCATGGTTGGTGTTGGTGACATCAACGACGCAGGCGGTGTCGGTGGTACCGTAGGTGGCAGTCCCGACCAAACCGCACTGTCCAACCCCTGCCACGGAATTGCCACACCATCATTATACATCCGCAAACCCGCAGGTGCATTGCTGACTGCGGTTGCCGAAGCCTGATTGATGGCTTCTGGCGTGGTTAAATTGTTCAACGGTACGGGACTGTCCGCGATAACTTTGGCGGTTTCTCGTTTCGGCATGGAACCTAACCCCAACAAACTTTTGCTGGCTTCAAAATCACGACGGTTTTCGCGCATCACCTCTTTATTGGTCGCCTGCAATTTCGCATACAATTCCGCCGTAGTTGCAGCAAAATCGTTGGGGTCGGTGACGGCTTCGGGCTTGGTTTCCATGGTAATAATCCGTTTCTCACGGTTTTTGATAATCACACGGTTAACCACCAAAACCAGCCCTGCTAAAAAAAGTACGCCCAGGAGTAAATAGGTGCCAATCGTTCCCGAAATCACTAACAACAAATACGACGGCAACGCAAACAGTACCCCACCAGGGGTCAAGTGAGCACCAGAGAAACAGTAACTTAAATAACTGCTTAAATCTGCGCTTTTACCGCCACCCACTAACGCTTGTGTAAAACCCACGTGCATTGCGGTAAAAAAGGCCAACACCATAATGATGGCGCCCCACAAATATTGCGGGTCAATGTGGATTCGTTTTCCCGTACGTAAACAAATCCCAAAAGTAGCGGTAATAATGAAGACACAATAAATGTAAATACCCGCAACACCATACATAAAATCGGAAACAATGCCCCCCAAACGGAAGAGCATCAACAAAGCGGCAATCCCCGACGCCCAAATGACAATATCCCCCCAGGGGAAGGGACGTTTGACGTTTTGTTTTTTCGTCCGATGGATAGTACCGTCCATTACCATAAATTATAAACAAAAATTTAATTTTCGTAAAATATTATTTACCGACAATAACCGTAATCATGTGATCTGGCAATAAATATTTTTTAATCACGGCATTAACATCGGAGACTGTCAAAGCATCGACAATTTTTAATTCTTCTTCCATACCGATAATGCGGTTATGGGTTGCCACTTGACTGGTTGCGCGGTCGTTTACGAAACTGGTAACTTCGCTGTCCATTAAACGTTGCATCCGCCATTGATTACGGTACTTCAACAATTCATCTTCCGTCACTCCTTCACGGCGCAAAGTTTCTATTTCTTTTCCAACCACATCGATGACTTTTTGGGTGTTTTGCGGCGTACAAGAAAAGCGCACCATTAAATTACCGCCAATATCACTCAGTTCCATCTCGGCCGAGATGGAATACACCAAGCCTAATTTTTCCCGTACATTGATAAACAAACGACTGCTCATATCACCACCAAACAACAAACTGAAAAGACACAAAGCATGACGGTCGGCACTGTATTGATTGCAAACGGGAAAGGCCAAAGCCACATGTTGTTGCTTCGTATCCTTTTTCACTTGCGAACGTGACGCTGGCGGTTGAATCGCGGGAATATTCTGTCTTTGTTTGGGTTGCGCCACCGTTGTGGCCATGAATGGTAAAAAATATTGAGCCACTAACTCTTCCGCCCGTGCGACCGAAATATCACCAGCAAAAGCAATGATAGTGTTCGGTGCGATGTAATGTTTTTTAAGATAACGGTAAATATCCTGGGGTTGATATTTTTTAATGGCGTCCGCATACCCCGCTACAGGATGTTCGTATTTGGTACCTTGGTAAAACACGGCGTTCATTTTGTCGTACAACACCGAAGTCGGGCGGTCATCGTGCATGGCGATTTCTTGCACAATCACATCACCTTCCTTATCAAAATCGTCATCAGTAAATTTGGTATTGAAATACATATCCGCCAACAAATCCACACAGTTTTCCAAATTGTCCGCAATCCCCTTGGTGTGATAGCAGGTCGCACTTTCACTGGTCCACGCATTGTACGCCACCCCTAAGCGCGCAAATTCGTCAATGATTTGTTGACCAGTCCGTTTGGTTGTCCCTTTGAACAACATATGTTCACAAAAATGCGACAAGCCTTCTTCGTCCTTGGTTTCCTCGCCACTGCCCGCCATAATATACACGCGGAAAGCCACGCTTTTGAAATTCGCCATGGGGGTCACCACCAACCGCAATCCATTGGGGTAAGTTTTAATAATGGTATCCATACCGTTATCATACACGAAAAACATAATTTTACGCAAATTATAATATTGATAGTTAAGATGCCCAATAAAAAAGTCGTCATCACGAATAGCATTATTTGCAGCGTTTTATTGGTATTGGGTTTACTGGTCAGTACCTTAAACGTCACCCAAACTTACCTTACCGTTAACGCCCCCCTGTCGAATGGTAAACGCGACAGCAACCAAGTGGCAATCATGTTCATCGTTGACGACGCCCAATTAGCCAACAACCTGCCCCCGATGCTGGATTCCTTATCCGCTGCCGAAGCCACCGCAACATTTTTCTTTACGGGCTCCGCCGCCATTAACAATTTGGAATTATTGCAAAACTTAGCCACCAGTCACGAACTGGGCAATTATGGCTTTTCCAACACTGCCTTGAATATCGCAGATAAAAATTTAATTATTGAAGAAATCCGTCTCAGTGATGCTTTAGTGCATTCGCTAACCAACACCCAAATGTCCGTGTTTACCCCACCCGCCGCGTTATTCAACAAACACACCTTAGCCATGGCCAGCAATTTAGGCTACACCACCGTGTTACCCACCGACCGCAACGCGGTGATTGATTGGGACACCGCCGACAGTAATCTTGTCCTCTCCTACGCCACCTACAATGTGCAAGCCGGCGACATTATCGCGCTCAAACCCACCACTGCCACCATGCAATGTTTTGCCCAAATCGCCGCTGACTATTTAACGCGCGGTTTGAAAATTACTTCGCTGGGGCGTCTTTTGGCATTGACGGCGTAACAATCCGTTGCAAATCGACCCGTCCTTTTTCGTCAATTTTAATGACTTTGACTTTAATTTTGTCACCGACTTTAACGACGTCTTCAACCTTATTGACACGTTCCTTCGCTAACTTAGAAATATGCACCATGCCTTCCAACGCTTCGGTCAATTTCACAAAACAACCAAAATCCAAGATACGCACCACGGTGCCTTCAAAGATTTGACCAACTTCGGGTTCCAACACGATGTCGGCAATAATCGCTTTGGCTTTTTCCACCATCGCGGCTTCCGCACCACCAATGAAAACTTTACCGTCATCTTCAATGTCAATCTTAACACCAGTCTGTTCAATGATTTTGTTAATCACCTTACCACCACTGCCGATAACGTCCTTGATTTTGTCAGGGTTGATTTTGAACGTTACAACCTTAGGCGCATAGCGCGAAATTTCTTTCGCGGGTGCCTTAATTTCGGCGTTCATAATTTTCAAAATTTTCAAACGACCTTCCCGCGCTTGTGCCAAAGCGGTCGTAATAATCTCCTTATCAATTCCCGCAATTTTGATATCCATTTGAATCGCGGTAATGCCTTTTTCGGTACCAGCCACTTTGAAATCCATGTCGCCGTAAAAATCTTCCACACCTTGAATATCGGTTAAGACCGCCACTTTGCGACTGTTTTGATCCTTTATCAAGCCCATCGCAATGCCCGCTACCGCGGCTTTGATTGGTACGCCCGCATTCATCAACGACATCGAACTGCCACAAACCGAAGCCATGGAAGAACTACCATTACTGGACAAAACTTCACTGACCGTACGAATGGCATATGGGAATTCTTCTTCACTGGGCAAGACCGGCAGTAACGCGCGTTCCGCCAAAGCACCATGCCCAATTTCGCGCCGTCCAGGTGCCCGTAATTGACGCGCTTCCCCCGTTGCATACGGTGGCATATTGTATTGGTGCATATAACGTTTGGCTTCTTCGTCATCAATTCCGTCCAATTTTTGGGCATCACTCAACATTCCCAACGTACAAACGTTCAGGACTTGGGTATTACCACGGGTGAATACCGCCGAACCATGCGTACGCGGCAACAAACCAGTTGTCACCCAAATCGGACGAATATCTTTGGTACCACGACCGTCAGGACGTACACCCTGGTTCAAAATTTTATCACGCACGATTTCCTTTTTGATTTTATTCATGACGGCGATGATATCCGCTTTACTTTCGTCCCAAATACCCGCGAATTGATCCGCCACAATCGTTTGCACTTTGTCCTCTTCGACCCGACGTTTCAATGTATCGGTTTCTTTCAAAGCCGTTTCAATAAAACTGGTGGCAAAAGCACGCACTTGTTCTTCCAAATTACTGTCAACCACGTGCAAAGCGACTTTACGTTTTTCTTTGCCGACCTTTTTCGCAATCCCGACTTGGAATTCACACAAATTTTTAATTTCCTCGTGGGCAAACATAATCGCATCAACCATATCGGCTTCACTCACTTCATGGGCACCCGCCTCCACCATTAACACGGCTTCACTGGTACCACTGACCGTTAAATGTAAATCGCTTTGGTCTTGTTCTGCGGCGGTGGGATTGCAGATCAATTTACCACCCACGCGTGCCACTTGCACGGCACCCGTCGGGCCATTCCACGGAATATCACTGATGGTTAATGCCACCGATGACGCCAACATTCCCAATGGTTCGGGCGCGACATCAGGGTCAACCGACAAAGTCGTTACCACCACGGCAACATCGTTGTGCAAAGCCTTATCAAACAAAGGACGCAAGGGACGATCGATTAAGCGACTGGTCAAAATTGCCTTATCGCCACCGCGTCCCTCACGCCTAGTAAATCCGCCAGGAATTTTACCAACAGAATATAATTTTTCTTGGAAATCGACGCCCAACGGGAAGAAATCAATCCCGTCGCGCGGTTGATCCGCCATCGTCACATTGGCCATAATTACGGTTTCACCGCAACTGACCAAACACGTACCATGTGCCAAGCCGCACAAAGCGCCAGTTTCTACAGTTACTGTACGATTACCAATCGTAGTTGTCCATTTTTTATTATCCATAAATGTCATTTTATCATAAGTTCACGACTTGCGCAATTTTTTATTCGCTGGCCTTAGGTTCGTCATCGTGCCGACAAGGAACGCCGCAAAAGATATGCAACAAAACCGCCCACAGTTTTTTTAAGAATTTTTTCACACACGCTTTCACTGAAAGTCTACCCCCTTTTACCGTAAGTCACGACGGCGGCGAAATCGGACACCGCTAAGTCACTGGTATTGGACATCGACAACGCTAATTTGAATTGATCGCCGTTCAAGTTAATTTTAATTTTTTGCACTTGATTGGCTCCTGTAATCGGGATGTTGCGTTGTGTGCGGTTCGACGTCACCGTCAAAGTTAAACTCACGTTAGTTTTCAAGAAAATCTCGCGTAATGTTTGGGTGTCGGTCGCGTAGCCTAAACTGAACCAATCACTCTCCCACAGGCATTGGTTACTGCTGACTCGATTGGCTTTTAACATTTCACTGTCATCGGCCAAATGCTCTAAAACTAAATGGCGGTTAATCGTCAGCAACCCTTCCTCACAAATCAATAACACTTTCCCTTGATAATGGCGCATTTCCAGACACAGTCCATAATTATCGGGAACATAAATGGCATTGTCCATAAACGTACCGTTGCCCCAAGTCCCATCCATCGCAACCGAATAAAAAATGCGTTTTTGATTCTCGGAAATCATCAACAGGCGGTTAAATGCCACCAAAAGTTGTTTCGGGTAGACTGCCTCATTCAATGGTTCAAACTGCAAACGATAGCGATTGGCATAATACAGCCCTTCGTTATTCGAAGCAAAGATATAGGTGTTCCATTCTGCGACATGGTCATAACCATATGTTGGTACTGGCTCACCCAACGACAGTAATTGGTGTTTTGTTCCTTTCAGCCCCACCAAATAATTGGTATAAATCGTGTTTTTCTTTTTGGTAACAACCACGGGCAAGGCGAAGTTGTCCAAGTTGAAACGAACGCTGCGGTAATTAGCGAACTGGCAGGATGCGGGATTTACCATTTTGCGCCTTAAACAAACCTGCGTTGTATTTTTCTTGCCAAACTTTCCATTCGTTAAACATACCTGCGACAAAGGCGTATTCCGACAAGATGCCATAAACCAGGGTGGCGTTATCCAGCCCATAGTCTGTGGGGTCAATGTGGGTGCCATCCGACGTCGGCCAAATTCCCGTCAAAGCGTTAATGACCAAACGCGTGCAGGCAAATAGTTGTAAGTAATTGTCGTCAGTAGCGGTATTTTGCCAATCAATTTTCAAGCCGAGAATGTCGTTGGCATCACTAATTAAATTTTTCAAAATCATATTTTACATAATCCTTTATTTGGGCTTTCATGGCCTCAATTTTTTTGGCTTGCGCTTGGAAGATAGCCGCGTTACCTTCGTCAATTTCCCGTTCAATGTCATCAGCGTTTTCGCGCCGTGTCCGTTGCGTATAGGTTAACGTCCGCACATCTAAGGCATCAAACGGGACGACGAAAGCCAATTTACCATGCCAGAACACTTCAAACCGCTCACGTTCTCCGTTCCAATAAATTTTGTAAAACGGGTCAATTTGCAAAATGCGTTCGGTAATATGGAACAGGTCATGATAAATTTTTTGCATCTGACATTACTCCGCTTTCCAGTTTAATGCCGAGAAGTTACTGCAACGGCCTTGCAAGAACGGTTTATCGCAAATCAAATCAGCATATTTAACCAAGGTTGCCATGTAAGTGGCTTTACCAGGTAACTGTTTCAAAATGCTACCGTCTTCGTTGGACAACCACGTCCAATCACAAAGTTGATGCATCGCAAACGATTTACTGTTTAATGCGTACAGGTTCCCGGCTTTACATTTGACATCACTGTACATCGGGATACCGTTAAAGGTGAAGCCTTGGAAGCCACCTGCCAGTTCCGCCGTTGCAATGTTGGAACGCGTATTTTTCAACGATTCGAAAATCGCTTTCCGAACACGTGGGTGCGTCAAAATAATATCCGCTGCCATACCTTGACAATATTCTTCGTATTCATCCAAGAATTCCAACGCGACATCTTCGTTCAAGACGCGTAAAGTATCACCAGCATCGCGGTAATTACAGGGTGCGATTTCGGGATGGCTATTGATATTTACGCCGTACATATTGGTTGCGAACACACTGTCAATCCCATTCATGTTGGTTTGATCGTCATCGGGATTGTAAATGTAGAAACGGTCGGCTTTGCTGGACAACAGTCCATCACTGATGGTAATGATGCCAGAAACAGGACTAACCGCGGTCACCGTATTGTCGCTTTCGGGGTCGGTAACATATTGTCCTGCTCCGTCCAAAATTTGCACCTTCATTCCTTTGGTAAAATTACCAATGTATTTGGTACCGACTTTAATCAATTTGTGTGATTCATTTTGAAAGTCATTCACATCAAAGACCGCCAACAATTTGGAACCATTGCCATACAGCATCGTGGCTAAATTGTTTTGCGCCGCAGCAACCAAATTTTGCATTTCACCGCCTAATAATGACGCAAACGCATTCGGGTCTAATGACGCCGCTTTCAAAGCCTTATCGCTAATTTGGAAGGTACCATACAAGTTTTTCAAGGGTACCGACAGTTCAATGGCTTTTTCACTATCAGATACTGGTAAATCACCCGTTTCGGTGCCAGCACCAACCGATGCCGCGCCGTAACGAATACTGAACTTAGCATTCTTACCACTGGCGGTACGTGCGTTTTCTTCCACCATCGTTAAAAATGGGTTTGTTTTTTTGTTAATGTCGTTAAGCACGGTATCTAAATAGATGTTTCTTAACGCATTTTCTGCTGTTGCTACTGTAATCATTTTGAGACTCCTTTTTTGAAATATTCACAGGCCAACCGATCGGCTTGCGCCAAACTGGTTGGGTGCTTTTCTTTGGCAAAATCAAAAGCCGACGAAGAACTGGTCAACACCGCAGGCGCCTCCGCACTGTTGTTCGTCAATAAATACTCCCGAATGATTTCCTCCCGGCTGGGCATGGAGTTTATTTTCTGTTCCAGTTCTTTGTAGGCTTGTGCCTTTTTGGTGAAAGCGCTTTGCAATTCACTGTAAGACTTTCGGAGTGCATTGATGTCCACATTGGGTTGTATCGCCGCTTGTTCCAAAGGTGCGTCATGTGTGTTTTTTTCTTCATGCGCGTAATCAGTTTGATTTTCCATGTTCCACTCCTAAAATTGCTAAGATTTTTTGACCGACCTGTTCGTAAACATCTTCAATACTTTGAATCGGACGACGGAGTTGGCGTTTGGCTTGTTCACTGTAAATCGTTAACGCTCCTTCGCCGATGGTAGCGCGGTTGGCTAAGGTTGACAACAAATCACCCCCGCAACTGATCGTATTAAATTCGTTTAATAAACGGTCTTCCTCTTTGGTTAATTCATCAGGGATAGCACCTGCTTCCATAAATTTGGGTTCGCGGTAACCTTGTTGGTAAACGATGATTTTACCTGGGCATAAGCCATCCACTTCCAAACTGTCCAAATCAACACTGCCATCTTCCACCGCGACCACACCACACGCCATCCGACTCATGAATTCGGCACGACGATTTTTAATCGCGTTGTAGGCACGTTGTACGGGAATCACCCGATCGACCACGGATTTACCAAAAAATTGCCCCGCGACCAATTCACTGGTCCCCCGCACAAACGGGAAAGGATACGGCAAATCGCCATCGTAAATTAACGTCTGGTCGCGAATAATCGTGAGATGGTCGCGCCCCCACTTTTCAATCACTAATTGGTCATCCACTTTTTTTGCATGGATGATGGAACCAATTTCTGCCATGTTGGAAACATCTAATTTATCGGGATAAATTTCCAACGGCGAACAAACCGTAATTGATGGTTGATTGTCGACTTTGGTCACTTTATAAAAAACCGAACCAGTGACCTCCTGCCAAAAATTGCCTTCTTCAATTAAACGTTTGAAACGTAACTGCTCGAAAACCGCTTGCACCAATTTGTCTTGCACGGTGGGTTGCACTTCGGCTAAGATTGCCAAACGGTTTTCCACCAAGGGGCCAATATGATTGAAACTTTCGGTCGACTGCCAATAGTATTGTTTGGTATAGCCCACGTACTGGTCACCATGGTAAAAATTTAAGTTATTTTTCCATTTATTTTCTAAACCACGGCGTGCTTCTTTGCGTGCTTCGTAATCGTTTAAGACGGCATCAATGATTTGTTTTTTGCTTTGCTTGCTTTGCATTTCTCCTCCCTGCCCGTATTAAATCACAACTTTTCCGTACTGAAACGTTTTCCTGCCAGTCTTTTGATTAAATCTTTTTTGGCTTGTCCCAAAGTGTTTAATACTACTGCTTGTTCTTGTGAGTGCCGTTGCCAATCCATCACGATGTACCGTAAAGCATCAATCGTGTGGTCATTCACTTTTTGCGGTTGTTCCCCGTCGCCCCAATAATAGCCCCGTAATTCGCCGATTAAATTCACACAATTTTTACACACAAACAAACTGCGCTGGCCGTCCGCGTTACCAAAACGTGCTTTCATTTCTAATAAGCCCTGCGCCAAATTTTTATTAACGTTGGTGTCCACCGCTAAACCGTGGTAACGGTATTGCATAGCGGTCGAAACTTCACACGCCGAGGTTTTTTGGTTAGCGGCACTGTCAATTAAAATGCGCATCTGTGGCAAATCCCAGCCTAAATCCGCAGTACGTTGTAAAAGTGCTTGGCTGTGCTCGGCAACCGTCAACCCTGCTACTTCATAATCACTAACCACGTAAAGGTTTTCGCCCACTGCCGCAACCCATACCGCCGCGGTCGGGTTACGGTAGCCAGGGTCAATCGCCAAATAATACGCATCGGGCTGTTCTAAAACAAGCGGTTCAATGATGTTGGCGACATCAAAATTGGGAAACACCTGTCCTTCTGCCGCCACAAAATGACCAAACTTGCGACTTTCCAAAACATCGGGTGGTAAACTGGCCGCAAGGAATTGTTTTTCTGCTTGTGTTAAATAGGGATTGTCGTCCCAACTGATCCAAAAACACGCCAGATCGGGCATCCGCTCTTGGCGTAAATAAATCCGCTCATAAACCCAACTGCGCCCTTTTAACGGAGTCATCGTCACCCAATGCACCCCGCCACGGTCCAATAACCGCAATAAGCATTCATCGTAAATCTCTTCGGGTGGTTCTTCATCAAACCACACGAAATCCAAAGAAACTCCCTGGAACCGTTCCCGTCCTTGTTCACAATTACGGAAACCAATTTTGCTAACCGTACCAAACACATTCCGCACCAAAATAAAATCAATCACCCCGTGGGCGGGTGCAAAAGCACTTCCCGACACCATCACCGTTTTCACAATCCATTCGGGCGGTAAATATTGTAAAATTTTGGCTTGCGCCACATCGCGTTGCACCTGGCGCGTCAAACTGACAACCCACCCATCACACGCACGGTCAAGTTTCAGAAACGGGTGTAATCCCGTCGCGTACCAAATGGTCTCCATCGCACCACAAACACTTTTCCCCGTGCGGTTACCACCAAACACAAATCGACTTTTGGCCAGCGACTGATGAAAGGCTAACTGCTTCTGGTGTTGCCGCGGTGGTTCATTGGGACTCACCGTTGGCGGTACAGCGCTGACACGCACTTGTGGTTTCACCGCGAGATGCGGCCAATCGTTATATTGCAGCAATGGCGCGTCCGCCGACAAACTTTTCAAGTTGATGACATCATTTTCCATAATTCTCCCCAAGGCACCCGTTATCATGGCACCATGTATCCGTTGTACTTTTACATTTGTTTATTGGCTTCGGTTGCCAGCATCGTCGGGTTAATCTTGTTGGCCATTGTTCCCGTCAATTTACCTTTGGTCGCCAAAAAGTCACTGACGACACGACCAACGGTACGCCACCGCAAAGCCCGCAGTCCCACCGCTCGGGCACAGCCAACCAGTTATTGGGATGCATGGAACGACGACGATGAGGACCTTTAACCTTAACACACAAAAAAGCAGTTACCACGCGTAACTGCCACGCAAATTTTGATTGAAATATAAGGGGTTTAACGGAAATCTTGAAAGGCTGGTTCACGCACGATTTGTTGCACCACTTCCAAGGCGTGCTTCTCAATCCGTGAAATGTAACTGCGGCTGATATTCAATTGTTTAGCGACTTCGCGTTGCGGTAAGGCGACGTGGTCGTTTAGTCCATAACGCAAACTGACAATTTTGAATTCGCGTTCACCCAGCCGCTGCTGCATTGTCGCCACTAACTTTTGCATTAACTGTTGGTGCATGGCGACGTCGATATCCGATTGTTCGCGGTCGTCGGTAATAATATCTACCAAGGAAATTTCGTTCCCGTCATGGTCATCTCCCAAACTTTCGTTCAACGAACCGACTTGCTGGTGTTTTTTGGAAACGCGGAGAAACATTAAGACTTCGTTCTCAATACAGCGAGAAGCGTACGTCGAAATTTGGGTACCTTTATCGGCCTTGAAGGAATTGATGGCTTTGATCAAACCAATCGTACCACACGAAATCAAATCGTCGGCTTCGGCCGCCCCATTGTATTTTTTGACGACGTGTGCCACCAAGCGCAAATTGTGGCGGATTAAAATATCCTTGGCTTGTAAATCGCCTTGCCAAAATTTTTGGAAATACATTAACTCATCTTTTTTCGATAATGGTTTGGGGAAAGAATTTTTATCATTAACCAGCCCAGAAAAGAAAAGTACTTTGCTTAAAAAGGTAATGAAATTTTCAAAAATCATATCCCACTCTATATGCGGGAAACGCGAAAAGTGTGCTTATAACAAGATACAAATAATGCCACCCTTGCCGTTGTTCACCACTTTACCAATGGTACGTTTCATTTGTTTCATCGCATTGGCAGGCATATTAGCAATTTTGGCACCCACACCTTCCTGCATGATTTCGTCTAACGATTTGCCGAAAATCGGGGTTTGCCAAACGGCTTCCTTGTTGGTTTCGTATTCGCGTTCCAAAAATTCCAACATTTCTTTGGATTGTTCTTGTGTGCCAATCGTCGGAGTTACTTCACTGCCGACATCAACTTTGATGATGTGTAAACTGGGTGCCGTGGCACGTAATTTTAAGCCGTAATTTTTACCGTGCTTGTACAAACGCGGCGTATCCAATTTGTAACTGTCCAAAGTTGGTACCACCACGCCGTAGCCTTTGGTTTCGGCAGCGTCGATGGCGTCTTTTAATTTGTCATACTCTTTGGCTTTGCCTGCCGCCTTTTGAATGTACGCCATTAAATGTTGTTCGTTTTGGATTTTCAAACCACTTTCCTGCGAAATCAATTTGAAGTATAAATCATTTTTGGGAACCAAATTGTAAACAATTGTGCCCGTCGCGACATCAATTTCGCTGGTTTCAACGGCGTTAAAATAAGGGCTATCCGCACAAACAGTGGCAGGATTATTATCGGAAATCCGGCGCACGGTTTTGGTGTAACGACGTAAACGTTCAATTGCATCCACAATGACGGGATGGTTGCTCGGCATGACTTGCAGCCACGTTGGCAGATTAACTTTGAAACCAGTTACAGGGAACTCCGCCAAAATACCGTTAAAGATTGCGGTAATTTCGTGCGTGCCCAAATTTTCTAAATCCAGACCCAACGCTTGTACGTTAAATTTTTCTTGAATTTCGTTGCAAATGGCACGGCAAGTATCACTGTTCGGATTTTTACTGTTGACCACCACCACAAACGGTTTACCGTATTGTTTTAATTCAAAAATCACTTTGGTTTCGGCGGCAACGTAATTTTCGCGTGGTAAATCGGTAATCGTGCCATCCGTAGTGATGACCACCGCAATTGTGCTGTGATCAACAATGACTTTCCGCGTGCCGATTTCCGCGGCCTGGTCAAAAGGCATTTCGACGTCACTCCATGGCGTCTTGACATTGCGGATATGTCCCCCCTCCTCCAAACCATTGACCCCGTCAATCATGTAACCAACGCAATCAATCATGCGCACACGCATCGCAGCATCACCAATTTTAATGCCTACCGCACGGTTCGGCACAAATTTCGGTTGTGTTGTCATGACCGCGGTTCCGTCCGCCGCTTGCGGCAATTCGTCAATGACGCGTTGCTGTTCGTAACTGTTTTCGATGTTGGGAATCGCCAACTGCTGCATGAATTTGGTAATAAAAGTCGACTTACCGCAACGGACTGGCCCAACTACCCCCAAATAGATATCACCATTTGTACGGGTCGCAATGTTCTCAAAAACCTGATTGTTCATAGCCATGATTATGAATCAATGTACACGGTTATAACTTGATTTTTTTTGTGTGGCAGTACCAAAATCAATGGGACTGGTGCTGGGTGCTATCATGGGCTGGCTCGACGGTTTCAGGAGTGCTTGCCTGTAGTTGCCGATTTTTCTTTAAGATGAATTTATTTTCTTTACCCGTGAATAAGCGGAAGATATTTTTGCGGTGCGAATACAAAATCAATAACACGCAAGCACAATAAAGCACAATCACAGGGGCGGTCAACGGTGCTTCTAACCACAACGACAATACCGCCCAAGTAATAACCCCCGAAATCGTCGACAATGACATGATGCGTGTCAGTGCCAACAACGGAATGTACACCACCGCCACCACCAACATGACTAACGGGTTCAAAACAAACGCTAAGCCAATCCAAGTCGCCAAACCTTTCCCGCCTTTGAAATGATACCAAACAGGAAAAATTGAACCGAAGACCGCACTTAACCCCATCGCCAAAATCACGATATAATGACTTTCTTGATACCCAGTCCAAGTGCCAGTATACAAACTGACGAACAAATAGCCCATGGCGGAAATGCCAGCACATTTCAAACATTCTAAAATTGTGACTAACAAGAACCACTTGAAGCCCATGGCGCGCCCAATATTGGTTGCCCCCGCGTTGCCCGACCCCACATGAGATAAATCCACATGCCGCAATTTGGTGATGGTCTTCGACACATTAAAGCCGCCGACTAAATATGCGATTGGACAAAGCAGGAATAACCACCAGTACATTATTCTTTCTCCCGATTTCTGAGAAGCAGTCTAACAGGGGTTCCCGAAAAGTCAACTGATTTCCGCAACGTATTTTCTAAATAACGCAAATAAGTCTTACCCACAATCTGTTTGTTGTTCACGAACAAAGCAAAAGTCGGCGGAGCCACGGATACTTGGGTGGCATACAAAAACTTGGGACGTTGCCCTGCCCGAAACGGCGGCGGAGTCATAGCAACCGCGTCCAAAATCAAATCGTTTAATTGCCCCGTGGTAATCCGTTTCACGGTATTCGCTAAAACCCGTTCCACCGTGCTCATAACTTCGCCCAACCGTTGTCCCGTCAACGCCGAAATATAGATTGCTTGGAAGTACGGCATAAAGGCTAAATCGGCCGCAATTTTTTTGGCAAAATCCAATTGCGTGTAACTGTCCTTAACGACTAAATCCCATTTGTTAATCACGATTACCGACGGACGCCCTGCTTCGTGAATGTAGCCCGCCAAACGCACGTCTTGTTCGGTCAAACCTTGCGTTGCATCCACGACCAATAAAACCACATCACTGTTTTTGATACTATGAATCGCGCGCAAAACACTGTAATATTCAACCGTTTCTACTTCAACACTGCGTTTACGACGGATGCCCGCGGTATCCGTCAAAATGTAAGGTTTACCACAATAATTGAAAGGACTATCCACCGCATCACGAGTCGTACCAGCAATATCACTCACCATCACCCGCTTTTCGCCGAGTAACGCATTGACCAACGAACTTTTCCCAGCGTTGGGTCGTCCAATAATGGCAATGCGTTTTACGTCCTGCGGAGCCTGTGGTCGTAATAAATTTTTGGCACGCAATTTCTGCACCACGGCATCCAACAAATCGCCCAACCCCGTTTTTTGTGCACACGAAACGGGTAACGGGTCCCCCACACCCAAACGATAAAATTCCGCCAACGTATTATCACGTAACTGTTGGTTGTCCAGTTTGTTGACGCACAACACCAATGGTTTACCGAAAGTCCGTAATAACTTCACGACCTGCATATCTTCCGCGGTCACCCCCACCATACCGTCCACCACGAAAACTACGACATCGGCGATACTCACCGCGATTTCAACTTGCTCTTTAATGTGCGCATTGAAAGCCCCCGCTTCAAACGAAACCCCGCCCGTATCGACTAACGAAAAATTATTGCCCGCCCATTCACAATCCGCATAAATGCGGTCGCGCGTCACACCAGGCAAATCATCGACAATGCTTTGCCCGTTTTCGGATAGCGTATTAAACAATGTCGATTTACCCACATTGGGTCGTCCGACCAAAGCCACAACGGGGGTTTTAGCCAACTTGCACCACCTTCAATCCCGCCAACTGCGCAATCTTATCGCTGTGTTGGTCAGGATAGCCATACTTGTAATAAATCGTATCCACTTCAATCACGGCCAAATTTTTCATGCAAATAATACAAGGTCGATGCGTGCAATACACAGTCGCACCTTTCAAAGCGATACCGTCGCGTGCGGCGGCACATACGCAACGCGTCTCCGCACAAACCGCATGACAAAATCCTGCCGCAGTACCACTTGGGATATGGTTGATTTCACGCAAACAGCCACCGATCGACGCACAATCCGCTGCCCCTTCGATTTGCCCATTGACACCCGACACCAGCACTTTACCATCACGCACCATCACGCACCCCACATGATTACGTCCACAACGCGATGTTTTTGCCAAATCTTCTGCCATTTGCATATAATCCATCGGTCTTAGTATAACCAAAAATTGGGTGGCAGTAAAATGATTGTTCGTCAAAATTCCGTGCTATGTTAGCGTCAAGGAGAGAAAAAAAATGAAAATCAAACCATTATTTGACAGGGTACTTTGCAAACCTGTCATCGAACAAACCAGCAAAGGTGGCATTTACCTTCCCACCACGAACGCCGAACGCCACCAAATCATGACGGTGGTCGAAGTCGGTCATGGTTCACCCGTTGCCGTTGGTGATAAAATTGTCATCAACAAATACGCAGGCGCCGAAATCTCGTCGCATAACGAAAAACTGTACTTAGTGCAAAATTTTGACATCATCGGGGTGATTTATGAATAAAGCGCAACGTGCCATTTACCGTGGCGTTAACAAATTAAACAATATCGTCAAAATCACCATTGGCCCCAACGGACGGAATGTCATTATCGACCGTAACAACGGCAGTCCCCTGATCACAAATGATGGCGTCACAATTGCCAAAGAAGTCACCCTGCCCAACCGCCACGAAAATTTGGGCGCAGACGTCATCAAACAAGCCAGTCTCAAAACCAACACCGAGGCTGGGGACGGTACCACTTCCGCGATTGTGTTGGCAACGGCCATCACTAATCACGCGCGCCGTGCCATTGCTTGGGGACACCAACCCATGCTGGTGAAAGATGAATTATTAGTGGCGGCACGGAAAGCCTTGGATTTGTTGCCACGCTACGTCCACCAAATTCACAAATACGAAGATTTACGCCGTGTCGCCACCAACAGTTGCGCAAACGATGAAGACGGCGCCATGGTGGCAAAAGCCCTCACCAAAGTCGGGGTCGACGGCTTCATTACCTTGGAAATGAACCAATTTGGTACAACTCAGTTAACCTTTACCAACGGTGTCAAAATACCCGCCAGCGTGGTGTCACCCTACTTGAACAGCAAAATTTTGCGTCATGCCAAAGTATTGGTTACCGACCGAGCCATCCAATCCATGCAAGAAATTTTGCCCGTGCTTGAAGAGGCGGTGCAAAACCAAACCCCTTTACTTTTGGTTGCGGACGATTACGCCCCCGAAGTCATCAACGCCTTGGTTTTGAACCGTGCCAAAGCCGGTCTCCAAATTATGGCAGTACGTTCAAAGGCTGTGGCGGATTGTGCGGTTGTGACCAACGCAACCCTGATTTCACCCCAAAATGATTTGACTTTGCCCCAAGCCACCAACGCCCATTTGGGTCACGCGAACCAAATTATTTTTGAGCCCGAACAGATAATCATTATCAGTGACGAAAAAAGCCCGTCTTTTGACCAGCATCTCGCCATGATTAAAGACGAATTGGCGGCGGCGACCGATGACTACCGCCGCACACGGCTGAAAGAACGGATTGCCAATTTAACCACTACGGCTGGTCTCATCAGCGTGGGTTGTCCCACCGAAGCCGCGACCATGGAAAAACGTTTAAGAATTGAAGATGCGGTGGCGGCCACGACGAACGCCATGCGCGACGGAGTTGTCACAGGCGGAGGCTTAACTTACCTAAAAATTGCCGCCGCATTGGACGGTAAAAATCTAGGCGAACGCATTTTGAAAAAATCGTTACCTGCCATTTACCGCCAAATCAACCGCAATTATCATTTCAACCCACAAACTTGCACGGCAATTGATGCCGCAACCGTGGTGAAAAGCGTGATTCAAAATGCCACTTCGGCGGCGGCAATCTTGATTACGACGGGTACGATTATTTCGAACGCGACTTGAAAATCATCCCAATCACTAAGCCCGAAACAATTGCCACCGCAATCCCAGCGGACATCGCGGTTAACCCGCCCGTAAAGATACCGATAAAACCATACTTGTCGATGTTTTCAAACGTACCTTTCACTAACCCCGCACCGAAGCCCGTAATCGGCGTGGTCACGCCCGCCCCAGCAAATTCTTTCAACGGGTCAAAGACCGTACAAACTTGTAACAAAGCCCCCAACACCACAAACGTCACCAAGATGCGTGCTGGGGTCCAGTTAGTTTTCAAAATTAACAACTGCCCCAAGGTACAAATCAATCCCCCAATTAAAAACGCCCATAAAAATGTCATTCTGCTACCTCCTCAATCACAACCGCATTGGCAATACCAGGGATGGTTTCGCCTTGGAAACTGGTCGTCGGCGATAACAAAGCCCCCGTTGCCATAAAGATGACCTTGTGGTATTCACCAGCCTTGAATTTACTTAAAATAAATCCATTTAGCGTCACCGCGCTGCAACCGCAGCCTGAACCACCCATATCCACTTTCTGTTTGCCAGCATAAATCAATTTGCCGCAATCATGATAATTTTCGCCCAATTCATAACCTTTTTCTTTTAACAAATCACGCAAGGCTTCTTCCCCAATCTGCCCCAAGTCGCCCGAAAAGATGGCATCATAGTCGGCAGGCTTGGTTTTGGTATTTGCAAAATGGCGTGCCAAAGTATCGGCTGCCGCGGGGGCCATGGCCGCCCCCATGTTGTTCACGTCTTTGACGCCGTAATCGACGACACGCCCAATTGTGGCACAGGTCACCGCGATGCGTGATTTTTTGTGGTTAGATAAAACCGTCGCACCCGCGCCCGTCACTGTCCATTGTGAACTAGGTGGTCGCTGATTCCCAAATTCCAATGGCGTGCGGTATTGCCGTTCCGCGGTCGCAAAATGTGAACCCGCCGCCGCGACGGTGGTACGAACCAGCCCCGCATCGACGAAAGCAGCCGCCGTAATCAACGACAAAGACATCGTGGAACAAGCCCCGTAAACCCCGACATACGGCAAACCAATATCCCGCATCGCAAACGACGAAGACACAATTTGGTTTAGCAAATCCCCCGCAAACACCACGTCAGGTTGGATGCCCGCCTCTTGAATGGCGCCTTGAATCGCCGCCACAAAGAATTTGCGTTCGGCACCTTCGTGCGTCTTTTCACCAAAGTATTCGTCTTTTTCAATCCGCGAAAACGTTTCTCCCAAAGGGCCTTCACTTTCTTTTTTGCCAGCCACCGAATACCACCCCACAATCCTTGGTTGATGCTTAAAAACAATGGTACTCATACGAACAACCCCACGATAAAATATCCTAAGCCGCATAACATCGCGACCGCGACCCCGACCACAATGACGGGGCCAGCAATTTTGAACATATTGGCACACGTCCCAAAAATAATCCCTTCTTTACGGAATTCCATTGCAGCACTGGTAATGCTGTTGGAAAATCCCGTAATCGGAACAATGGAACCACCACCCGAGAAATAACCAATTTTATCGTACACACCAATACCCGTTAAAATTGAAGCCAATAAAATTAGTGTACACGAAACTAACGACCCAATTTGCGTTTGGTCATAAGCGGGTAACCACATTTTGTACAATGCACCCAAACCTTCACCCAGCAAACAAATCAACCCACCGACTACAAACGCCCGTAACAAAGATGTCCAGATTTTGCTTTTAGGCGTAATCTTTTTGATGTATGCCGCGTATTCCTGCTTGTCCATACCATAATTATTACCAAATTTAAGTGAACAATACGATTGGCTCGCCTTTTTTTACGCTACTTCCCTCCACAGGGAATGACCCCGTTACCAAATCCCCTTCGCCGTCGACTTCCACAAAGAAGCCCGCTTTTTCCAACAAGGCCACCGCCGCTTCGACCGATAAATTTATCACCGACGGCACTGCGACCATCACCGTACCCGTGCCGTTGTCATACTGGGCGTCAAACGGTAATTTTTTGTAAGCGGTAATTTGGCGGAAAATTTCCCCAACATAAGGTGCCGCCACAATGCTGCCATAATAAACCCCAGTGCTGGGTTCATCGACGTACAAATAACACGCATAACGCGGCACACTATTAACCGACAGATAACCCAAAAACGACGAAACGTATTTTCCCGCGGCAATATGCCCGTCCGCGTATTTTTGTGCTGTTCCCGTTTTTCCACCAATTTGATACCCAGCAACCGCCGCTTTCTTGCCACTGCCTTGATTCACCACCCCAGACAACAATTGACTTAAAGTCGTACTGGTTTGTTGTGACACGATGCGCTGTTTCACGTTTGAGTCCAAAACGCTGTCCCCCACTTGCTGTACAAAACGGGGTGTACGTAACATCCCGTCCCCGACCAAAGCGCTGACCGTCGCAATGAATTGAATCGGCGACACCGCAATGGCTTGACCAAAGCCCATCCGCGCCAAATCCACATCACGCACTTGTTTTTGGTTCAGTAGCAAGCCCGACGGTTCGCCGTAAAAGTCCACGCCCGATTTAATTCCAATCCCAAATTTTTTCAGGTATTGATAGTAGCGTTCAACCCCCAAACGCAAAGCCAAATCCATAAACACGCAGTTGCACGAATTGTTGACCCCTTCCGCCAAAGTTTGCGTACCATGTCCTTTGGTCTTCCAACATTTAATGCGTTCGCCCGCAATGGTACGGCTCCCAGCACAATGAAACTTGTCATCCAAACTGACCACGTCCTCTTCCAAAGCCGCCGCCAAGGTAATAATTTTGAAAGTCGACCCTGGTTCCAAAACGTTAATTATAGGTGAATTTTTAATCTGGGTCAGTAATGCCACCACGTCATCACGCGGCTGTTCATTCAAATCGTAATAAGGAGCACTGGCCGAAGCCACCACACCACCCGTGGTAATGTCCACCACTAAGGCGGCAACACTTTTGGCTTGGTGTTCGGTATACGCACGGGAAATTACGTTCTGCACAATGTTTTGGATGCCCGCATCCAGGTATAATTGCAAACTCTGTCCCGCCACCGCAGGCACGTAGTACTCCACCCCATCTTCAATCTTAATTCCCCGCAAATCACTCTGGCTGGCAATGCGTCCGTCTAACCCGCGCAACGATTCGTCATAGTACGCTTCCAAACCTTCCTGCCCATGGTTATCCACACTCACAATCCCCAACACTTGGGCGCCAACACTGCCAATCGGATAAGAACGTTGATAAGTTTGACTTAAATAAACACCATCCAACCGGGCCTCCACCAATTTGAGTGCGGTTGCCTTGTCGACTTGCATCTTGATTAACCATTCGCTGACCGTTTTACTGCTGGCCTTTTGCAATACGCGTTCATAAGATAATCCCAAAATATCGGCGATCGTGCGCGCCGTTCCTTCCTTGTCGGTTACCGCCACGGGGCGTAAATACACACTGTATGTCAAAGTCGAAGTTGCCAAAACCAACCCGTTCGTGTCATAGATTGTGCCACGCTCGGCCATCAGCGGTAAATCACGATACCATTGGTCGGCGGCACGGACTTTCAACACTTGCCCCGTAAAAATTTGTAAATAAATTAAGCGACCACTGAGCACCGCCACGATTGCCATGGCGACGGCAAAAAAAGCGACCAAACGTCGCTTCTCACTAGTTGCCGTATAAAGCCGCATAGCCATGTATATGGAAAAATGCTCTTAATATTAACCGAATAACTGACTTAACGCATGACACAGCCAGTCAAAAAAAGCACCATGCACGGGGGTGTCCGTGGGCGCCGTATAGCCACTGCTTTCCAATGTTTCGTATTTGATGGTATGGGTAGCGGTTGATCCATTCGCGGTAACTTCCTGTCGCGATTGTTCTAAACTGGCTTTTTCGGCGTCCAAACTTTGGTTCAAGGCGGCACTTTCGTTCCACAACGCGTTCACTTCGGCAGAAGCGGTCACCAACGTCACGATGTTCACCACGCACAACACCGCCAGCAATAAGAAAATTGTGGCGATAATGGTCGCCGCCACAATCGTGGAATTTTTGAACTTAACAACGTACTGGGTATCTTCTTCCAGTTCGGTATCCAATGCGCTGTGGGCTACTGTGACGGTTTTCGGCGCTGCGACGGACGTAGCCACAGGTGTGGGTGCAGGTGCATCGACCGAAGTTGCCGCTACCGCGGAAGATAAATAATCACCACTGTCGATATAGGGACGCACCACTTGCGGTTGTGCGGAAACCACGGGTACATCATCAAAATTTTGGTACGGACGGAACGTGGCAGTGTCAACCGCTGTTGGTCGCGTTGGCATTGGCATGGGGTCATGGTAACTGGCGAATTGTGGACGGGCAGGTTGTGTTGGTGCTGTTGGTGCCGTTTCCAACACTGGGGTCTTCAGCGTGACGGGCGGCGTCTGCGGTTGACGCGCAAACAAAATCGCCGCTGCCTCTTCCTTGGCAGATGCAATTCCGGGACTTTCAACTGCTGTTGCCATTACCCTCCTATAACTTGCAAACCACACGCAGTTTGGCGGAGGCACTGCGCGGATTAGATTTAGTCTCTTCTATTGTCGGACAAATTGGCTTCTTTGTCAACAATTTTACCGTTGCCTGGTGGTGACAAATACACTGCGGAATTTTGGGTGGACACAAGCAATCGGTCGCCGCACGTTTAAAAGTTTGTTTCACGATGCGGTCTTCCAAACTGTGGAAACTGATGACCGCCAAGCGACCGTTGGGCTTTAACATTGTGATGGCATCATCCAAAAATTTTTGGATACTGTTTAACTCTTGGTTAACTTCGATGCGGATGGCTTGAAAAGTCCGTTTGGCTGGGTGTCCGCCCGTTTTACCGTAACCCGCCGGCACCGCGTTTTGAATGACCTTGACCAAATGTCCCGTGCTGTGAATGGGACGCGCCGCCACGATTGACGCCGCAATCCGCCGTGCATACCGTTCTTCGCCGTAATGCCAAAGCACATCGGCCAATTTACTTTCTGGGTAACCATTGACGATGTCGTCCGCGGTCTTGGTGGCATCGGTATCCATACGCATATCCAAGGGTGCATCTTGCGTGTACGAAAAACCACGGGCGGGCGTATCAATTTGGTAAGATGATACCCCGAAATCCGCCAGTATCGCGTCAACCGCGTCAACGCCTAAACCCTTTAAGACTTCGGCAATAGCGCAGAAATTACATTTAACTAAACGGATTTCCACGTTGTGCGTTTCCGCTAAAACATTGGCACTAAACTGCAAAGCGGCGGTATCTCGATCCAAACCGATCAAGGTACCGCCGCTGATGTGTTTCACGATTTCGCGACTGTGACCAGCACCACCCAAAGTGGCATCAACCACAATTGCGTTTGGTTTCAATTGCAACGCGTCCAAACATTCGGGTAACAAGACGGGCACGTGCCGAAAATTAAGATTGCTCGGTTCAATAACGTCCCCATTCATCATTGCCCCGAGCCCCCCTAACGTTTCAATTGTATACCTTGCTGCGGTATGACGCAACTTTTTTATAACTGTCGGCGCGAATATCGGTATCCAAGGCTTGCAGCAACTGTGCTGTCCGCTTGTCGACGGTCTTCGGCATTTCCACAAAAATCTTGACAATTAAATCTCCCGTACCCAGCGAACGCAGTTTTTTGACGCCTTTGCCGTGAATGCGGCGGATAGTACCATTTTGCGTATTCGGTGGAATTTCCAATTCCATGCTGCCACCCACCACGGGAATTTTTACTTTGGTACCTAAAATGGCTTGCGTGAAAGTAATCGGCAGTTCCATGTACAAATCGAAATCTTCGCGCATTAAAATTGGGTGTTTCGCAACGTGGATGCGAATGTGCAAATCGCCCGAGATACCCGCAGCACCCGCCGCCATGTTGCCTTCCCCACTGATGGTTAAAGTTTGACCATCGTCAATCCCCGCGGGGATATTGACTTTGGAGGAAACCTGTTTTTTCAAATTGCCTTTGCCACTGCAAGTTTTACATTTTTCGGTAATCATTTTACCGCTACCGTGGCAAACGGGACAAGTGACCACATTCTCAATCACACCGAAGGCACTCAACCGTTGCGTTTGTTTAACTTGCCCCGCCCCATGGCAGTAACTGCACGTCTGTAAACTTTGGTCGTCTTTCGCCCCCGTACCGTGGCAATCAGGACAACGTTCATTACGGTTAAAGATAATATTCTTGGTTGTACCATTACAACTTTCTTCAAACGTGATGTCCGTGTCAATCACGATGTCACTGCCACGGGCGGTACGCGCACGGCCAGTGCGTCGTCCGCCAAACAAGCCGTCAATACCTTGGTCAAAGATGTTTTCAAAGATGTCGCCAAAACCACCAAAACTGCTGAAATCGAAGCCGCTGAAACCTGCACCACCAGCCCCGCCCCCGAAACTGGGACCATCGGCGGAACCGAAACGGTCAAAATTGGCTTTTTTTTGGGGGTCATTCAAAATCTCATAGGCAGCGTTAATTTCTTTGAACTTTTCTTCGGCTGCCTTGTTATTCGGATTGGCGTCGGGATGATATTTTTTCGCTAAACGGCGATATGCCGACTTAATTTCGTCGGCACTCGCGTTTTTGCTTACTCCTAATGCTTCGTATGGATTAGTCATTATTTGTCTTCATGCACTTCTTCGTTCGAATTTGTGCCTGCTGCTCCTTCTGGGTTTGCGCTTTGGTACAATTTCATGACAATCGCTTGGGTTTTTTGGGTAAATTCACCCATTTTCTTTTTCACGCTGTCCACATCATTGTCATCCGCAATGTCTTTCTTGAATTGTTCAACGGCATCGGTCAACACCTTCTTGTCGTCTTCACTCAATTTTTCACCATTTTCACGCACCAATTTTTCAATACCTAAAACCGCACCGTCCGCCATGTTTTTCGCGTCAATCAAGTCTTTACGTTTCTTGTCTTCTTCGGCATTGGCTTCGGCTTCCTTAATCGCCTTTTCAATGTCTTCCTTGCTCATGTTCGTGCTGCTGGTAATCGTGATTGATTGTGATTTGTTGGTACCCAGGTCTTTGGCCGATACCGAAACAATCCCGTTCGAATCAATATCAAAGGTGACTTCAATTTGGGGTACCCCACGCGGCGCGGGCGGAATGTCGGTTAACATAAAGCGTCCCAAAGTTTTGTTGTCCGCTGCAAATTCACGTTCACCTTGTAAAACGTGGAT
Organism: Prevotella sp.; assembly: GCA_023666145.1. Lineage (GTDB taxonomy): Bacteria > Bacillota > Clostridia > Christensenellales > UBA1242 > RGIG8050. Next base: position 4,958 of record JAMPCO010000004.1, on the reverse strand, counting down.
ATCAACACCTGGTTGGTTATCCGCCGCGGTCGAAAAGACTTGACTCTTTTTGGTTGGGATAGTGGTATTACGTTCAATCAATTTGGTACAAACACCGCCCAAAGTTTCAATGCCCAAAGACAAGGGAGTTACGTCCAACAATAAGACGTCTTTGACATCACCAGCCAACACACCACCTTGAATCGCGGCACCAATGGCCACACATTCGTCGGGGTTCACGCCTTTGAACGGTTCCTTGCCCGTCTTTTTCTTCAAAGCGTCGACCACCGCGGGAATACGCGTGGAACCACCCACCAAGATGACTTTCGCTATGTCGCTGAAAGATAATTTAGCATCTTTCATACAAGCATCCACCGATTTCATCGAACGATCGATCAAGTCTTTGGTCATGTCTTCAAATTTGGCACGGGACAAATCGAATTCCAAGTGTTTGGGGCCATTCGCGTCCGCGGTAATGTAGGCTTCACTGATTGTCGTTTTCGTCATACCGCTCAAATCGATTTTGGCTTTTTCCGCCGCTTGTTTCAAACGTTGCATTGCCATTTTGTCTTTGCTTAAATCAATGCCGTTTTTGGCTTTGAAATCGGACACCAGCAAATCAATAATGCGTTGGTCGAAATCATCACCACCCAAATGTGTATCACCATTGGTTGCCAAAACTTCAAAGACACCGTCCGCTAAATCCAAGATCGAAACGTCGAACGTACCACCACCTAAATCGTAAACCAAGACTTTTTCGTTCTTAGCATCGTCTTTATCCAAGCCGTACGCCAAGGCCGCTGCGGTTGGTTCGTTGATAATGCGCATAACTTCCAAACCAGCGATTTTCCCAGCGTCTTTGGTAGCCTGACGTTGACTGTCGTTGAAGTAGGCAGGCACAGTGATGACCGCTTTGGTCACTTTGGCGCCCAAATAGGCTTCCGCATCCGTTTTCAATTTGGTTAAAATCATGGCTGAAATTTCTTGTGGCGTGTATTTTTTACCACCCATCGTAACTTTTTCCGCGGTACCCATTTTGCGCTTAATCGAAATGATGGTATCTTCCGCATTGGAAACCGCTTGACGTTTCGCCACTTGACCGACGATACGTTCCCCCGCTTTGGTTACACCGACAACCGATGGTGTCGTACGACCGCCTTCGCTGTTGGCAATGACAACGGGTTCACTGCCTTCGATGACCGAGACACAACTGTTGGTTGTTCCCAAGTCAATCCCGATAATTTTGTTTGTTGTTTTCATTTTTTTTACTCCTTTTTATTTTTTTATTTATCAATAGAATTTGTCATTTTTTCATTGATATGATTATGACCCCGACACTTTCACCATGGCGGGACGCAACACGTGTCCGTGGAAGGTAAAGCCTGTTTGCCATTCTTCCAAGATTTGGTCAGGGGCAACTCCGTCCACTTTTTCGACCGCCGCCGCGTTGTGCAGTTTTGGATCGAACGGTTGGTCTTTGGTGACAATGGCTTCAATCCCTAACTGTTGGAACAATTGATCCAGTTTTTTGCGAATGATTTCAAACCCCGCCAAATCCGCTGGATCCGCAATTTTTTTACCGGCTTCCACCACCCCGTCATAAATCGGTAGTAACTGGTTGATGACGTAGGTTTGTCCCTCTTGAAACGCGGCGGTAACTGCATTTTGGTTGCGGCGTTTGTAATTTTCAAATTCGGCTTTTTGGTATTTCGCTAAATCCAAATTGGCTTTGGCTTTGGCTTCCAATTCCGCAATCAATTTGGTTGTGTCGATGGTTTGTTCCGCCGTTGTCGTTGGTGTTTCCGCAGCCTTCGGTTGTTGCTCAACGTTTTTTGTTTGCTTCATTTTTACCTCCTGTTTGATTTACCAATAAACGTTGTTCTTTGGTTTGCGATAACAACGCGTACAAGGCAATGATTAACTGCTTATAATCAATGCGGTCGGGGCCGACCAAGCCGATGCTAGCCACGTTTTCACCACAAACGTTGTAGTTGAACTTGATGATGGAACTATCCGCCAACAGTTGGTCGTCAATTTCGGCACCAATCACCACGGTATCGTCCGCATCCAAGGCTTTACTCATGGTCGCATCATCACTGACCGCTTTGCTGATTTGACGCACACGTTCGATGTTGTGATATTCGGGAATCTCCAACAATTTAATGGTGTTCAAATTGCGGTTGATATTGGTGTCAATAAACTTTTCCAATTGTTTACTGATGCCTTGGCACAGTTCATCGAAGAAACCGAGATCCTGACGAATTCCTGCGGCAATGGTTGCCAGACTTTCCAGCATTTGTTGCAAAGTCAAACCGCGCACTTTGGTATTCAACGCCGCACTGGCGTCTTCGGCTTGTTTGTCCGTTAACGGCACATTGGTGTGTAACGTTCCGTTCAGGCTGCCCGCGCTGGTTTTAATCAGAATCATCGTATCACCTTCGACCAGCGGCACCAACATAACATCGACCACATGCAACGTCGCAAACTTGGTTTTAACCACCACGGGGAAATTAAACGCCGCCGTAATTTTTTCGGTAATGTCTTGGACAATTGACGGCAAACTTTGCACCCGTGCGGAAACCGTGTTGGCAGCGAACGACAATTCGCCTGCTTTGATGTTCATTTCGCCCAGCACTTTGTTCACGTAAGCGCGGTATCCCATCGTGGTCGGAACACGTCCGCCACTGGTATGCACTTGACGCAGGTAGCCCATTTGCTCCAACGTTTTCAAGTCGTTGCGAATGGTTGCCGATGATTTCGCAAAGTCGCCGCGGTTCGCCAAAGTTCCCGACGCAATCGGCACCGCATTACGGATGTACTCTTCCACGCTGACCATCAACAAACTTTCCAACCTGTTTGACAGTTTTGCCATTTGCTAGCACCCACCTCCTTGTACTGCTAATATTATACGCATATTTTATGCTTGTCAACACTTTTTTGCCATTTTTTTTTACGCCGCACGTAAGGACTCCGCGCCCAAATTCAAATGCAAAGCAGGTAACACATAATACCCCCCATTATTAACAATCATGTAATCGAACTCCGCTTTGGCGGTAAGTTGCGCCACCCCCTCAGTGTCGTTTTGGTAAACCGAACGCAACCAGTATTGCTTGCCACAGCGCCGTTGGTTCCCCGCTAAATGCCAAATTCCGTGATACTGTTCATCAACATAACCACCAATTTCGGTGTAACTGGGTAACCACAAGTAATCATCTTGCCAACAATCATACCCGACTTTTTGACGATAATCCGCTCGCAATGATTCACGGACAGCATCATTACTCGGTACACCCCAAGCCTCGTTAAAAAAGTTATCCGTATTGGTACCAGCATCAATGGCGGATTGATTTTCCTGCCACGCCACCTGGCTGGGTTTGATAATCGCATCGGTCACTGACCCAGCAATCCCCTCCATGGTAAAAATGGCCCAGGGGTGATTTTTGTTTGGCGTTGCCGTTGTTAAAGTATCCCGCCCCGTGGCATATTGTCCCCCGTTATTCATGGTTACTGCCCGCAGATAACTGGTACCATATAAATTCGACGGATAAGTTGCAGCAAAATCATCATATGTTCGCCAAGTTTGGAACATTGATAACTGATCAGTATCCGCCAATAACAAAGTCAAAATGGGTATCCGATCCGCATCGCCTTCCTGCCCTGTCAAGGATAAATAGCACACTTGCCACGCCAACCCACCAAAAGTTACTTGCAGATTTTGCCCACTTTCTTTTTGATAAGTTTGTTTGCGGAAATAACTGGCCGTACGTTTAATGGCTGCCTGCTGATAGATTTGATCTAAGTTAACAGCACTTTTCCCCAGCAACAGATTGTACAGCAGTTGGACATTGTCTGGGTTACGGTAGATTTCACCAATCCGAACATAGGTGCTGGCATCGTGGGCAATAACTTGGTCGGCGTCATAAAGCGACAATAAAGGAATCAGGAGCACGTCAAAAATCAACACAACCACCACCGCACAAACGGGAACGATCCGATACAAAATGGTTTTCCGCGTCATCACTAAGTTAATTTTAGCCTGAATCCGATAATTTTATCAAGGGTATTTTCGGACTTAATACAGGCCCCATTCGGCTAACTTCTCAAAGCCACCGATTTGTTGCACGTATGTGCGTGCGACCTCAATTATTGCCGCATAAGGTTGACCGTCAATCGTCGTATCGCCAATGGCACAAGACAATTCCACCACCTTACCCGTTTTTTGGGCTTGCAAAAAGGCATAAATGTTCACGCTGACATCGGCTTTGGATAAATCTTTCCCGTGGATACCGCCACCAGTAACACTGTGTCCAAGGTCACTCCCCAATTTGCGGTTGGTGGCACCCGTATCAACATCGGTTCCCCCCGACCAATCACCCAACGGGTTAACCAAAGTTTGATAACCCGCTTGATCATAATGTTTTTTCAAGTCAGCACCGTGCGTATTGCTTTGGCAAATAATCAATTTTTTCCCGTCCAAAACATATTTGCCATCGTAGGGGCAATCTTGATAAATTTCATGCGCAATCTGGGATAAGGCTTTTTCTTCTGCGGTTAAAGGGACACCTTTGAAAATGCCATTATCGCCGCAACGCAAACCAGCACTTTGGTTCAATGCCAAAGATGGGTCTTGTGGCACCACTTTCAAACGTACGTGCAAATTACCCGCGATACGACGGACAATTCCAACCACGATTTTGCGTGGTAATTTCACACTGGATTCGGCGATAATGGTACAAATTCCATGTCCGGCCAACACTTCCACCGCAATGCGGGGATTTTCGTCCTGTTGGTAAGCCCAATCAACAATTGCACCCGCAATGCAATCGGCAACCTTATCGGGATGGGCGGGATTAACTTTTTCAATCATTCGTATCAATCCTTTTAATTTCTGAATTTATCTTCGGGAAATTATAACCAATGCTTATGGTCGGGGTGGCGGGAATTGAACCCACTGCCTCTTGCACCCGAAACAAGCGCGA
>JAMPCO010000049.1 GCA_023666145.1 Prevotella sp. | reverse complement strand
ACTGCTTGCGCTTTCATATATGGATAGTATGCCCCACTTGCGCAATTTTGTCAACCTAAATTCCCAATCTAGCGACCGAAAATTGTGGAACGGGTAATGACTTAAATCAGCGTGACGGGCAAAACAAAATTTTTGTCATCGACATAACCGACCTTATCGGCAAGACAAATCACGCAACCTGGCATCACATTTTTCCCCGCAAACTTCTGTAACATGACGAACGCCGCAATATCGTCTTTGGTCGGATTACTTTTGCATTTGATTTCAACGGGATACAAATTGCCGTCACTTTCAATGACCAAATCAATTTCGTTTTTTTCTTTATCGCGATAATAAAATAACGGTGGCTCGGTAATTCCGTCATTGTAATAACTTTTGAGAATTTCGCCGACGACATAAGTTTCGAACATCGGTCCCCGCATCGCACCGTCAGCCAATTGTTCTTTGGTGTGCCAACTGGTTAAATAACAGGCTAAGCCTGTATCTAAAAAATAAAGTTTCGGGGTCTTTGTCAAACGCTTATTGAGATTATTCGCGTACGGTTGTAATAAATAAACGATGCCCGAAGAAATTAAAATCGACAGCCAACTTTTCACGGTGTTGATATTTTTACCGCAGATGTCGGCAATGGTTGCGTAATTCAACATTTGCCCAGTTAACCCGGCTACCGCTTTGATAAATTTGATGAACGCGTTTTCGTCATGAACATTGATTAACTTTTTGATATCGCGTTCGATGTAAGTCCGCACATAGGCATTGTAAAAATCTTTGAGATACTTATCTTGTTTGTTTTGTTCAATCACTTCGGGGAACGAACCTTGCTGAATCCGTTGCCAAATTTGCCAATAATCGAACGGCTTGGCCAAGGTTTTCATGGCTTGCCAATGTTCAACGGTCGGTAAAAATGGTTCGTGATAATCAATCTGCTGTATTTCCCGCGCGCTGAAACCCAGCATCTGCAAAATTGCCGCTCGCCCAGCCAAACTTTCGGTGACGTTGGCCATTAAATGAAAACTTTGCGAACCAGTGATAAAAATCTGCCCTTTTCTTTTCGTTTCGTCCACATATTTTTTAATGCCATGCAAAATGTTGGGCGCATATTGCAATTCGTCAATAATCAACGGCGGTTGAAAAATGTTCAAAAACATAGACGGGTTATTTTGTGCCGTCTCTAAAATCGAATAATCGTCACAAGTGACATACGCGAAATCTGCCACCTTATTTTGCAACATAGTGGTTTTCCCGACTTGCCGTGGTCCTGTAATGACCACACACGGAAATGCTTGTTGCACCCGTTCAATTGTTTTTTCCATATGCCGCTGGATATACATATACTACTCCTTATTATTGACTAATTTGCAATTTAATTATAGATTTGTCAAGAATCTATGTCAAGCAATAAAATTGTATCCCCCGCATTGGCGCCATTACATATAAACAATTTCCAAATAAGTCGTTGTAGTAAACGTGCGACTGCTAGTATTGGTGGAACTATCACGTGCAATTGCTACGTCCGTACTATTCGGGCTAATACGAACTCTTGCGACTTCAGAACTAGATTTGTAATCTAATACCGTATTTGCAGTCGGTGAGAAAATGTAGTATGCATCCTTTATGTAGGTCGGAATTTTATAAAATTTATCGGCTAACTCCGTCCAAGCGTTTGGTTTAATTGTTAAGCCCGTAACATCAAACCTTTGCGTAATCCAAAAATTTTGCCTTTCAAATTGCCAAGGGTTGTATACGGTTGAACAAGCCTGTAGTACAACATTACGGGTAATTGAACGGTAAGTCCCCTGATTTAGATTTTTGATTGTTTGAATAATCGGATTATAAGCATCACTATAACTTTTACATTCTACTACTAAGATACTGTGCCGATGTTCGCCACCTGGGTAAGTTACGGCTATGGTATATTTGCCACCTAACATAATGTAATCCAAATAACTATTTTTTTCCCCAAAGTTTACCTCTGTGATTGTAATGGTTGAATTATCATGAAAAATTTCAGATCGAAAATAAGGATTGAAAACTGTTGTTTCTTCCTTAACCGCTGCCGCAAGACGATAATCACTTACATTTGATCGACTTCGATCATTAAATAAAGCGTCTAAAAATTGTTCGGCAATCGCTAAGAAACCAGCATCACTTGGATGTCCAGAAACTGCTTGTGTGACAGTTGATATGACATTTCCATTTTCATCATAAATTTTATCGCCTGGTTGTGCCTTCAAATCTGGGCCATGATAATTAGTGAAACATCCAGATATCAGCAACGGGTTGAATACAGGGTTGACCGCAACCGACATGATTGCTTGCATTTTATCGACATCGGGCCAAAAACCCGTCATTTGATAAATTTTTGCTTTTGGGCACAGATCATTCAAAGATTTGTATAAATTTATCCAATCCGAAACAGTCAAATTTTTATCGCCAATCGTAGTTGGAGCAGACATATTTTCGGAAAGTTGAATTAAAATTAAATCCACATCCTCGGTCAACACATCGGCAAATGTTCCTTCTGTTGATAAATCGGCTCCCGTAGTTTTTACTTCATAAGTCTTTTGGTTTAAGATGTGGTTGATACTTCTGGAACCATTTGCGGCGACTTCCCAAGTAGAACCATTGCCTTTGTAAATCTTGCAATCGGTCAATCCCAGATCATCATTGAGATACTTTTTAATCAGTGTGACCCACCCACTGTCTGGTCTGGATGCCGCCATTTCACGCATATCTGAAACCGTCCATTGAATATTATCTGCTTCACTATAGCCATGTTGCGTGATTGAATTTCCAATCACGACAATTTTTTTCGGATTGTTATATAATCGAAAATAACCAGGTTTAACTCCGTATTCTTCACCAATTTTGGTATAGGGCGAATTTTCTACTGCGCTGATATATTCTTGACTTAATAGATGATCAGTTTTAATTCCCAAACTGCCCACTTGTTCCCATTGTTCGCCATCGAACTGGTAGATGTCCCGCGTTTGCGTGTTCAGATAGAT
>JAMPCO010000048.1 GCA_023666145.1 Prevotella sp. | reverse complement strand
AATTGTGCCATTTTCTAAGGCCGCCAAACGTTTTTGAATTCCACCATCCTTGCGATAATAAGAATAGAACAAACCGTCTGTCATATCACCATTTTCACCAAAGAATAATTGATTCCAATCACTGATAACCTGATGTACCTGATCAAATTCAGCCGCATTATTATTAATTGCACCTTGAATTAAACTAAAATTATGATGCGCATTTGCATCAGTTGCTTCCTTCATACCACCAGGATTTGTATCAGGATTATAAGAATCCCAGTTCAAATATGTACTGGCGTTTGCTGAACCAATGACCGCCAACGCGGCAACAGATGTTATGATAAGTTTTTTCATAGTTTTTCTCCTATTTTTGTTTAAACAAAAAACCACCAGAAAAATCTTAGTGGCTGGAGGTTCGAAACTATAAACTAGAATAGTGCTGCTTATTCAATATATTCGCAAGCCCTCCAACCCACCGTGGTTGGAGATATTTTTCAGTCATAATTGACCGCTAGTTTCACGGGTTTCGACACCCCATACGAACAAACCATTCGTACCCACACATCATAATTGATAAAAATCAGATTTACAATCAGAAATATTGATGTAATTCCGCGCCGTGTTGTGTCAACCATCGTTTGGCACGTTCAACCCCAAATCCATAGAGTTCGGCAACCGTCGCCCAGAACGCCGGCGAATGGTCCATATGGCGCGTATGCGCCAATTCGTGCATAACGACATAGCGCATAACGTCCATCGGCGCAAACGCCAATCGCCACGAAAACGACATTGTGCCGGATGTTGAACAACTGCCCCAACGGGACGTTGTATCACGAATTGCGATTCGCTGTGGCCAAAATTCACGTGGCGCAGTACGAATCATTTGTTTTACGGATTTCAAAAACTCTGCCTTTATAAAATCACGGACACGCCGTTCCAGCATTGACACATCACCCCCAACCATCAATACACACGTACCATCGTCACATACAACAAACCTATTCGCGCGCAAGTCTGGATTATGCAAAATTTGAACGGTTTGTCCCAAAAATTCAATTACATCACCCGATGAAATACGCTTCTTTTGCGGTGCGTTTGCAAAAATACGTTCAATCCAACGTCGCTTTGATTCAACGAATCGCAATGCCGACGATGTTGGTACCAGCCACGGCTTTGATATATGAATTTCACGCGGCGGGCGCGTTTTAGGCCGCAGCGTAATGTTTCGCATTCCGCGCCGCGAATCGATTATAATCGGAATATTCTCGCCACTGGACGAAACAAACACATAATCAGACACGACGCCCGCCACCAATATAGCCCTTTATTTCAGACGCAATCGCATCTGCATCAAATCCGTATGCCGAATACACCGCATCACCCGGCCCCGACATACCAAAATCATCAATTCCAAATACAATATCCGCAATTGAAAACCAGGGTGCAGGGTTTGATGCCTCTATCGCGATTAACTTGCCACGCAAAATCTTGCGCTTATATAATGCAGACTGTGCACAAAACACGGCGACATCTGGAAAACTTGCCACCTGAACAGATGGTCCCAATTTTTCCGCGACAGAAACCGCCAGCGGAACCTCGCTGCCTGTCGCAATAATTGTTGCCGTGACTTTGCCACCACGCGCTGGTTGAATAATATACCCACCATGCGAAATATCCGCAATACGCATACGCGGTGTTTGAATTTGTTTTATTTTTTGACGCGATAAAATTATACAGGATGGCCTGTCCGTGCTTTGAATCGCCATGCGCCATGCGGCTGCAACCTCGGCCCCATTGCATGGACGAAATACATTCAGATTTGGTATTAATCGCAATGACGCCAACTGTTCAACCGGCTGATGGGTGGGGCCATCTTCTCCAACGGCGATGCTGTCGTGCGTAAACACATAAATAACCGGCAATTTTGATAATGCCGCCAGACGAATACTGGGGCGTAAGTAATCAGAAAATGCCAAGAATGTTGAACCATACGGTCGCAATCCCGCATAGGCCAACCCGTTCATAATCGCGCCCATTGCATGTTCACGAACACCATAATTTATAAAGTTCCCCGAAAACTTGCCAGGCGCAACATCAACATGCGGGCACACACGCACATTTGTACTGGACGATAAATCCGCACTGCCCCCAATTAGACGCACACCTGCTGAAATCAGCTTATCCAAATAAATCCCGGACAATTCACGCGTTGACACACTGCCCGCGACAGGCGGCATATCAACATTTTGCAACGCAACATCTAACGGATTTTGAATATATTTAGCCGGCGCATCACGCGCCACATCCGCCCATAATTGTGCGCCGCGTGGCGACGTATATTTTGCTATTAACGAATCTAACTCGGCCGCCCCTAATGCCAATCCATGTGCACGCGCTGTACCCGCAACAGACGAACCACGACCAATTAATGTCTTGCACTGAATAAATGTCGGATTTTTTGATGCCGCGCACCGCGATAACGCGCGATTTATTGCACCGAAATCATCGCCATTAACCGTTATAACACGCCAACCCGCCGCACGCATCCGCATAGGCACATCAATATCAGTCAAAGCCGCACCATCAATACTGATTCTATTATCATCCCACAGCAATACCAGATTATTTAATTTATAAATTCCTGCAAATGCGATTGATTCTTGGGCGACACCTTCCATCAAATCGCCATCACCACACAGACAATAAACCATACCGTCTGATTTTTTTATCTTTTCAGCCAGTGCAATACCAACTGCATTTCCGACACCCTGCCCCAGTGGCCCTGTGGTTGCAGAAACACCATCAATACCAAACTCTGGATGCCCCGGCAGTCCACCAATTTTACGAAACATTTCCATTTCACCGATGTCATATCCGGCCAACTTTAATACAGAATATAATAACGCACTGCCATGCCCCGCAGACAAAACAAATCTGTCACGACCACGACGCAAGAAATTCGCAAAAATCGTTGTCACGATATCCGCCCCATCCAGCACGATACCAATATGCCCAGACATCGCAGAACGCACCGCAC
>JAMPCO010000047.1 GCA_023666145.1 Prevotella sp. | reverse complement strand
TTTATTCTGCTAGAAACAAACTCCTGACCTGTGGTCAGGAGGGCTGTGAATATATTGAATAAACACACAATTCGCAAGATTGTCTTCAACCTCCTGACCACTCACATCTTGGGTGGTTTTTCATTTCGAAAACGAAACAGGAGATTGACCAAATGAATAAAATAATACTTTCTGTATTGATATCAACACTGGTAATTGATACAGCATTAGCAGCATCTACAACCAATTGTATATCATGCACAGACACTGGCACCGGACGCTGTGCATCTTATGGGGCTGACTGTTGTGCGCCATGCAAGCTTAACCTGGGTGATACAGGTGGCGACAGCAGTTTTTCCCCCAGCGAATGCGCAGAAAATTGCCCATCATCAAATTGGGTTACACTGCCTGATTATGGCGACGGGATACGCCCCGCAAATCCTGAATATTGGCAGGCAATGTGCGGCTATACAGATGGCCTAAACAATCTAAAAGGAACATGTTATTTCAGATGTATTGCCGGCCAATACGGCACAATTACATCGGCGTACACCACAAACGGCAAAACATCGTATATGGCGGAAAACAACTGTCAAACATGCCCACACAGTAACATAACACAAAAACCCCAAGAATTCGGTTTCGGAACCCGACCTGGCTTTGGCGATGGATGGACACTTGTGACACAATCCAACGACCCCAGAACATCCGTTGCCGGCGATAATACCGACATTACAAATTGTTATATTCCATCTGGGTCATACGGTGATGTAACCGGGAAATTCACACTCAGTGACGATTGTTATTACAAAAATTAACAGCATAAAAACCGCCCCGACGGGGGGCGGTTTTGTTATTTTGTTTCTGGCTTTTCTGATTCAGACACAACTTTATCTTTTTGTGGCATTAATTTTTCCGGACTTAATGATATATCTGCCTTGCGCACATGGTCTGGGCCGGCCTTGGGTGCCAATTGGCCATTAACCCAAATATCAATACCGCCCGCATCACCAAATGTCGCTTTGAACTTACCCACCGTCGGGACATAGTATACGTCGCCTTCGACCAAGACACGTGAAAATTCAGTCTTGCCACGGCCATCTTCAACCTTTATCCACGAACCACGATTCGCCTGTAATATAACCTGGGCATCATCACGATTTTCCACCCCCCAGCGTTCACGCACCAGCAGATTGTACTTTGGTTCATTTGATACAGTTTCCACAACAGCCGCATCATTTTCAGTCACCGGAACATCCGACGATAATGACATCACTGCAAAAATCGCCGCAATAACAACAATCGCCAATATCACCACACCAGCAACAAACATTTTCCACCGCCGCGCAATATATCCCGTGCATACCTTTAACGCACCACCAGTCGACGCGTTTGTGCCGGACTTTGCCTTTGGCGCCTTGGCCGTTGCATCCGCGTTATTTGTATCGGTCGGCACGTCGGGCATAACACCCATTTCAACCTTTATTTTATTAACAATTTCATCCGGATTCAGGCCCAGTTCCATCGCATAATTACGCGCGAATCCCAAAATATAGACCAATTCCGGGATAAAGGTGTAATTGCCATCTTCCAATGCCTGCAAGAATTCTTCACGAATACACAACTGCTTGGCAATTGTGGGGATTTCACGTTTGCGCCGGCCGGTTGTTCTGGCGTTGCGCAACATTTCACCCGCTGTCATTTCTGGAATATGTTCTTCTGTTTTTATTTCATCCATGTCGTATATCCTTCAAATTTTTATCGTCATTTATGATAGAATCTATATATCCGTTCTGCAACCCCAAAATTTACGTATTTCTGATTTTAATTCATTTGCGTCCGTTATTTGATTAACACGAATCCGAAATTCAGCCGAATTCGGGATGCCCGCACTGTACCACGCGGCATGCTTACGAAACATCGGAACGCCTGAACGTGCACCATAGTATCCCAATACATATTCCAAGTGCCGCAACACTACATCACCAATATTTTCCGGCGACGCCGCACCATCACCCGCCAGCACCCCCAGCACCCACGGTCGCCCCAATATTGCCCGCCCAATCATTGCGCCACGATACCCCAAATCCGCCACCGCATCAACATCGGCCACAGTCTTTATATCACCATTTGCAACAATTGGAATTGGCACACCCGAATCAATTTCCGGATGCACGGCCGCCCCCAGATACAGTTGCGCACGCGTACGCCCATGCAACGCAGCAAACTGCACCCCACAATCAGCGGCAATATTTATCAAATCACGCCAATCACAGTGTTCTGCGTCCCATCCCAATCGGGTCTTAATAGATACCGGAATCTGAACCGCACGCACAACAGCCGCCATAATTTTACCGGCCAAGATATGGTCACGCATCAAATGTGCACCGGCGCCGGCCCGGGTTGCAACCTTTGGCACAGGACAGCCCATATTAATATCAATCCATTTGGCACCACTGTCTTGTAAAATGCGGGCAGCATCCGCCATGAGTGCCACATCCGCCCCAAAAATCTGGGCACCGATGGCACCTTCGTCATCATATCGGTCAAAATTACGCAGACAATTTTTATGCATTTCAACCAGCGAATGACACGAAATCATTTCTGTCACCAGTTTTGCATTTGGCGCAAATTCGCGCAAAATACGTCGAAACGGCCGGTCTGTAATCCCAGCCAATGGCGCAGCAAAAATTTGATTATTATCTGAAAACATTTGTGATATAATAAACGCTATGGGTGAAAAAATCAAAAATTTATTCGGTTTTATTGGTCGTGCATGGTCACTGGGGATATGGGGCAAATTTGGCGTCATGATTACCATATTCAGCATATTTGTATTTACCGGCATATTCTTTGGCCAGGTCAGCGTTCAAAAATTTGTGATAAACATATGGCGCTTGGATGCAGAACAGACACAATTGGCCACCGAACAGGAAAAACTAAACACCCTGAACCACCACATTGAATTATTACAGAATTACAGTCCTGACTATGTCGAAGAATTAGGATTAAAATACCTTAACATCGGTGACCCAAATGCTAGGGTTCTGAAAATATAGCCCTAGTTCAAATACAGCACCATGGCATTTAAATACCCGGCCAACACCAACCATATCAAATACGGCC
>JAMPCO010000046.1 GCA_023666145.1 Prevotella sp. | reverse complement strand
ACCCTGCGCAGTGTGACAGAAACACATTTCTTGCCCCGTGAAAAAATTAACGGGGCCGAGATTCGTGCATGGCGTCGTATGGATGGACGTGATGAATTGATGGAAACTTTCAGCAAACCTGTGACGCTGCGTGTAAAGTCAAAGTCACAGAAAATCTGGGGGGCGTTGGCGTTGCTGGATACGGCGTTTGAATATGCAAAAACCGGGTTAAAGATTCAGCGATACAAAGGTTTGGGTGAAATGAACGCAGAACAGTTGTGGGAAACGACAATGGATCCGAACCATCGTTCATTGTTCCAGGTTAAAATTAATGATGCATCCCAGGCGGACGAAGTTGTGTCTATGTTAATGGGTGATGTTGTTGAACCACGTCGTGACTTTATCGTTGAAAATGCATTGGATGCAAATCTGGACGTATAGAACAGGGGGCTTTTATGCAGGAAAAAAAGACAGTGCATGATTTGGAAGTGCTGACTATTAATGGCGAAGACCTGTATCTGGACAAAGACGGTAATGTTGTGCATCGTGAACGCAGGAATAAAAAGAAACTGTTTAATGATGCCAATAAAAAGGTAAAAGACCGGGCAGCTCAACAAGAAATGGAATTGGCAAAACTGTTGGCGGCCCAACAAAAACAAAATGATTAAAAATGTTTACGGCGGATTGGTTTTATGGATTGGATCAAACTTTGCGTGAAATGGGATTGGACAGTGACGCGCAAAGGTTTGATGAAATAAAAGAAATGCTGTCAAACAAGCGCCGCTTTTCGCCAGATGCGTTTGCAGATATGTGTGCCTATGTTGTGTTGGCCGGTGGGTTTTCACAAAAGACGGCCAAAAAAATTCATGCAAAAATTATGGATTATGTTCATGCAAATGGCGCAGATTTTGATGCGTTGATACAGATGTTTAATAATAAAAATAAAATAGGTGCCATTTGTAAATTATGGGATGGCCGCGCGTCATATTGCGATGGATATTATGCGTGTTGTGATACGGATGCAAAAATTAAATATCTGCAAAAATTACCGCATATTGGACGTATTACTGCAAATCATCTGGCCAGAAATCTGGGCGAAGATGTGGTAAAATACGACATCTGGATTCAACGTTTGGGTTGTGTGTTTGCAGGTAATCCCGCATTGGCTGATAAAATTGATAATGGTAAATTGGATGCAGATGTAAAGTCTGCATGTGATGATATGTTTGCGCATTTGGTTCGTGTGACAGGTTATCCGCGCGGGTATATAGATGTGGTGCTGTGGAAAAGTTTGCAACAAGGATTAATAAAGGTTTAGCAAATGGATGTAAAGATTGAACAGTCTTGGAAAAACGCGCTGGCGCCAGAATTTGAACAGGATTATTTTGTGAAACTGACCGATTTTGTGCGTGGGGAATATTTATCTGGCAAACCAATTTATCCGGCACCCGCCAATATTTTTAATGCGTTTAATTTATGTCCATTGGATAATGTAAAGGTTGTGATTATCGGTCAAGACCCATATCACGAACCCGGTCAGGCGCATGGACTGTGTTTTTCAGTATTGCCACCAACCGCCGTACCACCATCACTTGTTAATATTTACAAAGAAATAAAAAATGACCTGGGGCGCGACAGTGTGACGCATGGTGATTTGACATCGTGGGCGCAGCAGGGTGTGTTGTTATTAAACGCAACATTAACGGTTCGTGCGCATGCGGCCGCGTCACATACGGGGCGCGGATGGGAACAATTTACCGATGCGGTTATAAGGACACTTGCCACTCGTGAAAATATTGTCTATTTGTTGTGGGGGTCGTATGCCCAGCGCAAGGCGGAATTAGTAGACCCGACAAAAAATTTGATATTGAAATCAGTGCATCCGTCACCATTGTCGGCATCGCGTGGATTCTTTGGTAATCATCATTTTTCGTGTGCAAATGAATATTTATCACAACACGGTAAAACCCCGATAGAGTGGTAGATTATTAGAGTGAAGGTAAGTAGAGTTTAGGTAGTAGGTAATGTGTGGTGCAGCAGGCTTTGTACCGCCAAGGGGAAATCAGTACTGCGGGCCAGGTATGAGCCGGACACCAGATAGTCTGCCCCGGCGGCCCAGCAGCGTGCGGCCGTTTTATCATTTATGCCACCGTCAACAGATATTGTAAATTTTAAATCAAAACGTTGGCGGGCGGCGTGTAAAATCGCAATCTTTTTTACGCATGCGTCATTGAATTCTTGGCCGGCGGCACCGGGGGATACTGTCATTACCATGATTTCATCCACTTCGCGTAGTATCGGTTTTAATATTGTCACCGATGATTCTGGATTTAGTGCAATGCCAGCACGACGGCCAGATGCACGAATACGGCGCAGTGCCGATACAACCCCGGATGTGTTTGTTGATACGATAATTGTATTTGCACCGGCGGCAATTGCATCAGATGCCCAGAACGATGGATTTTCTGTCATTAAATGCACATGCAGATGTGCGTTTGTTTGACCCCGTATATATTTTAATTCAGAAATTGAACCTGCGATTTTATCAACGTACAGCCCATCCATGATGTCAACATGAATCATTGAAATACCGCCCGCCCTGAACAGTGAATATGTATTGGGATTATGCATATCAAAGCATAATGTACTGGGCAATATGGGGATAAATCGCGCCCGCGTTTTGCGTCGACAGAATATAGATTTTATTTTGTCGCATGTGTTGTTTATGCGTGTCTTGCGTGCCAGATATGCATCCCGGTGTGCAGATTCAGATGCCCAGATGTATTCAGATAAGGCCTGGACAGATGCGTCTGCCCGCAGATTTGTTGCAGGTATCGCAAATGCGTTTTCAAAAAATTCAGGCATTGATTCAATTTCACTGCCACCACCGGTCAGTATTATCTGAACAGGTTTATATTTTTCGATTGCAGTGCCGCCAGACTCTTTGATTGTGCCGATTATGTCGACGATATGCGGAATAACAATATCATTGATATCAGCACGTGAAAAATCGTATGCGGTGTCGGCGGGGGTGAATCTGTCCATTTCGCGTGGCAGCATTGCGGCCACGGTACGTTTTATCCGGTCGGCATCTGTCGGCGTTATACCCAATTTCTGGGCAATTTCATTGTTTATGTCCATACCGCCATGTGCAATATGTGTATGCCATACCGGGCCGCGTTCTGTCCAGATGGATGCCGTTGTTTGGGTTGCGCCCATATCTATAAACATAACGGTTTTACCACGGGGACGGTATACACTGTTGTGTAAGAATTGTGGTGCGTGAAATGATTCCGCCTGGATAT
>JAMPCO010000045.1 GCA_023666145.1 Prevotella sp. | reverse complement strand
CCTTATCACGCGACAACAACAGCTTTATGCGATGATAATTTTTTTTCAAAAGATAATAAATTTTACCCTTTACTCCCAGCCTATTAAAAAGATAGCTCTCGTTACGATAAGCATAAACGTATCGTTGTACTCTATTTGGTGAATCTTTAATAATATCCACACTTATGTTACACGGAGAATGATGCGTAACAACACTACTGGTAACTAAATAACCAGTATAATGGTTAGCAATTCTTGAAGTATATTCCCAATCATCACCCCAAATGAAAAAGTCACTTATTGGTAAACCGATTTTTTCAACAATACTGGTTTTTACTAATAAAGAAACAAAACTTGCCATTTTAATTTTTTGATTTTTGGTAAAATCTTTAACGTCTTAACTTATAGTAATTTTCGGCACATTCATGCGGCAAATAGAACCATCCTGCCAACGTACTACGCTTGATAAAAAGCCGAAGTTAGCGTTAACTGCATGAGCAAAATTGATTAGGGTGGTTAAAGAATCTTCATTAACAATGCAATCATCGTCCATAAGCCAAACATAATCGCACCCCCGTTCTACCGCTGCTCGCATGCCAAAGTTAAACCCGCCAGCACCACCTAAATTTTTACCTGTGTTTTTATAAATGATCTTTTTGTCATCAATTAGATGAGCAATGAAACTATAAGTACCGTCAGTACTAGCATTATCAATAATCAATATTTGCAAGTTGGGATAATTTTGTTCAGTCAAAGCAATTAGACATTCTTTCAATAATTTTTTACGGTTGTAAGTAACAACCACCGCCACCACACATTGACCAAGTGTATCCTTCTGTGTGGCTGTTGGTTTATTCATGATCATTGTCTTCCCCTTCAATCGTCGTAACATGAGCGGACGTCTTTCGCCTAATGAAGGTTATTTTATATTTTTCACCATAAAGCATATCATTACCTAATACCATAATGGCTAACAAGAAAATATTTTGTCTGATATCAACAAAAGAATTACCTAATGCAAAATCTATCACTAAAATAAATAAACAAAAACATAAATAGTAATTCTTACTACGAACGCTCTTGTAATATAAGTAAATCATCGTAAACATAATAAAGATAGTTGGGGCAATACCGAAAATAAATAGATATTGATAAAATCCCGAATCTACTCCGATATATTCTCCCTTTGCATTCAACCAATTTTGTTTGGCTCCAAAAAACCGCAATGGCGATTCGTGGAAAGCATGATACGTGCAGCGTATCCGTGCACTAAGCCAGGAGTCCAATTGATTAATGAAAGCAAGATCATACTGATAAAGGAAAACCAGCAGTCCAAAACCCAACACAGCCAATACGGGCAGAATTGCGAATAAAATACTAAATAATTTATTATATTTATTGAGAAAATTCTCCAAATGATGAACTTTATTTTTTCGCAGTTTTACCAACAGCGACCATAAAATAATTAAAATGGTTAACACAAATGACAAACGGGTGTTGCAAATTCCGTAGATACAACTGATTGCCACTAATTCAAAAGCCAATTCACCATAAGAAATGTCGGTTTGTCGATAATAATTGTAGGCTAGCACACCCAACATAAATAATTGACTAACCGAAGTTGCAGCGGTAAACCCCAAAGTTCGGCGAACAATCTCGCCACGCATTATTATTAGATCATCAATAACCCCAAAACTCGATAACAAAACGATTAAAGTTAACGAACCAAACAAAGACATGGCCGACAAAAACGTTAGTTCCTTAAAATCACAATCTTTGAAAGCATAAGCAAAGGCCAAAAAGAAACATAGCATAACGCTCTGGGCAGTGAAGACTACTGGAACCGCACAAATCGTGCCAATCAACAAATACCAAGTAATATAGAATTTGCGATTAATGATATCGGCAATCAAGTAGAAAACTAAAATTACTGCTATTAAACAACTTATTGCCGACTTCACGATAGAAAACCACGAAAAATTTGTTACAGTTGATAATGTGCAAGCAAAAAGAAATACGTAAAGAACAAAAAGCGTGTACAAAATATGTTTACGGTAAGTGTTATATATAGCATTAAAAACTTTTTTCATATTTCACCTTCCCAAATTTGGCTCTTAAAAAACTAATACCCTTTCGCCACCAGTTAGTTTTCTCAATATTAACAACTTTTATCTCGTGAAACTTTTGGTGATTAGTGCGTAACCACACATCCAAAAGTAACTCGCTAACTCGGCCATAGAAACGTGCATGAAAACCTGCATATTGGTTCGCGTCTACCCGTTTTTCCAACTCAAACAAGATATCAAAAAGCCACGTGCAATACTCGTCCGCCAATCGTCGTTGCATAATGAACATATTAAACATGTGTGCTGTTTTACGTCGCTTTAATTGATTGAATTCTGGTAAATAGGCTGGATACTTTTCCGCAATAATTTGTCCAGTAACGTCTAATGGCTCAACGTGCATCGTGTGCTGATAATGTGAATATAACGTTTCAATCAGGTAGTTTCTTTTCTTAGGTAAAATAATCTCGTGCTGTTCAAGTAATTTTTGCAGCTCTGTGCTGGATAAAATTTTTTTCGTTTTGCCACCAACGACGAGTTTTTCCTTACCGGCAAAATAACGGCGGTAATGTACCAGCCCCAAATAATCAGCATCTAAATTTTTCCACGCCCAATACAGCCCCGTTAGGTCACAAAAATAAGGATTTTTACCAGAAATATTCTCGCCAATATTATCTGTTTGCCAACCGAAACTGGGATTATTCGCCGCCCCAACTTGTAACGGCAGGTATAATTCACCTTTGGGCATAGTGTATTCCTTATGAGCGGCACAAATAATAATCGCTTTTTTCTTCAATGGTTCTCCGTTACTTGCTATAAGTATAAGATACCAAATCTAATCGTGATAAGTCAAAGCATTATTCTAATATAATTAGATGCAAAATGATTATTTTTCTGCTACTACTTCTCCCGCTACGTTATAAAATTTAATATTGTTAAGTGTGCTGTCGTAAATCGCAAAACTATAACCCTCGGTATTATGCTCATTAAACTCGACCACAAAATATTTATGTTCGGCAACGGTACAATATTGATCGTATGTCGTACCATGTGCCGCCACAGTGGTAATGTAAGCATCGAACATATTACCATTTTGTACACCCGTATCGGCCAAGGCTGCTTGTTTGGTCTTACCAAAGAAAATACACGCCATTGCTTCATTTTGAACGCTATTAAAGGTAGTTGAAGAATAACCACTCATGCTGATGTCAGGGAAGAAAAACAGAATTAATTCGGCGGCAATTGTCGACTCAATGTCAATTAAACCCATATCTTTTAATAATTGAGCTCGTACTGGATATTGATCGGTCGGCGAATTAGGGTGCCCTTTATAATAATAAACATATTCATCGCCGTAAAATTTCATT
>JAMPCO010000044.1 GCA_023666145.1 Prevotella sp. | reverse complement strand
GTTCGTTCGTTCGTTCGTTCGTTCGTTCGTTCGTTCGTTCCATCAATTTAGGATAACACGTTTGCCACAGATTCACAAACGATTATTTAGCGGGCAACCAAGATTGCCCAAACGCTTCACTAGCGGTGGAGTAGCAACAGGGGTTCGCTTAACGATTTTGGATGGCGTCCACGGGTTTCTTGCGCGCAATTTTGAACACGGGCAACAAGCAGGCCAAGAATGCCGAACCCACACTGACCGCCAAGATTAACGCGATTTGACGAATACCAGGTGACAGCAAGACAATGTTCATGCCCATTTGCGCAATCAAGGTATTGTTCAAAATACTGCAACCAATCAAGGTCGCGGCGGCCGCCAAAACGAAGTTAATCAACGCGATTAAAATACCTTCGTTCAAGAAAATGCCGAAAACGTCACTGCCCCGCGCACCCAACGCCCGCAGCACCCCGATTTCCCGTTTCTTATAGGCAATGGAAGTCGCAATGAAGTTCATCAACATTAAGGCCGCGAACACCGCAAACGCAATCGCAATATACATGAAGATTTTAGCCACCGAAAGAATAATTTCTTCCAACATATCCAAAATGGTCGTGGTTTCATTTTGCACCACAAACTTAATGCCGTCGCGTTCGGTTTCACAATATTTTATCAAATCCGCGTCACTGCTGTCGCCCTGTAAATGTGCCACGAACATTCCCACGCCTTGTCGGGCTGCCATAATCTTTTGTGCAGCCGCCGTAGACAGATAAACGCCACCATAATCCCGCGCGCCCACCACTTTGAATGTACCCAGATCGCGGTAACCAAGTTTAAGGTCAATGGTGAAGCCTTCGTCCAAACGGTTACGCCAATTCGTTCCCAGCCAACTCGACAATGTGGATTCCTGCAAAATAATTTCGTCGTCCGCCAACGGCTTTAAGGTGTATTCGTCCACTTGCAAATTTTCGATGCCACCTTGGTAATAAACTAAATATTCGTCAAAAAATTGGGTGACAGTGAGTGGTGCTAATTTGAAATTAGCAGGAACATAATAAAATTCATACGATTGAATCGTGCCAAACCCCAAGTCGTTCAATTTTTGGTTAACTTCGTCCTCACCATAATATTTTACGTTATTTTCCAGATCTTCTAGATAGTAACCATATTGATAACCAGAGTCTTCAAGGTAATAATATTTGCTTTCGTCGAATCGATAAACTGCTTTATCACCTTGATACATTGTCCATTGGGTATCGCTGTAACTATATTTTTTCAACGTATAATCCTGATAAATAAATTTGTATCCATCGCCGTCGTAGTGATTGTAAATATTATCATTATAACTTTGGTAAGCGGCTTGTAAATCGAGGCCTTGATCGGCGTAAATATAGAGATAGCCACTTTCACCGTCATATTGCACATCAACGTCAAACGAACTGCTTGCATTGTTGGCGGTCAATAAAGATTCATACAGTGTTTCATTTACATAAACCACACGCATCAAAGATTTGCTGAAATATTCGTCAATCGTATATTGGTTGCTGCTGCTCATCCGTTCTTGTTCCGACATTTGGGTGTATTTGCTGTAATCCGTATGGTCGTCAATCACGCCCACAATGTGAACATTTTGACTGTATAAATAAACCTGCAAATCCAAAAGATTGTCATCGGTAATTTTGGTAGCGTTGTCTTTGGTTAATTGTTTGAGAGCATTGAATGTGTATTGGGAAATGCAAATTTCGTGCGCCGCCGTGGGTAAATGCCCTTTCACTAACGTAAAGCCCAGAGATTCCCGTTCGGCGTCGGTCAAAGTCATGGCCCCCGAAATTTTCGCACTGTACAACGGGTCACTGTTGTTGGAATCGAGATAAAAAGGATCGTCATTTAAGGTGAAATTACTCAATGTCTGGTAGGAATAACGCGCCGACCCCACCACGCCTTTAATGTTGTGTTGGGGAAATTTGTCTTGCAATTCCTTTAACATGGATAAAGGCGTGCTGTCGGTATCCCAATAAGCATAACCGTCGGTATCGCGCAAATATTTCATTTGGAAGACCACATTGGTTTGTCCCGATTTTTCCACCGCTTCGGCCACGGATTGCGGACGGTTCCAGCAGGACAAAGTATCCACCACACCAAACACGGTAAACGCAAAGAACGACAATAAAATAGTAAAAATCAATTTACCGACTTTGTTTTTCAAGGAACTGGCGCCCATTTTGAAAGAATCGGTAAATTTGAAACGCGATTTAATCAAACGCAAATCGTGTGAGCCATAGGTTTTGGTTTGAATGTCGTCCTTTTGCGTGGTTAGGAACGCTTCTTTGTCGCCATTGTCGGTGATGTTTTGTGTTTTCTTAATCGTGCGGTTGGCTTCCGCATCCAACGAAATTAACGTGTCCCCTTTGTCAGCATTGGCTTGAATTTTTTCCATCACCAATTGGCAATCTTTGGCGGATAATTTTTGACCTTGCTTGATGTGAATCAATTTGTCGTCAATCACGCTGACACCTTCATTGATTTTGGTGGCAGGCACCGCCTTTTTGGTTACGTCGCGAATCACGTGTCCATCTTTTAATTCGACAATGCGGTCGCCGTACAATTCAGCAAATTCGCGGTCGTGCGAAACGATAATCACTAACTTGGTTTGCGATAAGTGTTTTAACGTTTCCATGACTTGGCGCCCCGTGTTGCTGTCCAATGCACCCGTCGGTTCGTCCGCCATGATAATTTCGGGATTTTTAATTAACGCCCGCGCAATCGCCACCCGTTGCTTTTGACCACCCGATAATTGGTTGGGTTTGCGGTTCGCGTATTGCAACATATCCACTTGCTCCAACAAGTCGTTAATCGCTTTTTTATCGGGTTTCTTGCCTTGCAACTCAATCGCCAAAGCCAAGTTTTTCGCCACGGTAAATTCTTCCAAGATGTTGTATTCTTGGAAAATGAAACCAATAAACGTGTTGCGGTAACTGTCGAAATCGCTCTGCGTAAAATCTTGACTGGACTTTCCTTTGATGATAATCTCACCGGCATCAAAGCCATCCAATCCGCCAATGCTGTTTAACAGAGTCGATTTACCGCTGCCGCTTTTCCCTAATAAAAACACCAACCCCGTTTCGGGGAAATCAATGGAAACATGGTCCAACGCAGTAACGATATTTTTGGTTTTCGACTTACCCGTACGGTAAGTTTTGGTTAACTCTTTGACACTTAACATTTTGCTTTACACTCCAACCCCAGCGTACCTTCCGCCACCCCGTCATGTCAAGGTCTTTTCCAACAAAGCACACGCAACGCTTGTGCCCAACTTTTGCCCGCGTGCCCTTACGCCAATTTGGCTTTGGTGTTGTTTTTCGGGGTGGCTTTCGCGACGGATTGGCGTTTGGCTTTGTTGATGGAGACGATGAACCAGGCCAGGCCGCCACAACCCGAAAGTACCGCGATGATGCCAATGA
>JAMPCO010000043.1 GCA_023666145.1 Prevotella sp. | reverse complement strand
ATGTACCAACACAGGATGGGTATCTGGAACATATGATGACCCCAATATCGGTGGTTCTGATGGTGGGGACGATACACCCGTATCATGCAATGCTGGATATTACGCAAAAACAGAAACCGGACCATGTATAAAGTGCCCAAATGCAGATTTCTTTTGGGCAGAATATGAAGACGGCGAATATTTCCCACTGGACAAAGTCGAAGGCACATCCAAGGCGGGATCTACCGATATATATTCATGCTATATCGCATCAGGATCTGGAACCAGTAAGAATTTGTATATGGATAAAACAGGTGTTTTCACCCTAAGTCAAAATTGCTATTACGGTTCTTAGAATTTATTTTAATCACACCATGGGGCGCGTCGGCCACCACCATATGGCCGGCCGTGCTTTTCAGCAATCAATACATCGCCCACATCACGACCGTCAGGCAAAATTACATTTGCATCAATTCGCCCCAAGTATTTGTCATCCTTGATATTCTGCAAATCAACCGTTGACCCAACAGGCATCAGTTCCGCCAACCTGTCGCGTGCCAAATTCGCCATTATGATTTCATTTACGCACCCACCGTGCAATTCAGGCGTATCAACATTACGCAGACGAATACGCACAGAAATTTCAATATCATCTTCTAACCTTACAACACCTGAAAACGTATCACCATCAACAATATAGCCAACACGTGCCGGCACGGCATATGCCGTACTTAACAACATTAATCCCGACAAGAAACTTACAAATACCTTCACTCTACTACCTATTATCTTCACTCTAAAAAAATCCCCAAATGGGGATTTTTTTACGGCAATCTGGGCTACCACGTCGGTTCTGTACCATTTATGCCATCTGGTAATTCAATATCATAAATATTATGCCCCGTGATATCAACACTGCGAATATGACTGATGCGTTCCAGGCCATCCAATGCCTTTTCTGTTTCATAGTATACAACACGGCGCGAGCCTGGCGCCCATGATGGTGCCTCCATATACCAGCCACCGGCCAATATTTTTTCATTTCTACCACGTGGATCCATAATACCGATATAGAACGTATCATCTGCAATCTTGGTAAACGCGATAAATTGCCCGTCCGGTGACCACGCAGGTGTTGCATATTTGCCCGCCCCGTATGTCAGGCGACTTTCTTCACCCGTCGCCAAATCTAATACGTGAATCTGTTGACGCCCCGACCGATCGGAATTAAATGCCAATTTCTTGCCATCGGGGGAATAAGACGGACTGGTATTCAGCGAATTACCAAACGTCAATTGACGCAATGCCTTGGATTCAATATCATATTCATATATATGCGTAATACCATTTTTAACCAATGACAATGCTATTTTAGAACCGTCGGGTGAAAAGCGCGGCGCAAAACTCATCCCGCCAAATTGCCCGAGTCTGCGTTGTTCACCCGTATCCTAATCCAATGCCCAAACCATCGGGTCATCGTCACGATATGACAAGAATACAACCGTCTGCATATTTGGCGAAAAATGCGGCGACATAACAAAGGTATTTTCATCTGATAAATACCGCATACCATAACCGTCCTGGTCCATAATTGCCATACGCTTTACACGCGCAGATATTGGCCCGGTTTCTGCAATAAATATTATTTGTGTATCAAAATAACCAATTTCACCGGTCAGGCGTTCATATATCGCATCCGCCATAATATGCGCCAAGCGACGTGCTGATTTTTTTGATGCAACCAGTGATTGTGCCTCTATCTGTTCTGCCCCATTTACATCCCAGACATAGAATTCCAGTTTATAGCGTTTTGACGCATCCAAAGTCAATTTTGCCTGAACCAGCACCTGGGTCTTTATCGCCATCCATGATTTAAAGTTTGGCATAGCCCCCATTTTTACATATTCTGGAAATGCGTCATGCGACACGATACGAAATATGCCAGTGGTCTTCAAATCGTTTTCAACCACACTGCGTATCATTGCCGCGTCATTTGCGGACACATCGTCACCACGTTCAAATTTCTGAACCGCGATTGATATAGGGTCGGTGGCACCGGCAATAATATCAACCTTTAATTCCGCACGCGCTGGCATAACCGCCATCGCACACAAAACAATCAACGCAAAAACACGCTTTAACATACGAATATCCTTTCCTGATAAAAATTCTTATGCCTAATTTTACCCGCAACAATTCCAAAATGCAAGACAGAAGCACCCAAATCACACACCAACACAAACACCATCACAAACAACAACACAACCCACAATACACACGTCGACACAGCCGCATTTACATTTGTATTGACATTTGTATTTACATTGATATAGTCACTTGTAAAGACGTCAGTATTGTTGATTGTATGGAGTGTTGTCTATGCCAAATGTTATGCAGCAATTGTTCATAATGAACATTGAATCTTTGTTAAAAGAATACGCCGCATACAAGGCGTTCAACAAATCAGATTGTGTTATTAATATGCGCATTCCGCGCCCGGTACTGGATAAAATAAAAGAACTGGCCGACCAACAACACGTCCCGTACCAGTCATTGATTTCGTCCGTCCTATTTTCATTGGCGAATATAGATGATAAAAAATAGTTATAACATTCTATCTAACCTCTACACTCTATTATCTTCACTCTAGTTATAAAAAATGTCATTCGAACCCATAATATTTTTTATTTCATCGACACAATTTTCGTACATTAATTTGCGCCCTGCCCCCAGATAATCACGCGGATTAAATCCATCAGGATGCTGTACCAGGCTTTGACGAACACCGGCCGTAAATGCCAGGCGTGAATCACTGTCGACATTTATTTTGCATATATTTATTTTTACCGCACGTTGCAACTGCGAAACCGCGATTCCACGGGCATCACGCATCGCACCACCATATTCATTTATCGTTTCAATAAAATGCTGTGGAATACTGGATGCGCCATGCAACACCAATGGAAATCCTGGCAAGCGTTCCGCAACATCGGCCAAGATATCAAACCGCAATTCTTCTGTATCTGATTTACGTTTATATGCACCATGACTGGTACCAATCGCAATTGCCAATGAATCACACCCTGTCTCTTTTACAAAGCGAACAACATCATCCGGATTTGTATAACTGGATTCTGTGCCAAACGTATTTTCATCTTCGATTCCGGCCAGGGTTCCCAACTCGGCCTCTACCGATACATTATGCGGATGCGCCATTTCGACAACACGCCGCGCCAGCGCAATGTTTTCATCTATTGGCAATTTACTGGCATCAATCATAACAGACGAAAAGCCCAATTCCACTGCGCGGCAACATGCATCAAAACTGCCCCCATGATCCAGATGCAGTGCCACACCTTTTTCTGGGGATAATTTCTGCCCGCCAATTAATCCCATCAATGTGTCGCCACCCATATATTTTAATGCAGATTCACTGACCGCCAAAATTACAGGACTGTTTGTATCACGTGCCGCCGACAAAATCGCCGACAACGTTTCC
>JAMPCO010000042.1 GCA_023666145.1 Prevotella sp. | reverse complement strand
AACCGGTTGACGGGCAGTCACACCCCCCAGGAAACTGCCTGCGGCGATAATATTATACTGTGGAGCCAAATCATTAAACGCTTTTAATGCATCCATGGCACGTTGCGATTCCTGGATTTCATCAAAGAACAATAATGTTTTTTGCGGATCTATCTTGGTGTTATACAGCAATTCCAACTGGCCAATGATAAATTCAGGCGATATGTTTGCATCAAAAATCTGGCGCAGGCGTTCGTTGGTAAAGAAGTTCAATTCTATCAAGTTGCCATAATATTTGGACGCAAAATCCCGAACAAGCCATGTCTTTCCAACTTGGCGCGCGCCGTAAAGCAATAACGGCTTTCGGTTTGGCGAATTTTTCCAGTTTTCCAAGGCTGATATTGCATATCTTTTCATATTATGGCCCCTTTTATTCGTGTATATGATTGCATTTATTTACACAAAATTCAACGAATATTTTGCGAAACATTACACTTTTTACAATGAATATTTCGGTAAATTTCACACTTTTGCTACTTTGTCACAAATAATTAATATTTCACCGTATTTAAGATTATCAAAAAGCCCGGTATGTCTTTGGGCTGCATACCATTTAGCAATTCGACAGACGCCACAGACCCGAATGGCGCATAAAAGTCCGGCGTTTCTTTCTTGGCCCAATCGGGGCCTTCATAATATTTACCTAAATGGTAATATTTACGAATGCACTCGTTTATCTCACGTTCCAAGTCTGCCATAGACATATGAATCATCATATCCCAGACTTTTTCTTGGATTTCATCATACTTATAATCGCCAAATCTGTAATTGTCCCAGAAATAATTAAGAATCTGCTCGGCTTGCTTTTCATTCAGGTCTTTTATTTTTGCCGGGAAATGGTACCGCGGATGAGCCGCGCGGTACATATCCAGTTTTTCCTGGTTTACAGCAAACGCGTTTATCCGTGCAACATTTTTGGTTGGCTTAGTTTGTTCGGAATTCTGTCCCCATTCATAGTGGTTGCGTATAAAATCCCAGCTGACCGCATTAGAAACGTTTGGTAATAAAATTGCAAATAGTACTAGCAAGAACCTCATGTAATACAGTATTGCAGACAGTCGCGTAACAAATCAATATTTATTTGTGCGCGCGGTCCATCCGCGCCCATATTCGTCCCAAGTGTCCAAGCCTCGCAAGTATTCCAATCGGTTTTCTTTGAGCGTTTCCATAAAATCATCGACATTGTCATCTGGGATTTTATTAAGCGCATTTATGGTTTCATCACCAATTATACCATCGACAGAAACATTGTCATTAGTCACTTCGTTGATAGTTTCTTGGACTAATTTCACCACGTTCTTAAACTTACTCATAACCCCCATATCGTATATTGCATATCCCATTCTTTCGTTTTCAATTTCGTCTATTCTGCGGTTTTCAAAAAATAATTCTTTGTATATTTGGTCTATTTGTTCCGAGGTCAAATCTTTTACATTATCAGGAAAGTTAAATGTTGGATGTAATTTATTGTATTGTTTTAATGTTGGTCCAGTTATGCCACTGTTTGTTGGCTGATCTATCTTTTTTGGATCGTCTTCATATCCACCTTCTAAATGTCTGCTTTTGTCGTTATAATCATCGAATTTTTTAACAGGTATTTGGTTGTTTGTGTCATCCATATATACTTCTTCTATTCAACAGCGGCAATTGGGGTGATGCGGGTGTTCGGGTATATCGGATTCATTTTCATAAATTTCTTCTGAAAAACTTTCGCATTCTTCGCATACTCTGTCGTCCAGTTCTGCATGCCAAACCCACACTTTACGAATGGCAACATTACGCCCCGTGGCATCGGTTGTGCTGTTACCGTATTTGTCTTGAAAATATTTGGCGACCTGTGCGGCAACACTTGCGTGGTTAGGATTGTTGGAATTAGTATACGCGTCACTTTTCATCAAGCCCATTATATTATCTGGCAATTTTGCCATATATATCTCCTTATGCTAATAAAAGAACCACCGCATATGGTGGTTCAAATATAAAAAAATGGCAACAAATGTTGCCTACTTAACTTGATTTGCATTATATCAGAAAAGCATCAAAAAATCAACACAAAAGACGTATACCAATGACGACTATAAATCCTTTGAAATATTTGCATACCCCAGCATCATGTTAGCGGCGGATTGGATTGATTGGCGGACCGGATCGTCGGTCAGATGATCATAGACACGGACTGCGGCGTCCGTTTTGTCCCCCAGGGCACGCCCCAACACAAACGACGAGGCACCGTTTATGGCCTGATAACGGCCAAACGTTCGGCGAATATCATGAAATCGAAAATCCGTTATATTGGCGCGTTTTTTTGTTTGGCTCCACACCCATTTTTGTTGCCTCTATTTGCCATATTTCGAAAAAAACACCGTGTGAAGGAGAATATAAAGATTAGTGAAATGAATCAAAATTTGTAAAAACATTTATATTTTTCAATTTTATATCAATTTTAAGTTGTGTTTTATATAAAATTCTAGTATTATTAAGTGCAAACATTTTACCAACTGTATGCAAATCAGGCACATGTCTACAAAAGGAATTCTTTCCAATAGGATTGGATACCCGATTATGTATATATTACAGATAGGTAAAAGAAAGAAATAAATAAAAAGGAAAGGATATGACACATACGGGGTTATGGTTGGCAATAGACGGTTTGGCAGCGAAATTGGGAAAATCTTGTTCCGGCCTGGCAAAAGAATGTGGATTGGATGCGACAACATTTAACAAAAGCAAGCGCTACGATAAATATGGCAAACCACGTTGGCCATCCAGCCAAACATTGTCAAAACTGCTGGACGCAACAGGCACATCAGAATCAGAGTTCTTTGCCCAAACAGAACCTGATACAGAATAATAAATTATACACCACCCCGACCGGGGTGGTGTATAAATATTCGCCAACCAGCGACACAAATACGCCACAGGTATGAATTCATAAAAAAATACCGCCGTATATCGGCGAATGATGCAACACTGTACATTTATTGTATGAATACAAATAACAGGCGGGCATCATATGGTTTACAACAGCCTGGCATCCCTGTTGCTATGGAATAAGATTTTGTCCTTGGAGTATACACATAACAAACATTACAAGCATCTGGCGAAATCATATGATGCCCAACGTTTTTTGCTGTCATTTGACAGACTCTTGAACCGTATCGTTTATCGATATACTCTGTCTTATCAACCTTTAAAATATATTCGTCTGCTATATATTGTAGCGACCAATCAATCGGATAACCACTAGAGGCTCTAAAATCAACAAAAAATTGTGCAGCGGTCATTTTATTGCATGCCCCCGGGTCGTCGCAAGCGACCAAGCCAAGACAACATAATATTAATAAGATTGCGTTCAGTTTCATTTTTCTTTTCTCCATATTTATATGTTAGTTTTATGCGTTGATTATCAATGGTAAAAATCCATAAAGTATGATTTGGGTTATTGTGTAAGAACTTGTATGCATCTGCATGTTTCGGTGTTTTTATTTTCAACAGACGTGATGTTCGATG